>NZ_JBHRWK010000008.1:0-49706 GCF_042647925.1 Amycolatopsis speibonae
CGGCATCACGGGGAAACGAAAATCGATAATCTCGTGCTCCTGTGCTCGCGTCATCACCGGTTGATTCACCGCAGCGAATGGAAAGTCCGGATAGCCCAAGACGGACTTCCCGAATTCACCGCCCCCACCTACCTCGACCCCGCCGGCGAACCCAGACGCAACACCATGCACCTCAGAACATAGACCGACCATCCCGCAAGCAGCCGACTACTTGCGCCACCCAACGAGCCCGGACCAGAGCCGTGTCGTTCGCCGCGGCGGGCGATGGCGGGTGTGACTCCCACGGCGCGGACAAGGCGGCGGTATTTGTCGTGGCCGTCGCCGCAGTGGCCCCGCACTGGCGGGATCGCGTGGATCAACGGCATCCGCCGGGGTGACGTCGTGCCGACAGTAACTCGGCCAGCAGCTGCCACACTGGCTTCGGTCCGGTCCCGCAGCTCCTGCGGCAGGAACTCCCACAGACGCCGCTGCCCCACCCCTCGCAGAAGACCGCCGGGCAACCACATCAAACCCACACACAGGATCCTTAGTCGACTACTCGCGTTCGTGTCATCACCCGCGTGAGGCGAACCGGTCCAGCGCGTCCAGCTTCCAGGCCCGTTTCGCGTCGCTGGACCGATGTCCTGAGCCGTCGTCGATCAGCAGTTCGGCTCCGGGCCAGGCGCGGGCGAGTTCCCAGGCCGTGTCCACTGGGCAGCTCAGATCCCGGCGCCCGTGGATCAGTACGCCGGGGATGTTCCGCAACAGGGCGGCATCGCGGATCAGCGCCCCCGGTTCCAGCCAGCCCACGTGAGAGTAGTAGTGCGTGACGATTCGTGCGAATGCCAGTTCCCACTCGCCGTTGGGACCTTTGTGGACGGTCGCGCCTGGCTCCAGTGAAAGCACAGTGTCCTCCCAGGTACACCAGGAACGGGTGGCCTCGGTCCGGATGTGCGGGTCGGGATCCGCCAGGAGCCGTGCGTAGGCGGCGACCAGGTCGCCGGAGAGATCGCCGCGGAAGCGGGCCCACTCTTCGGGGAAGAAGCGGCCGGCGCCGTGATACAACCAGTTGATCTCGGAAGGGCGTGTCGTGCTGATGGAGCTGACGATGATCTCCGTGACCCGCTCCGGGAATCGTTCGGCGTAGGCGAGTGCGAGCGTCGTGCCCCACGATCCGCCGGTGACGAGCCAGCGTTCGATGCCCAGGTGTTCGCGTAGCCGTTCCATGTCGGCGACGAGATGCTCCGTCGTGTTGTGCCGCATGTCTGTCGCCGGGTCGCTCGCGTGCGGGGTGCTGCGGCCGCAACCGCGCTGGTCGAACAGCACCGCGCGGTAGCGGGCCGGGTCGAACATCCGCCGCATGCCGGGGGTGCAGCCCTGTCCGGGGCCGCCGTGCAGCATGACCGCCGGTTTCCCGGCCGGGTTACCGCAGGTTTCCCAATGGACGAGATTGCCGTCACCTACATCGAGCAGTCCCGAGTCGTAGGGCTCGACAGGAGGATACAGATCGATCATGAACCGAGACTAGACCGTCAGTGAGACCGCGAAACACTTTCGCCGCAACGAAGTTCAGCACACCGGCCCTTTCCTCGCCGGGCTCGAAGGGGGAGATTCATTGGTACCGGCGGAAATCACCAGAAACGGAGAACCATGGCGCTTGACGGCATGAACTTCACGCTCGGTGTGGAAGAAGAGTTCGTCCTCCTGGACCCGATGGACGGCTCGGTCGCGTTGCGCGCACCCGATCTTCTCGAGAACCTCGCGCCCGGACCGGGCGTCACCGGTGAGCTGATGCGATTCCAGATCGAGACCGCGACCGACGTCTGCCGCGGCCTCGACGAGGTGCGGTCGGAACTGACGAGGCTGCGGCAGACCGTCGCGAGGGCGGCCGAGGCCGACGGCTGCCTGATGGTGGCGGCGGGGATCCCGCCCGGCGAACTGCGGCCGGACGCGCTCACGCCCGATCCCCGCTACCGGCGGTTGGCGCAGGCGTTCCCCGAGCTGATCGACGAAGCGGGGACGTGCGCCTGCCATGTGCACGTCGGCCTGCCTTCGCGGGATCTCGGCGCGCGGGTCCTCGCCGGGCTGCGGCCGTGGCTCGCCCCGTTGCTGGCGCTCAGTGTCAACTCCCCGGTCGAGAACGGCACCGACTCCGGCTGGTCGAGCAGGCGCTTCCCGATCTGGGACCGGTGGCCGACGGCGAAACCTCCCGACGAATGGCCCGGTGCGGCCGCCTACGACCGGAGTATCGGGGACGCCTTGCGTCACGGCGCCGCCCTCGACGCGGCGGGCGTGTACTTCTACGCCCGCCTTTCCCCTCGCTATCCCACTGTCGAGGTACGGATCGCCGACGTCTGCCTGGCCGTCGACGACGCCGTGCTGCTCGCGGCGTTGGTGCGCGGACTGGTCGCGACCTGCGCCGGAACCGCGAGGCCGCCGCGAGCCCGCGGTGCCCGGATCGGTGCGGCGTTGACGGCCGCCGCGCGCCGCGGCCTCGACGGGCCGGGCGTCGACGTCTTCACCGGCAGGGAGGCCGATCAGCGCGACCTGCTCGGGGAACTCGTCGATTTCATCCGGCCGGCGCTCGGTGCCGCGGGCGACACCGAAGACGTCGAGCGGGGGCTGGACTCGCTGTTCGAGCACGGGACAGGCGCGGCCCGGCAACGCCGTCTGCTCGCGGAAGCGGCTTCCCCCGGCGAATTCGCCGCGGATCTCGCCCACGCGACGATGAACGTGCCGACCCGATGAAGAGGTCCGGCGTCACAGCCAGCCGGACTCCCGCGCGATCCGCACCGCGTCGACGCGGTTGCGGGCGCTGAGCTTCGAAACGATCGTCGTCAGGTAGTTCCGCACGGTACCGGCGGACAGGAACAGTTCCGCCGCGATCTCGGTCGGCTCGGAGCCGACCGACGCCAGCCTGAGCACTTCGATCTCGCGGGCGGTGAGCGGGCATTCCTCGCTGTCCCAGGCGGCGAGCGCCAGGTCGCCGTCGACGACACGCCGCCCGGCGGCGACCCCGCGGACCGCGTTGGCCAGCCTGTCGGCGGGCGCGTCCTTCCGCAGGAAACCGTTGACCTTCGCGGCCAGCGCCCGCCGGAGGGTGCCGGGGCTGCCGAGCGAGGTGAGGATCAGCGTGCGCACCTCGGGCAGTTGCTCGTGGAGTTCGGCGGCCGCGGTGAGCCCGTCCTTGCCGGGGAGATCGATGTCGATGAGCGCGATGTCGGGGCGCGCGGACTGGGCGAGCGGGAGGATCTCGTCACCGCTGGCGCATTCGGCGACGACCTCGATGTCGGCTTCGAGGCCGAGCAGCGCGACCAGAGCCCCACGGACAATGTGCATGTCCTCCGCCACCAGGACCTTGATCATCGACCCCATCTGCCTTTCGCCTGCGCCTCGCCCCACGAGCCGACAATACTATCCTCACACACCCGTCCCGCGAAATGGAAACCGGCCCTTGACCGCCGCGGGGGGACGCGGTCAAGGGCCGGTTCTGTGTTGCCGCGGGAATACGTTCTTCGGACCGCACCAACACGGCCGGGGTAGTTCCGGCGTGAATGCGCTACCAGGAATTTTGCGGCCGCCCGACGCGAAGATCCAGTGTTCACACCACCGCCGACCTGTGGTTTTCGCACGGTCATCCCATGATGTGCGGCCTTCCTCGGACCCGCCGGGGTGACCGTGAAATTTTCACGTCGCCGCACACATGAATCCATATCCGGCGGTGAATCAAGCACTTCAGGAGAAGCGGCGGCGAACACTACTGTCGGAAACCACAAAGCACACCGGAATTCCTCGAGCGAAAGGACGGTACAATGGATGAGACTGTCCGGCGAGCCGTGGAGCGAGCCATTGGCGCCATGAACGAGAAACTGGGCGAAGAGCTCACTATCGACGACATCGCCCGTGCGGCGACCTTCAGCAAATTCCATTTCACCAGGGTGTTCCAGCAGGCCACCGGCGTCTCGCCCGGCCGGTTCCTGTCCGCGCTGCGGCTCGACGAAGCCAAGCGCCTGCTGCTGACGACCTCGATCACGGTCGCCGACATCAGTCACCGCGTGGGCTACAACAGTGTCGGCACCTTCAGCACGCGGTTCAGCAGCCGCGTCGGCCTCTCCCCCTCCGCGTACCGCCAGCAGGGCGGTTTCCAGCACCGTCTGGCGGGCGAACCCCGTCCCGGCCCGAAGCCGGCGATCGTCCGCGGTTTCGTGTCGGCGCCGCCGGAGATCTCGCCCGGCCTCGTCTTCGTCGGTCTTTTCCCGACTCGCATCCCCGAGGGCGCGCCCGTGCGCTACACGGTCATCGACGTCCCCGGCCCCTATCAGCTGACCGACGTCCCGGAAGGCACCTGGCACCTCGTCGCGCACTGCGTGACCGGGCCGCTCACCCGCCGCGGCACCGGGTTCACCGGGCACCACGGCCCGATCACCGTCGAGCCGGGCGTCACCGCGCGGCTGGCGGACCTGCGGATGCGCCCCAAGCGCCTGTTCGACCCGCCGGTCCTGCTCGCGCTGCCCGACCTGCGGCACCGGCCGGAGCCCGTCAAGCGCGCGGCCTGACCTTCACCCCAGTGTCAGGAAAGGGTCGTTCAAGACAAAAAATGTCTTGAACGACCCTTTCATGACATCCACGGGAGCGGGGTCTCAGGCGGACAGGCGGCCCGCCGAGGGAGCGAAGCCCTCGCGGATGTTCTGCCGCCAGAGTTCGTAGGCGGGCGTCCCGTCCGCGTCGTTCTCGACGACCTCGGTCGAGTCGGCCAGGTCGACGGCCTCCTCGATGCTGAGCCCGGCGAGCGTCCGCGCGGCGCGGCGGGTGTGCGCGGGGACGAACGAGGAGAACGTCCTCGCCTTCACCGCGAACACGACACCGAGGCCGAGTTCGTCCTGGTGTTCCCCCGCCGACTCGCGCAGCCTGGCCAGCCCCGGCTGATCGCAGCCGCCCGCGAAGGTCGAGGCCAGCCCGACGCCGCTCCACAGGTCCGGGCGGCGTCCGGCGGGGAAGCGGTTCACCGCCGCGGCGACCTTCACCGGGTCCGCTCCGTTGATGAACCACAGCGCCCGCCCGATGCCCTGGTCACAGGCGCGCGGGAAGTACGCCGGGGCGCCCGCCCACGGGTACGGCTTGGGGACGAACTGCCCGTCGACCCACTTGCGCGTGTCGAAGTACGCGCGGTCGAACGCGTAGCCGTCGACGGCCAGCCAGCTCATCGTCGGATGGAACGGGACGCCGTCCAGATCCGGCAGCACCTTCTTCCACAGCGGCCGGGGCAGCCGGGCCATCGCGAACCCGATGCCGATGTAGGTCAGGAACACGTGCGGGAGGCCGGGGCCGCTCATCAGTTCGGCCGTGCGGTCCTTCCGGCCGCCGGGCATGACGTCGAGGATGGTGAACGCCATCGCCGCGCCCTCGTAGGCGAACCCGCGCATCTCCTGCTCGACCATGTCCAGCCGCCGCTCGGCCTCCCACAGCGCGGGCCCGTGGATCCCCCATTCGAACCCGCACACCACCGCTTGCGGGATCGACTCCAGCCGGGCGGTCGCCGGCGTCGGCGGCACCCCGAACCCGCGTCCCTCGAAGCTGACCGAAGCCAGCGAAGGTGCGAACACGGCCTGACGGAGGGCACCCAGCAGTGAGCTCATCACATACGTCCTTTGTGGATAGTGGCGGCTTCGCGCGAACTCGGCTCTTGCCGAGGAGACCACGCCGTGCTCGCCGTCCGCTCGACGGTCGATCGAGGTCGTAGCCGGTACCGCCGAACAGTCCATCCCCGCCATTGACAATGGCGATTTCACCCGTTCGCCAGTCCAATTCACCGGAGTGGTACGTACTTCACGGGGAATGAAAAGCACTTATGGCGGCAATTTTACCGTCTTCTATCCTGACACTGGGTAATCGATCGATAGCAGTTTCATACCCCTCGAAGCTTCGGCATCACCGCAGCTCACCAGGGCATTGATCGACCGAGCAGGCCGCCGAAAAAAGCACAACCTTGAATCGTGCGATTCAGATTCACTCTTCCGGGTTTGATATGTACACTGAGAGTTAGCGCGTTTTGGGGAAGAGGAGGTCGGAGTGATCCGAGTCCTATTGGCCGAGGATATGCACATGGTCCGCGGCGCCTTGGTCGCTCTGCTGAACCTCGAACAGGACATCGAGGTCGTCGCGGAGGTCTGCTCGGGCGACAAGATCCTCCCGATGGCCGCGGAGTACCTCCCGGACGTCGCGATCATCGACATCGACCTGCCCGCCAAGGACGGACTCGCCGCCGCTTCCGAGCTCTACCAGCAACTTCCCAGCGTCCGCACGCTGATCCTCACCTCGCTCGGGCGTCCGGGCACGGTGCGCCGCGCGCTCGACGCGAAGGTCAACGGCTTCCTGCTCAAGGACGCGCCCGCCGACAAGCTCGCCAACGCCGTCCGCTCGGTCGCCATCGGCCGCCGCGTCATCGACAGTGAACTCGCGTTGTCCGCCTGGGAAACGGAGGATTGCCCGCTGACCCCGCGGGAGGTCGAGATCCTCCGCCTCGCCGCGAACGGGCGCACGGTCGCCGACATCGCGGCGGAACTGTTCCTGTCACCGGGTACCGTGCGGAACTATCTCGCCACGGTGGTCACGAAACTCAACGCCCGCAACCGGGTCGACGCCATCCGCATCGCCACCGACTCCGACTGGCTCTGACCCGCGCGCGTCTTCTCCTTTGCCGCGAACGGTTCCGTGCTCCAGGTCATGACGATCGCATACGCGGCAACGAAGAAATCACGGTTCGCCGGGTGTTTCCGGCACTGTTCCGAAGGTTCTCCCTCTGTCACCGTCACAGAGGGGGAGTCCGCCGGAGGGGCAGGGGATGCACGCGATGACCATCGACCAGGGAGACACGGCCACCGCACCGGTAGCCTCGAACCGGGTGCCGGACGCGGTACGCGCGCGGCTCCTCGGCCCTCTCGAACTGCACGCCGGCGGCGCCGATCGCGCGCCGAGCACGCCGAAACTCCTGCAACTACTGGCGATGCTGCTCATCCGTCCCGGCAAGACGGTCCACGTCGACTCCCTGGTCCACGAGCTGTGGAACGCCGCGCCCCCGCGCAGCGTCCGCCGGACCCTGCACACCTACGTCCACCACCTCCGCCGCCACCTCGACCCCGACGGCACCGGCGACCTGCTGATCACCTGCCCGCCCGGGTACCGGCTGGACGTCGATCCGGCGGTGGTCGACGTGTCGGAGTTCCAGCGGCTGCAGCAAGCAGGCCGCACCTTGCTGGACGAGGGCGACAACGCGGCGGCCGCCCACGCTTTCCGTACCGCGCTGGACCTGTGGTCCGGTCCCCCGCTGGCCAACATCCACTGTGGACCGACCCTGGCCGCCTACACCGTCTATCTGCTGGAGCACCGGCGCAACGCCCGTGACCTGTGGATCGAGGCCGAGATCCGGTCCGGGCGGCACCGGGAGATGCTCGGCGTGCTGCGGTCGCTGACCACCGCGAACCCGTTCGACGAAACCCTGCACGGCCAGCTGATCCGCGCGCTGGGACTCAGCGGGCGGCGCAGCGACGCGCTGGCGTCCTATCACTGGCTGCGGGCGAGGCTCGAGGACGAACTGGGGGTGAAACCCTGCGCCGAACTGCGAGAGCTGCACCGCGAACTGCTTTCCGAGGGACACCCGATCCGCTGAACGAGCACCACCCCGCCACCAGATCCAGGAAGTTGAGGAGTCAAGCATGACCGCTCGCACCTACGGCCAGTTCTGCGGCCTCGCCCGCGCGCTCGAGATCATCGGGGAACGCTGGTCCCTGCTCGTGATCCGCGACCTGGTGCTCGGCCCGAAGCGCTTCGACGAGCTGCAGCAGGGCCTGCCGAAGATCCCGACGAGCATCCTGTCGACCCGGCTCAACGAACTCGAACGGCACGGCGTCGTCCAGCGACGGGTGCTTTCGCAGCTCGACGCCGGGGTGGTCTACGAGCTGACCGAGTACGGAAACGACCTCGACCAGATCCTGCTGCAGCTGGGCCTGTGGGGTGCCCGTTCGCTCACCGACCCGGCGGCGGACGACCTGTTCACCCTCGACGCGGCCATCCTGTCGCTGTACACGACGTTCCAGCCGGACGCGGCCCGCGGCGTCCGTGGCTCGTTCGAGCTGCACTACGGCGCTGAACAGATGGGCGACCAGATGATCGTCCACGCGGTGGTGGAGGACGGCGCGGTGACCGCGGGCGAGGGCCCGCATCCGGATCCGGACCTCGTCATCGAGCCGCGCGGGCCGCTCATGCTCAAGCTGCTGAACGGCGAACTGGACGCCACGAGCGCGCTCACCTGCGGCGCTGTCGCCATCAAGGGCGACCCGGCGCGGCTGGAGCTGTTCACGAGGCTGTTCCACATCCCCTCGGCGCCGTCGAAGACCGAAGGGCTCGTCACGCACTGAGGACGTGTCCGCGGCGGGACCGGGCCGAGACACCGGTCCCGCGCGGTCACTCCAGGTGCCTATTCGAAGCGTGAAGTGTCGCCGGCGCCGTGGCGCACGATCTCCGGCTCCCCCGACGAGAAATCGATGACCGTGGTGGGCTCGACCCCGCAGTCGCCGGAGTCGATCACCGCGTCCACCACGTGCTCCAGCCGCTCTTTGATGTCCCAGCCCTGGGTCATCGGCTCCTCCTGGTCGGGCAGCAGCAGCGTGCTCGACAGCAGTGGTTCGCCGAGTTCGCCCAGCAGCGTCTGGGTGACCACGTGGTCCGGGATGCGCACGCCGACGGTCTTCTTCTTGGCGTGCAGCAGACGGCGCGGAACCTCCTTGGTGGCCGGGAGGATGAACGTGTAGCTGCCCGGCGTGGACGCCTTGATCGCGCGGAAGACCGCGTTGTCCACGTGCACGAACTGGCCCAGCTGGGCGAAGTCCTGGCACACCAGGGTGAAGTGGTGGCGGTCGTCCAGCTTGCGGATGCTCCGGATACGGTCGATGCCCTGTTTGTTCCCCAGCTGACAGCCGAGGGCGAAGCAGGAGTCCGTCGGGTACGCGATGAGCCCGTCTTCGCGCAGGATGTCGACGACCTGTCCGATCGCGCGCCGTTGCGGATTTTCCGGATGTACGTCGAAATACCTGGCCATACGCCGAGCTTAAGGCCCCCGGCTCCCACGCGCCGCGAGAGGCCGCCCCGTGTGTCGTACACGGTTGCGTACACAGTGGAACCCAGGAGCGACTCACGTCTTCCATCGTGGCGTGTTCCGCGATCCTCCGCAGGGTCCGAACGTCCCACACCCGGTCGCGGGGCAGTCAGGATTTTCCCTGCCCCCGGCGGGGAAAACGTCTCCCTGTTCGTCGTTCTCCCTTACCTTGAAGGATCAACGGGGGTAACGAGCATGGGTTAGGATCCGAATACACCGCGATGGAAGGTCGTGCGGCGCCCTGCCTCGGCCGTCGTGAGGGCGAAGCACAACGAAGATGAGACGTCTCCTGTTACCACTGGGGTGCCTGTGCCGGAACAGCTCGCGGTGACCGCCGAACCACTGGGGACCGCCGGGATCGACCGGCGCCCCCGCAGAGCGCTGTTCCTCGCCGGGTTGATCATCACCGTCGTCTTCGTCAACTCCTGTCTGTTCGGTCTCCTCGCCGTCCTGACGCGGCCCGGGGTGGACTTCTGGCAGGGCCTGCTGGCGGTGCTGTACGTCGGTCCCGTGCTGGCGATCCAGCTGCTGTACTTCAGCCGTCCGGCGGTCCGCCTCGACACCAAGGTCGCCAAAGTCATGTTGGTGGTCCAGGCGTGCCTGGCCTACCTGCCGACGCTGCACTTCGAGGCGGCGCTGAGCTCGCTGACCACCCTCGCGGCGGGAAGCGCGCTACTGCTGTTCCGGCCGCGGACGGGCTGGACGGTGTTCACCGTGTTCATGGCGGGCACGACGTGGATCCTGTGGACCTACGACGACACGTGGCTCGGCGCGGTGTTCGACAGCATCACCGCCGTCTTCTACGCGCTGGTCGTGTACCTGCTGACCTGGCTCGCGCGGCTGGTGACCGAACTGCACCAGGCCAGGACCGAGCTGGCGAGGCGCGCCGTGGCCGAGCAGCGGCTGGCCTTCGCGAGGGACCTGCACGACCTGCTCGGGCTCAGCCTGTCCGCGATCGCGCTCAAGGGCGAGCTGGTGCACCGGCTGCTGCGCAAGTCGCTGGACCGGGCGCGCGAGGAACTCGCCGAGATCACCGGGATCGCCCAGCGGACGCTGTCGGACGTGCGGTCGGTGGCCAGGGGGTACCGGGAGCTTTCGCTCGAGAAGGAATCGCGGACCGCGGTGTCGCTGCTCTCGGCGTCGAACGTCGCCGTGCGGGTCGACCTCGAGCAGGTCGAACTGCCGGTGAAGCTGCGCACCCTGCTGGCGAAGGTGCTGCGGGAGGGCGTCACGAACGTGCTCCGCTACACCGGTGTCGAGCAGTGCGAGATCACCGTGCGCGAGAACGCGGGCCGGGTCACGCTGGAGATCGTCCACGACGGAGCGGCGCACGAGGACCTCCCGGAAGAGACGGCCGAGAGCCTGCGCGAGGTGATCGCGGAGGTCTCCGGCCACGGCGGGACGCTGGACGCGGGCCCCGACGCGGCGGGCCGGTGGTGGCTGAGCGCCGACCTCCCGGTGCCCGACCGGATCGAACCCACCGAGACGGCGCTGGCCCAGGGGCCCGGGCACTGGTCCCGGATCGACGCCAGGAACGTCCAATGGACGCTGACGGTGGTCTTCATCCTCTTCGGTCTCTCCGCGATGGCGCGGGCCTTCATGCTGACCGAGGACGGCTGGTCCCTCGCGCTCATCGCCGGCTACCTCACCGCGCTGATCACGCTGCAACTGTCCTATTTCGCCCGGCCGAACCTCCGGCTGCGCTCCCGGCAGACCTACGCGCTGCTGTTCGTCCAGGCCTGCCTGATCTTCCTGCCGCTGATCCCGCTCGGGCACACCTGGGTGAGCCTGCCCAGTCTGTTCGCGGGCACCGCGCTCCTGGTGCTGCCGCCGCTGGCGGGGTGGACGGCGTTCGCCGCGACCGCCGCCGGCGTGGTGCTGATCCGGATCGAATACGGCACCGACTTCCTCGGTGGCTTCTACAGCTTCGCGTCCATCCTGAACACCGGGCTGATGGTCTTCGGTCTCATCTGGCTGATCCGGCTGGTGACCGAACTGGGCGAGACCAGGAAGCGCCTCGCCGAGGTCGCGGTCGCGGAGGAGCGGCTGCGGTTCGCCCGCGATCTGCACGACCTGCTCGGGATGAGCCTGTCGGCGATCGCCCTCAAGAGCGAGCTGACCAGCCGGATCATGGACATCGACACCACCCGCGCCTCCGACGAGCTGCTGGAGATCCTCGGGCTGACACGGCAGGCGCTGACCGACGTCCGCTCGGTGGCGAGCGGCTACCGGGAGCTGTCGCTGGATCAGGAGTCCCGGTCGGCGCAGGCGGTGCTGGTGGCCGCCGACGTCCAGGTGCGGCTGGAGATCGAGCACGAGGACCTGCCGGCGACGGTGCGGACGGTGCTGGCCGTGGTGCTGCGCGAGGGCGTCACGAATGTGTTGCGGCACAGCAAGGTCGAACGCTGCGAGATCGCCGTGCGGCGGACCGGTGACGGCGTCGCGCTGGACATCGTCAACGACGGCGTCGAGAACGGGCGGCCGCCGGAGCCGGAGCAGCCGATGCGGGTCGAGGCCGCGGGCAGCGGCATCACGAACATGTCCGACCGTGTCGCCGGACTCGGCGGCGAGCTGACGGCCGGGGTCGAGGCCGACGGGCGGTTCCGGCTGCGCGCGGTCGTGCCCGTCTAGGGCGCGCTCAGATCCAGCCGGACTCCTTGGCGATGCGGATCGCGTCGACCCGGTTGCGGGCGTTGAGCTTCGAAACGATCGTGGTCAGGTAGTTGCGCACGGTTCCGGTGGAGAGAAAGGCCTTCGCCGCGACCTCCAGGGTGTCGCGGCCTTCCGCGGTCAGCCGCAGGACGTCGATCTCACGCGGGGTCAGCGGGCATTCCACGGTGTCCCAGGCGGCGAGCGCCAGATCGCCGTCGACCATCCGCCGTCCGGCCGCCACGCCACGCACGGCGTTGGCGAGTTTCTCCGCCGGGGCGTCCTTCAACAGGAACCCGTTCACTTTGGCCGCCAGGGCCCGGCGGAGCGTGCCGGGCCTGCCGAGGCTGGTCAAGATCAGGGTTCTGACCTCGGGAAGCTGCTCGTGGAGTTCGGTGGCCGCGGTGAGCCCGTCCTTGCCGGGAAGATCGATGTCGATGACCGCGACCTGGGTCCGCGAAGTCCGTGCGGCGGCGAGGATCTCGTCACCGCACGCCACTTCGGACACCACTTCGATATCCGGTTCCAGCCGCAGCAGCGCGACGAGCGCTCCTCTGACGATGTGCATGTCTTCGGCCACGAGAACCCGGATCACCATCGCGCCGCCCCTTCAACGCACACCCCCGTGGGCCCAAGATAAACACGCCCGGACGGAACGCGTTCCACCGTTCGGGTGGTGAGTCAGGTTGGTCCACTTCGGAGGCACTACGGCAAAAGGGTCGCCTGGCTACGGATTCCGCAGTCGGTCGGTGACTTTCCGTCGCCGCGGCCGGTGGGCGGCTGGGACGGGGAAGCACGAACCGCCCGTTTCCCGCGTCCGGAGAGGCGGGAAACGGGCGGCGGCGGATGCTCTCAGCTCGCCTCGGCCAGCGGCGGGGCGGTGCAACAGGCGCCGGTGAAACAGTTGAAGACCTCACCACGCGGCTGGTTGGTCCAGTGGTCGAAGCGGTCGATCACCAGCTCGACCTGATTCCGGGCGGAATCGGTGTCGATTCCCTGGACGGCGAAGAGCGAGCGGACGTTGTCGGTCACAGCGTTCTTCATCGAGTGGCTCCCAGGCTTTTCGGTGGTTTTCCTTCGATGAGGAAATCGTGCTTCCCGAGGCCTGGTCACGGCCAGTGCCATGCATCATCGCGGGGATGTGCTTTTCGCCTACGCCAGAAGGTTCGCCAAGCTGCTCCACTTCCCCGGTCATGACTATCGAATGGAGCAGTGGAGGCCTTTTTCGGTCACGGAAAGTGTCAGAGTGAGCCCAACGGGGCACGGTGACGGCTTGTGGTCACTTGACCGTGTTCCTCACCTGGATGGCGTAGTCACCCGGCGAGCAGGCGCGCCAGGCCGGCGTACCCGCCTTCCTTCAGCCGCACGCCCGAGGTCTTCGCGTAAGCGGCGTCGGCGCGGATCCCGAGTCCCTCGACCATCCGGTTCATGAAGTTGAACAGAGCGCAGACGAGCACGGCGTCGTGCAGCGCGGCCTCGTCCCAGCCCGCCGCGAACACGGCTTCCGCGTCGGCGTCGGTCATCAGCGACGGCGTCCGCGTCAGCTTGCCCACGTAGGCCAGCACGGGCTTCATGCGTTCGTCCACGGGCGAGGAGCCGAGGTCGGTCAGCGCGGCGGCCAGAAGTCCTTCAGGCACACCGAAAGCCTCCGCGGTGACGGTGTGGACGCCGTGGCAGTACCGGCAATCGTTGACGCCGGAGACGTAGGCCGCGATCAGCTCCCGCTGCCCCGCGTCGAACGCCGACTGCGCCCGCATGATCAGTTCGTGGAAGTCCAGCAGTTTCGACGCCGGGGCCGGGAACTTCTGGAAGACCTGCAGCAAGGTGGCGTCAGTCGGCAAAGACCCGAGATAGGACATCGTTGGTACCGCTCCCCTTTTCCGGCGCCCGCCCGCGTCCGGCGAGCTCGGCCATGGCGTCGACGTCGTCGCGACGCAGCCAGCAGGCCGCGAGGCACGCCACCGACGCCGGTCCCAGCCCGGTCACCGTGGCGGTGACCCGCGCGGCGGCGTGTTCCCATTCTCTGCGCAGGGAACCGGCCGTTGTCATCTCCGGACCTGCTTCGATCAGCGGGCGGACCGCGCGCCAGCGGATGATCCCGGCTTCGACCAGCGCGTCCATGCCCAGGTCGAGCGCGTCGTGCCGGGCCTGGTCCACGGCGAGGGCGACCAGCGCTGGCTCATCGGCGAGCCGGGCCAGCCCGACGCCGGCGAGCAGCCGTCCGGCGTCCAGGCCCATGAGGATCACCCCCGACTCCGTCGACGGCGAGTCGTCTATCGAGGGCAGGGTGAATCGGGAGTCGTAGGGCTCAGACACGGGCGACGTCCTTGGCGGCCACCCGCTGCGGGGTGTCCCGGCGCAGGTTCTCGGCGACGGCGGCCGCGACCCGGGCGGTGGCGACGCGGTGGCCGTCGATGTTGCGGGCGGCCGGGCCGAGCGCCATCCCCGCGGCCGCGCCGACGGCGAAGACCCGGGGCGCGCCGACGTAGGCGAAGGTGCGCTCGTCCAGCTGAGGCCAGCCGCCGCGGTCGAGAACGGCGTCGTCGGGCATCAGGCCGTCACCGATCGACGGCGTGGTGCCGAGCGCCAGGACGGCGTGGTCCACGGAGACGCGCGAACCGTCTTCGAGGTGAAGGCCGACGCCCGGGGTCACCTTCGTGATCGCCTTGCCGCGATGCACGACCAGCCGCCCTTCGGCTTCGGCCGTTTCGAGCATCGGCCGGAACTCGAACATGATCGACGCGCGCCGGAAGCGGCCCATCAGTTCGAGCCGGTCGGACCAGCTCACGCCGTCGAAGCGGGCGCGGCCTTCCGGGCGGAAGAACGACGAGTTGACGTCGGCGCATTGGTAGCGTTCGCCCGCTTCGCGAACCACCCAGTGCACTTCGCGGCCTTCGGCGAGCCCGGTGGAGATCAGATGCGCGGCGGTGAGGCCGGCACCGACGACGGCGAGCCGCTTTCCACCGGGGGGAACGGGTTCGTCCCAGTAGCTCACGCCACGCGGCGGATAGCCGCCGCCCCACCAGGTGTCCGGTGCGGACCGGCGCTCCTCGCCGAGGCACAACACCGTGTGGCGCGCGGTGACGGAGAACCGGTCGGCGCGCACGGTGACCGCGTCCGACGTCGGCAGCACCTCGCGGACCGAACCGCGCCAGGTCCGTTCGGTGACGTGATGGCTCGCGGCCAGATGACGGCAGTAGGCCTCGAAGACGTCGACGGGGACGACGGAGCGGTGCCCGGCCTGCGCCATCCGGATCTCCCGGCGCTCCACCGGGGTCAGCACCGACCAGTGCAGCCGGGCGAAGTCCAGCAGTTCGCAGTCGCGGTAGCCCTCGACGCCGGGGTGGTGTTCGTACGGCGACCGCAGCACGCGCTGGCCGAGCAGGTCGACGCGGTCGAAGAACCGGCCGCAGGGACGGCCGTCGCGATCGACGACGACGAGGTCGCGGACGCCGTGGTGCCACAGCGCGGAAGCGACCGCGAGCCCGGCCGGGCCCGCGCCGACGATGACCACGTCGGCGCCGGGCGGCGGATCGGGGGTGACGGCGGCGCGGATGGCCGGGAGCACCGGCCACTCCCGTCCGCGCGGCGATTCGAGCAGCTGGGGTTCCGGGACGAAGGTGATCACCGGCGTGCTCAGCCGATCACGGTCACCGGGACGATCAGCTCGATCACGGGGCGCTGTTTCATCCCGTTGCTGATCAGTTCGTCCAGTGTCTGCTGGGACTGCTCGGCGGTGTCGGTCGCGATCGGGCTGTAGCGGGAGTACGAGTAGGTCGGCTTCCGGCCGCCCGCGTCCAGCGAGTACACCTTCAGCACGGCCTCGCCGGGGCGGACCTCGCCGTCGTAGAAGGTGAGGCGGCGCTGGTCCGGCGTCATGAACGACTTCGAGAACTGCCGGGAAAGCACGAGGGTCTCGGCGTCGTCGACGAAGGTCGAATCCTCGTCGGTGACGACCTGCATCGCGACCCAGGTCTTGTCGGTCAGGTTGGTCTCGGACTTGATCACCTGCCAGCGCCCCGGCTCCGGCAGGTTGACGCTCACCGAGACGTCGTGCTCGGTGGTGTCGATCGCCCCGGAGATCATCAGCACCCGGCGGCGGACGTCGGCGACCCCGGCCATCTGGATGTCACGCGCGCGTACCCGCGTGGAAACGTCCAATCCCGGGAATTCAGGTGACGACATCTTTCATGCCTCCAGATCTCGATAACCGCAATTCCGAACCGGCGCTGTTTCCCAATCCGCAAACACGGGAAGAATTTCACGCCGAACTGGACGGTGTCAAGATGAGAAACGCATGATCCACTGGCGCGAAAGGCTGCCGGTACAAGTCACGCCGCTGGTCCGTTCAGCGGTATGCGACCAGGTCTTTTCGGTCTCACCCACCCGCCAGGCAGGTCAGGAGCCGTCGGAGTCCTCGGCCCACACGGCGGCGGGTGTACCGTGCTCCAGCGCCCCGATATAGACGATCTCGAACGAGGAATCGGATCGCCTGAGCCCGATCCGGATGACCAGATCGTGTTTCACCAGGATAATGAACTGATGCGGATCCCGGCCGTCTCCGAAAATGTCGTAGATGAGAAAAGCGGATCCGTCGGCTACCGCGAAAAGAGCTTCGTAGATAACATTGCGTTCGGCCTGCGGGGCGTTGATCGCCCATTCTTCCAGCACCTGCAAACCCGACGTGAGCTGGAGGCGCATAGCCATCCGAAGGCCTCCTCGAGGTCTTTCCGGGTCGCGGGCGAAGTTCATTCTCTCGCGCGGGATACCCGATGGTCTTCTTTGTCCTTGCTGTTTTCGCTGGTCGCGGCTCAGGTCCGCTAGTTGTAGCCGAGGACGATGTGCTCGGCCGGGAACTCGTTTTCCGCCGGCTGCCTCGGCTCCGGGACGAACGCCACCGGGGCGGCCTCGGCGAGCCCGCGCGGGTCGAAATCATCGGTCACGACCCAAATTCGCACCTGTGCCGTCATGACGTTCCTCCCGGCCTTCGATGAAGAGCTCACTTGACAACCAAGGATGGCCCCGTCCGATCGGAAGCCGATCGTGGTGCGCTCGGAGGTGGCTGGAGACGCCGGTGAGCAAAAATCGAGTCGCCGGTAAGGCCCTTCCGGTAGTGCTCTTGTGGTACCCGGAAAGCCAAGGAGCACGCCATGACCGAGCGCCTCGACCCGTACGAGATCTACGCCGACGACGAACTCGACGTCGACCTGCTGGGCCTGTCGTGGCCCGACCCCGCCGTCCCCGAGCAGCGGGACCGGCCGTGAGCGCGGCACGAAAAGGGCGACACGCGTGATCAGACGGGCGACACGCGAGTCGCCCGTCTAGTCACGCGTGTCGCCCGTCTAGTCACGCGTGTCGCCCGAATCAGCGCAGGGTGGAGGTGCGCCAGGTCGCGGCGGCGAGCGGCGACCAGGCCTGCCGCGCGGGCGCGGCGGGCGGAGGCGCGGCGGACGCGGACGTGGCGAGCGCGGTGAAGACGGCGACGAGCGCCGCCAGTTCGGCGTCTTCCGGGTCCCCCCGCAGGACCCGGAAGACCGGCGCACTGTCCTTTCCGGACGGTGACATGGTTCCCCCGTTCAGATCGGGTGGTTGCCGTGCTTGCGCTGGGGCGCAGCCTTTCGCTTGTCCTGCAGCATGTCCAGCGCCCTGGCGACGGTGGAGCGGGTGTCGGCCGGGTCGATGATGTCGTCGACCAGCCCGCGCTCGGCCGAGTACTGCGGGTTCATGAACTCCTCGGTGTACTCGGCGACCAGGTGCGCGCGCAGCGCGTCCGGATCCGATGCCGCGGCGAGATCCTTGCGGAACAGCACGTTGACCGCGCCCTCGGCGCCCATCACGGCGATCTGGTTGGTCGGCCACGCCAGCGACAGGTCGGTCCCGATGGACCGCGAGTCCATCACGATGTACGCGCCGCCGTAGGCCTTGCGCAGGATGACCTGGATCCGCGGCACGGTCGCCTCGCAGTAGGCGTGCAGCAACTGCGCGCCGTGCCGGATGATCCCGGAATGCTCCTGCTCGACGCCGGGCAGGAAGCCGGGGACGTCCACCAGGGTCACCAGCGGGATGCTGAACGCGTCGCAGAACCGCACGAACCGCGCCGCCTTCTGCGAGGCGGGGCCGTCGAGCACGCCGGCGAACACCACCGGCTGGTTGCCGACCAGGCCGACCACGCGTCCGTCGATCCGGGCGAGCGCGCACAGCACGTTCTGTGCCCACCGCTCGTGCAGCTCGAAGAACTCGCCGTCGTCGGTCAGCTCCGCGAAGACGTCCCGCATGTCGTACGGCTTGTTCGGCTCCACGGGGACGAGTTCCGCGAACCGGGGCCGCCGGTCCTTGCCCGCGTCCTGCGACGGCTCGCGCGGCGCGGGCTCCAGGTAGTTCGACGGCAGCAGCGACACCAGGTAGCGGACGTCGGCGAGGCAGCTCTCCTCGTCGTCGTGCACCACGGTCGCCACGCCGGACGACGCGCCGTGCACGTCCGCGCCGCCCAGTTCGTCGTGGCTGACGCGTTCCCCGGTCACGGTCTCGACGACGTCCGGCCCGGTCAGGTACATGCGGGCGGTGTCGCGCACCATGAAGACGAAGTCCGCGAGCGCGGGCGAATACGCCGCCCCGCCCGCGCACGGTCCGAGCACCACGCTGATCTGCGGGATGACGCCGGACGCCTCGACCTGGCGGCGGAAGATGCCGCCGTAGCCGTTGAGCGCCATGACCCCTTCCTGGATCCGCGCTCCCCCGCTGTCGTTGAGCCCGATCAGCGGCGACCCGGTGGCGACGGCCAGGTCCATCACCTTGTGGATCTTCGCCGCGTGCGCCTCGCCGAGCGAACCACCGAAGACGGTGAAGTCCTGCGCGTAGACGAACACACGCCGTCCGTCGATGGTGCCCGAGCCGGCGACGACGCCGTCGGTGTACGGCCGGTTCTCCGCCAGCCCGAGCCCGCTCGCCTGATGCCGCCGGTACAGCTCGACCTCGGTGAAGGAATCGGGGTCCAGCAACAGATCCAGCCGTTCGCGCGCGGTGTGCTTGCCGAGCGAGTGCTGCCGCCGGACGCCGTCGAGCCGTCCGTCGACGATATGCTCGCGCAGCTCGTCGCGCTGGGTGCGCAGCAACGGCATCGTCGGCTCCGGCGGATGCACCGGTTCGGCGCCGCGGGCGAGCGGGATCACCTGCCCGTCGGTCGCCCTCGGGAGCCGGGGGCGCCGCAGCCGGTCTTCCGGCAGCGGCACCACCTCGGAGTCCTCCGTGCGCTGGGCGCCCGGATCGCCCTGCAGGGTCACGCCGCCTCCTTGAGGCGGGTCTCGCGCTCGAGCTCGTCGAGTTCGATCTCGCGCACGATGTCGCGCCAGCACACCCCCCGTCCGAGCCGGGGCATCGTGGTGACCACCGGCGGCCGCTCGGGCGAGAGCTCCGGAGCGGGCGTGGCGGATTCGTTGACGGTCATGACAGTTCCTCTCCCGTTAGGCCGATGCCCGTACCCGGCCGTCGATCTGGTGATAGCCACCGCTGTAGAAGACCAGCGACTCCTGCGCGGTACCGCGGCTGGAGGCGACCACCCGGCCGAGGAAGATCGAGTGGTCACCGCCTTCGTGGACCTCGGCCAGCTCGCATTCCAGCCATGCCAGCGCGCCGTCGAGCAGCGGGGCGCCGGTCTGCGGCCCCGCCGTCCAGTCCACGGAGTCGAACTGCGCGAGCCCGGCCGGGCGGCGCCAGTCCGCGAAGTACTTCGCCAGGTCCTTCTGATCCGACGCCAGCACCGTGACCGCGTACGAGCCCGCCGTCACGATCGCCTCGTGCATCCGGGCCGCGCGGGAAACGCAGCACAGCACCATCGGCGGTTCCAGCGACACGGAGGTGACGGCGTTGGCGGTCATCCCGTGGGCCCGTTCGCCCCCGGCGGTCAGCACGGTGACCCCGGTGGCGAACTGGCCCATCACCTCCCGCAGCCCGGCCTGCGCGGACAACCGGCGCCGCGAGGCGGGTGTCGGCAGGCGTTTCAGCACCGGCCGCTTGGGCTCGTCCTCTGTGCCCACGTCACTCTCCCTTGCGATCGACCGCGTACGGGGCCAGCGCCTCACGCAGCTGCTCGGGTACCCGGCTGGGCACCGTCGCCGTGTTGGGGCCGCGCATGCACGCGATCCGCTGCCGTCCGCGGGCCACCAGCCGCTCGCCCTCGTCGGTGAGGTGGACGTAGTCGAAGGTGAACTGGATCTGGGTCTGGGTCAGCTCTTCCAGCCGCAGCCGGATGGACAGCTCGTCGAACGCGGTGATCTCCGCGTAGAACTCGCAGTCGACCTTGAGCGTGAACAGCTTGAGGTCGTGACGGACCTCTTCGAGCACCGCGGGAGCCTTGTCCTTCAGGAACATCTCGCGGCACCGGCCCTGCCAGCGCACGTAGTTCACGTAGTAGACGTTGCCGACCAGGTTGGTCTCTTCGAACCCGACCGTGTGAAGGATCTCGTAGTAGTCGGCCATGTCAGTTCTCCTCTCCCTGGAGCACCGCGAAGACGACGGGATCGGTCCGGTCGTTGACGGTCGTCACCCAGGTGGCGATGCGGGCACTGCCGTGGGAAAGCACCGCCCAGCCGTCCGGGTCGACCCGGTGCACGGTGAGCGCCTGTGTCATGTCGCCGGTCTTGCGCACGCATTCCAGCGCGCTCCAGACCCGGGTGTGCGCGACGGAAAGCGGCTCGCGGGCGTCCGCGGCGAGCAGTTCGCCCACCGAGAGCAGATCCTCGCCGAGCAAGCCCGCCCAGTCCTCCGCCGTTCGTTCGATCGCCGTCTCGACGTCGCACGCGATCCGGCCGGTGCCCGCGATCGCCAGGGTGAGGTCGGCGCTGTGCGACGCGCTCACCTCGACCCCGTCGGCCTCCGGTTTCCCATCCGGGCGGTAGCGGATCTCGAGCGGGGTGTCGACGGCGCGGCCGGCGGCCAAGGCCGTCTGCGCCCGCCTTTCCGGCGTGGTTTCGACGGAAACTCCCACCGGGTCCGGTTCGACGACGATCGCACGGGACGAGCCGAGCAGCCGTTCGATCGAACGCTCCAAATAGGACCCGAGCATCGACGGGACCCAGGGCCCTTCGCCGTCGCGTTTGCGCACCGCGCGCAGCTTCAGCCCCTCCCACCGCTCGACGAGCTTCCCGTCCGGGTTGCGGACGTCGAGGTCGTAGAGGTAGCTGTCGCCGTCCTGCGAACGCTCGCGGGCGTCGAGGAGCACGTACTCCGGGTCCTGCTCGCCGGGCTCGGCCAGGTACAGCCGCTCGATCCCTTGCGGCAGCAGGGTCGCGTCCGGGACGCAGCACTGGATCGCGTGCATCATCGCGTCGCGGGTGCCCGGGTCGGCCAGGAGCTGTTCCTGCGGGAGGAACGGCGCGAACCAGTCGACCTTCGCGCCGGTCGCGATCTCCGCGACCGCGTGCCGCGCGCTCGCCCGCCGGTAGCCGGTGACCCGCTGGAACCGCTTGCCCTGGAAGAGAACCGTGCCGTACAGCTCGGTCGTCGGGTCGACCGGGACCGGCGGCAGCGCGACGTCGCGGACGACCGTCTCGCCGAGCGGATCCGGCCGGGAGAACGTCAGCCGGGCCCTGAAGTGATCGGCGCTGAACCCGGTCTCACCACTGCGCAGCACCACGTCCACCGTTTCGGCGTCCCTGGCCAGCGCGGCGAGCCGGATCGTGGTCGAGCCACCCGGCGAGACGATGATCGGGCGCAGGAACTCGACGTCGGAGAACACCGGGGCCGGCAGGCTTTCCACGGCCAGTGCGGCCTTGGCGACCTGGGTCATCGCCTCCATCCCGATCACCGCCGGGAACAGCAGCTGACCGTCGAGCAGGTGGTCGGCCAGGTACGGGTCGCTGCCCGCCGACAGGTCGGCCTCGGTGATCAGCTCGACACCCGGGTAGTGCACGACCGCCCGGTCGACGAAGCGGGTCAGCGGCAGTTCGCGCTTCTCCACCGGCAGGGTGGCCAGCCCCGCGGTACGGCCGCAGACGACCAGTACCGACGGGGCGGCCGGATCGCCGACGACCCGGCGGAGGATCTCGATGCCCTCCTCGGTCGGGATGGGGGTGATGCCGTCGCGCATCAAAGCGCTGACGACACCGAGCTTTTCGCCCATCCCGGTCCCGGACCAGACCGACCATTCCAGCGCGATCGCCCGTGCCTGGGGGTGTTCGCGGCCGAAGCGCACGGTCAGTTCGGTCATCCAGTCGTTGGCCGTGGCGTAGTGCGCCTCACCGCGCAGGCCCGCCCGTCCGATGATGCTGCCGAAGGTGACCAGCAGCTTGATCTTGTCCTTGTCGACGGCGTCGAGGACGGCGTTGAGGCCGCCGATCTTCGGCGCGAGGGTCTTGCGGAAGGTCTCCTCGGTCAGGGAGAACAGCGCGGCGGGCTCATTGCGGCCCGCGCCGTGCAGGACCGCGGTGACCGGGCCGAACTCGGCCTGGATCCGGCCGATCGCGTCGGCCACCTGCTGAGCGGCGGTGACGTCGGCGCGCTCGTAGCGGTAGGTGATGCCCGCCGCCGCCATGCGCCCGAGGTTCTCCGACAGTTCGGCGTCGTCGGCCGGATCGCTCCGGCCCAGCAACGCCAGTTTCGCGCCGGAGTCCTTGGCCAGCGCCAAGGCGCTCTCCGCGGTGATGCCCTTGCCGCCACCGGTGACGAGCAGGACGTCGTCCGTGCCCAGCGGGGTCCCTTCGGCCTCGGACGGCTTCAGGGCGCCGAGCTTCGGTACCGTGCGGACACCGGCGGTGTCGTAGCGGACTTCGCTGAAGTCGTTCGTCGCCGCGACTTCGGTGACCACAGTGGACACCGCCGCGCCGACGGCTTCGGGGTCGACAGGGTTGACGTCGGCGAGGTCGACGATCGTGGTGCGGGCCGACGGGTCCTCCAGCCGCAGCGTCTTCGCCAGGCCGGAAGCGCCGAGGCCGTGCTGCACCACGACGAACCGCGTGCCGTTGGGCGCGGCCAGCACCGCGCGGCCCGCGTCCAGGAACAGTCCGACGTCGCTCGCGTCGCTGTCCTCGTTCAGGCACAGGAGGACGCCGTCGCCGACCCCCGCTCCTGCCAGCGCCGCGCGCAGCGGTTCCGCCAGCGGATGGCCGTCCGGGGCGAACGCCGTCCACTCGGCGGTGGAAATGCCGGGTGTCAGGTCGGGCGCCGGCTTCGGCGCGACGACGTACTCGACCGCGAAGGGCCGGACCCACGGTCCGACACCGGCGACCTCGGCCTGGTTGCTGTCGGCGGGTTTGGCGGTCTGCGCGAGTTCGTCGATCATCTCGGCGAGTTCCCCGAGACAGACGGTCGCGAAGTTCGGCATGCCCTCCAGCGCCGGGCGGCCGAGCGCGCGGGTCACGTCGTTGACCAGCTGGCCGACGGTGATCGACGAAAGGTGCAGGTCGTCGAGCGGATGCGTGTCGGCGGTGACCGCTTCGAGCGGCAGTTCGACCCGCTCGGAAGCCAGTTTGCGCAGCAGGTCGAGCGTGCTGCTGCCCCCGTTTTCCGAAGCTTCCCCGGTGGCGGCTTCGGCAGACCCGGCGACGCGGTCGCGGGCCAACTCCGCGCCGATGGACGGCGCGGCCTCACACGGGCTGGCGAGGAAGTTGAAGACACCATCGACCGGCAGGGTCCGGACGACGCGGCCGGTGAAGAGCGCGGAGGTCTCCAGTGGGGCGCCGAAAGCGAACGCGGCACCGGCGACCTTCAGTACCGCGGCCAGTGTCGGGCTGTCGGTGTCGATCGCGAGTACCGGCGTACCGGGCGCGATCTCGCCGAACAGCCCGGTGAGCACCCGGCCGGGGCCGACCTCGATCACCAGGTCGCTACGCTCGGCGACCTTCGCGGCCGCCTCACGGAAGCGCACCGGCAGGACCACCTGGTCGCGCAGCAGATCACGCAGGTCCTCGGCGGCGTGCAGGACGTCACCGGTCACCGTGGACACGACGGGCCTGTCGAGCCGGGCGAAGCCGAACGCGGCGAGTTCCTCGGTCATCGCCTCGGCGGCCGGGACGACCGCGGGCGAGTGGAAGGCGTGCGAGACGTTGATACGGGTGGCGGTGAAGCCCTCCGCGCGGGCACGGGAGATCACCCTGTCGATCGCTGTCGCGGGTCCGGAAAGGACGGTCTGCTCGGGAGCGTTGTAGCCCGCGATGACGACCTCTTCGCCCTCGGCGAGCCGCTCGGCGACACCCGGTGTGGCGGCGATCCCCGCCATGGCACCGTTTCCGTCGCTCGCGGTCGCCATGACCTTGCCGCGGATCTTGGCCAGCTTGAGGACTTCGCGTTCGGTGAGCGCGCCACCCCAGTGCAGTGCGGTCAGCTCGCCGAGGCTGTGCCCGGCGGCTGTGCTCGCCTCGATGCCGAGGCTCTTGAGGACACGGAGCCCGGCGAGCGATCCGGTGACGATGCGCGGCTGCGCGACGTCGGTGGCGACCTGGTCGGCGCCGGTGGACAGGCCCGCGGCGCGGTAGATGTCGTCCGCGTGGGCGAAGCGTTTGCGCACCGCGCCGACCGTGCCCTGCCCGGAACCCTGACCGGGGAACAGGAAGCCGATCTTCGGGTCCTTCGAGCGGGAGCTGGCGAAGATGCCTTCGCTGGCGGAGAAGACCTCCGGCTCCCCCTCGCCGAGGAGGTCGAGGAGTTTCGAGAGCTTGCGCTCGGCATCCTCCGGGTTGCTCGCGACGATCGCCGCGCGGACCGGTTTTCCGGACAGTTCCGCGGAAAGCGTGCCGGCGAGGTCCGCGAGCTCCGCGAACGAAAGCTTCGGCACGACCTCCAGCAGCCCGGTCACCTGACCGCGCAGCGACGCGGCGTCGTCGGCGTCGAACAGCAGCAGTTCACTGTCCTGCCGTCCGGCGACGAGCGTCCGGGTCTTCTCGTCGAGTTCCTTGCGCCGCGCCGCACCCGGCGCTTCGGTGACGGTGACGTGCGAGTTGATGCCGCCGAAGCCCATCGCGGAGACACCCGCGCGGACCGGATGGTCCGTGGGCCACAGCCCGGCCTCGGCCGGGACGTACATCCGCGCCGAGTCGCCGACGAGCGACTCGTGCGGTTCGTAGTGGCCGGTCGCGGGCGGGATGACCTGGTGGTACACGGCGAGGGTGGCCTTGATCAGCCCGGCGACCCCGGCCGCGGCCTTGGTGTGGCCGATGTTGCCCTTGATCGTGCTCAGCGCGGCACGGTCGGCGAGCGGGTCGGCGTCGCGGCGGGCGGTGGAGAGCGCCTCGATCTCGGTGGCGTCGCCCAGCGCGGTCCCGGTGCCATGGCCCTCGAAGTAGGAAACGGTCTCGACGCCGTAGCCCGCCTTGTCGTAGGCCCGCTTGAGCGCGAGGCGGTGACCCGACGCCTCGGGCCGCGTGATGCCGCCCTTGCCGTCGGAGGACACACCCCAGCCGCCGATGGAGGCGTAGATCCGTTTACCCTGCGCGATCGCGTCGTCCTCGCGCATCAGCACGAGCATGCCGGAGCCCTCGCCGGGCCAGAAGCCGTTGGAATCGGCGTCGTAGACCTTCATCTCACGTTTGGCGAGCGCGCCGGTCTTCGCGAAACCGATCACCTCGAACGGGTCGATCGACAAGTCGACACCGCCCGCGACGGCGACGTCGAGGTCACCTTCGGAAAGCGCGTTCGCCGCGGTCACCACGGAAAGCAGCGACGACGAGCAGGCACCGTCCACAGTGAACCCGCCGCCGCCGAAGTCGAAGAAGTTGCAGACACGGCCGGCGATCGTGTTCGCCAGCCCGCCCGCGAGCGAGTCCTCGTCGATCTCCGGGAACGGCGCCTTGTACTGCGCTTCGAGATCGTGGAGGAACTCGGCGGTGTCGCCCTCCGCCCAGCCTCGCTCCGCGAGCGCGGCCGCGACAGTGCGGCGCACGTACGGCCAGCGCAGCCGCATGATGTTGGCACGCGAGAACTCACCGGTGAGGCTGTTGCCGATGACCACGCCGGTGGCGGGGCGGGGCAGCCCGTCACCCTCGGGGAAACCCGCGTCCGCCAAGGCCTGCGCGGCGACGTCGAGGGCGAGCCAGTGCGTGGTGTCGGTCGAGCGGAACGTACTGCCCGCGACCTTGTACTTGATCCGGTCGAACTCGTAGTCGCGGAGGACCGCGGCCTTCTGGGCGTAGAAACGGTCCGGAGCCTTCGGGTCGGGCGAGTAGTAGTCCTCGCGGTTCATCCGCTCGTCGGGCAGTCTCCGAAACGCCCGACGGCCGGCGAGGACGTTCTCCCACAGTTCATCCGGGGAACCGGCGTCCGGGTATCGGAGACCGATACCGACAATCGAAATCCGCTCAACGCTCATGCCACCGCACTCCCCTAGCTCTCAACCACTCAAGTCATGGAATCCGGTCCCGGCGCCAGAAACCCGGCAACCGTCCGCATCTGCAGTCCGGTCAAGCATGACCCGGAGCAGGGTGAAGAGTCTTCTCTCATGTTGTTGAAGGCGGCCGGGACCACCGCGTTCAGCGGACTAATCGCGAACGGGGACGGGCTCGACGCGGTGCGCGGCGGCGGCGAAAGCCGCCCACCCCACCAGTTCGACCAGTTCCCGATCACCCAATCCGGCGGCCGAAACCAAACCGTCGTCCACTTGGTAAGGCGCTTTCGCGACCACCAAGGCCAACCGGGTCGCGGGATCGTCGAAAGCGTCCACCCAAGACCGGCTCAACCCCGGCGGCGAACCATCCCAAGTGGACAGTTCCCGGGCCACGACATCCCGCACGGCCGGAGAGACCGCCAGCGATCCGAACGCCGCGGAAGCCCGCGAGAAGGCCTCCCCGACCACAGGATTCCCCGCCGCCCAGGAGAAGTCCCGGGAGCCGGCGGGCAGGAACTCCAGCGACTGGCCCGGTGGAGCATCGATCACCGGCCGCAGGAACCGCCCCAGCACCGCTTTCGCCTTCGCCCGTGCGGAATCCGGCACGGACGGGGGCAGCGGCGACGGCCCGAGGAACACGCTCACCACCCGGTTCAGATAGTGGAACGTGAAAGCGACCGCGGTCAGCTCCGCGCGAGCGGAAGCCGGCAAAGAGTCCGACGAGCGCGGGTCTTCGGAAGCCTCCGAAGACCGCCCGAGCGAGTCGAGCGCCATCCCGTGGACCTCGACGCAGTAGGGACACGAATTCGCTTGCGACACCAGGGAGGCGACGACTTCCCGGTCCGCCCGGCTCGTCTCCCCCGCCGCCACCAGCGATTCCCGCAGCATCACCCAGCTCGCCGCGAGCACCGCCGGTGACGGCGAATGCAGCGCCACCGGCGGTGCCAGCATCCCGAAGTCCCGTTCCAGCTGACGGTAGACGTCACGCACGAGCCCGGACGCCCGGCCGAACGGAACCGGCCGGACGTACCGGACTTCGCGCGACACCCGCCGCAGTGCGAGCCGCACCAGCTTGGGCGCCATGATCAGCTCCCGGCCACCAGCGACAGCTTGCTGACCGCCCGCCGCCCGGTGATGGAACCGTCGGGAGCCGGAGCACCGTAGGAGACGTCGACGCCACGCGCCTGCAGCGCCCGCACGATCCCCGGCACCGACCGTTCGGCCAGCGCCGCGATCGTCATCGCCGGGTTCACCGTCAGCGCGCCCGGCACGGAAGCGCTGTCGGTCACGAAGATCCCGGGGTGGTTGCGGAGTTCGTGGTTCGGGTGCAGCGCCGAGGTCTCCGGGTCGTCACCGATCCGGCACGAGGCCAGCGGGTGCACGGTGTACGCGCCGACGACGTCGTTGGTCCACGGCGCGACCTTCGCCAGGCCGTCCTTCTCCAGGATCTCCTTGCACTCCGCGTCGGCCAGCGACCAGCCGTGCAGGGTGTTCGGCGTCGGGTCGTACTTCAGCGGGCCGCGGCCGAGCATCTGCTGCGAGATGCGGTACGCGTTGCCGGTGGGCGGCGGCGCGCCGAAGACGCCTTCGTTGTCGTCCTCGGTCATCAGGAAGATGGTCAGCCAGGAGGCCCACTTCTTGAGGATCTCCTTCTTCTGCGCCCCGAACCAGCGAGGTTCGTCGCCATCGGGCACCTGCGCGAGGATCGTGCCGAGTCCGGGCGGGAAGTACAGCTGCTCCAGCGAATATCGCTCGTACTCCGGCAGCGAGCCGTCGAGCTTGTCCCAGTTCGCCACGGTCGGGCCCTTGCCGATGTGGTTGGCCTCGTAGACCTTCCCGTCCTCACGGGACAGCCCGAGCACCTCGCGGACCCGCTCTTCGTTGATGATGGCGGTGTTGAGCCGCTCACCGTTGCCCGAGAAGTACCGGCCGACGCCGTGCGGCATGGTGCCCAGCGCCGACTCCGAACGCTGCAGGATCACCGGGGTCGCCCCGGCGCCGGCGGCGATGATGACGACCTTCGCGTCGATCGTCCCGCTGCCGGACTGCACCCGGTAGTCCGAGTCGTCGACGACGTTGAAGTGCACGCGGTAATCGCCGTCGTCGATGCGCTCGATCCGCTGGACCTCGTGCAGCGGCCGGATCTTCGCGCCGTGCGCGAGCGCGGCGGGCAGGTAGTTGGTCAGCAGCGAGCGTTTCGCGTCGAACCGGCAGCCCGCCATCATGAAGTTGCAGTTCACGCACCGGTCGTTGTCCACCGCGACCGGCGCCGGGTTGGCTGTCCGGCCGGAGTGGTCGCAGAGCGCTCCCCACAGGCCGCCCGCGTAAGACACATCGTTCCAGTCCTGTGTGGACACCGGAAGGGAATCCGAAACCCGGTCGTACCAAGGCTCCAGGGTGTCCCGGGTCAGCACCGAAGGCCACATGCGGCGGCCGATGCTGCCGTGGCGCTCGAAGACGAACTTCGGTGCGCGCGGCATCGCGGCGAAGTACACCACGCTGCCGCCGCCGACGCAGTTGCCGCCCAGCACGCTCATGCCGTCACCGACGACGAAGTCGAACGCCCTGGTGTAGGACGAGCCGAGCAGGTAGTCGTGCTCGAACTCCTTGGCCTCCAGCCACGGCCCGCGTTCCAGCACGGTGACCTTCGCGCCACCCGCCGCCAGGTGGTAGGCGGGGATGGACCCGCCGAACCCGCTGCCGACGATGACGACGTCGGTCTTGTCGTAGGCAGTCATGCGGGGCTCCCGGAAGGCGTGGTGTCAGGGTGGAGTCGCGCCACTTCGCGGCGGTAGGAGAACTTCGGGAACCGCCACAGGCCGTCCTCGTCCGGCGCGGTGTAGCCCATCGCCAGCAGACCGGGGTGGCCTTCGGCGATGGCTTCGGCGGTGTGCTTGTGCGCCGCGCTGTCGAAGGACATGTTGCAGAACAACGCGAGGCTGACCCAGCCGTCCTTCTCCGGATGCCCCGGCGCGGTCAGCTGCCGCACCAGCGCCGTCCTGTCCGCGAAGGACAGTGCGACGAACGGAGGCAGCGCCTCGTCCAGCGTGAGGTCCTGTTCCTTGGCGTAGACCTTCGCGTGATCGTTGAGGGACTGCGCCAGATACGGCAGCCCGACGGTCACCCCGGTCGCCTCGGTGTGCAGCAGTTCGAGCGCGCCCGCCACGACCGCGCCCGGCCCCGGCGAGGCGCCGGCGATCGCGTGGTCGTCGGGGAACCGCTTCTCCCCCGGCAAGATCGTGTCCGCGTAGGCCTCCAAAGTGGACACCTTGACCTGTTCGTCCGAATCCACGGAACCTACCTCCTGTTCCTGGTGTGCACGGTCATCGGCAGCCCGCCGCGGACCCGCAGCGACAGCATCGCCTCGGGAACCACGTCGTAGCCGGGGAGCTTCCTGAGTTCGAGGTCCCGCAGGACCATCGTCAGCACGAAAACGGCCTCCATCACGCCGAGGCTGTTGCCGATGCAGAACCGCGGCCCGGCGCCGAACGGGATGTAGGCGTACCGGGGCCGTCCGCTCGGCCGGTCGGGATCGAACCGGTCCGGGTCGAACTTCTCCGGCTCCGGCCAGAACGCCGGATGCCGGTGCAGCGTGTAGGGCACGACGACGACGTCGGAACCGGCGGGGACGTGGTAGCCGCCGATCTCGTCGTCGGCCTGCGCCACCCTCGGCAGCAGCCACACCGGCGGGTACAGCCGCATGACCTCTTCGACGACCCGCGCCGTGTACGGCAACCGGTGCAGATCCTCGTGCGTGGGCAGCTGGTCGCCGAGGACCTGGTCCGTCTCGGCACGCAGTTTCGCCGCGACGTCGGGATGTTCGTCGAGCAGGTGGAACGCCCAGCCCAGCGTGCTCGCCGTCGTCTCGTGCCCGGCCAGCAGCAGGGTGATCAGCTCGTCGCGCATCTGCTCGCGGGTCCCGTCGGTGGCGATGAGGCGCGAAAGCATGTCCTCGCCGTTGTCCACCGGGTTCGCCAGCCGCTGCTCGACGAGTTCCTCGGCGATACGGCGGAGGTCGGCCCGCGACTCACGGAACCGCCGCTGCTTCTTCAGCGGCGCCCATTCCGGGACCATGCTCAGCGTCACCGCTTCGAACATCGCCTGGTCCTGCACGGCTTCGAACGAATGCCCCAGCGAGGTGAACCCCCCGAGATCCGCGTCGAGCAGGGTCTTGCCGAGCACGCCGAGGGTCAGCCCGGTCATCTCGTGCAGGATCTCGACCGGTCCCTTGGTGTCGCGCAGGCGTTTCACGAGACCTTCGACCTCGTTCGCGACGACCGAGGCCTGCCGTGCGATCCGCTTGGGCTGGAACACCGGCTGGATGGTCCGGCGCTGCTTCTTCCAGACGTCGCCGTCGCTGGTGAGCAGCCCGTCGCCGAGCGCCCGCCTGGCCTCCTGGAGGCCGATTCCCTTGTGGTAGTTGGCCGCGTTGTCCGCGAGCACGTGTTTCGCCAGTTCGGGGTGGTTCACCAGGTACATCGTCTTCGGACCGATCGCGATCCGGACGACGTCCCCGTGCGCCTCCGCCGAATCCGACATGAGCGCCAGCCGGTCGGTGAAAAGCTTCTTCAGCAGACCGAAAGTCGCTCGGCGCGGCGGCCCGGGGGGCGCGAGACGCGCCCCCCGGGTGGTTTCCGCACCGGTGGTCATGCCGCCACGGCCCCGGTTTCTTCGGCTTCCGGCTTTTCGGCCGGCTTCGGCAAGGTCGTGACCTCGGCCGACTTCGCCTGCTCGGCCTCCCATTTTTCTCCTGCCTTCTTGGAGAAGTGCAGGCCCCACAGGAACATCCCGCGGATGAGGCAGACCAGGGCGGTCGCCAGGAACAGGCCGTAGGCGACGTGCACGACCATGAAGAACCCGTACGCCAGCGCCACTCCCGAACCGAACAGGACCTGCGACGCGGGCTTCGACGGCGTCGTGCCCGGGTCGGTGACCATGTAGTTCGTGTACAGCACGAACGCCACCCCGGTCATCATCCCGAGCGCGCCCGGGATCGCGGTGTCGAACACCAGGCCCCGGATGATCGCCTGCAGCGCGAAGGTGATGAGCCACGCGCCGATCAGCCACATCCGCTGGGTCAGCATCGCGTTGAGCACGGTGCCCGAGATCATGATGATGCCGACGATCAGCCAGCCGACCCACGAGTCGACCTGCTCGGTGAAGTGGTACGGCGGCGCGATGCTCGCCCACGGGAACACCAGCAGGATGATCGTGATGCCGAAGTTCGACGGGTTCATGTAGTGGCGGAGCCGTCCGCGCACCGGGGCCTGGAGGACCCACTTGGCGCCGACGGCGACCACGACGCCGAACATCATGACCAGCACCTGGTCGTTGACGTAGGTCAGCATGTTGAGCGCGAGACCGGTGATGTGCGCGGGGAGCAGGAACTCGAACAGCCCCTTGAACCCGTTGCCGCGGAACCGGACGTCGCGGCCCTGCACGCGGGCCCCGATGATCTCCAGCAGGATTTCGGTGGTGTACGCCGTCGCCAGCGCGATGAACGGATAGGTGTAGGGCTGCTCGAAACCGAGCACGGTGTAGCCGATGATGTTGAAGACGGTGATCGAGATCGCGAACCGGCGCAGCGCCGTGATCGTCTTGTTGCTCTTCGGTGCGGTGAGTGTCTGCTCAGCCATGACGGTCACTTCTCCTTAGCCTGAGCGCCGAGCTGGAACGTGTGGTTGCCCGGGGTCAGCTGGACTTCCTGCGTGCGGATCTGCCCGGTCAGGTCGCGCCACTGCAGGTGGACCTTCACCGGACCGGTGACCTTGCCGAGCCCGATCTGGATCTCGTGGCTGCGCTTGCCGGAGTGGCCACTGCCACCGTCGACACGGTCCATGTACTTCTTGCCGTCGGGGGTGATGACGGTGACCTGCGCGCCGATCGCCGCGGTGCCCGCCGCCTTGAGCGGACCGTCGGCCGAAGCCTTGTCTTGCACCAGCTTCAGGTTCAGGTACGAACCGGAGTCGGGGCTGACGTTGTGGTAGAAGATCGGCTGCTCCCACTGACGGGCCACGGCGAAGTCGAGCTTGCCGTCACCGTCGGCGTCACCGGTGGCGATACCGCGGGTGGGCACCGGGACCGCGAGACCGAGGCGCGGGGCCAGGTCGGTGTAGCGCCCGTCGGAGCCCTTGGCCCAGAAGTGCAGGGTGTGGTCGCCACCGACGTCGTCACCGGCGACCATGTTCGGCCAGAAGTACGGGTGCTTCAGCAGTTCGTCGTTCGACGTGGCCAATTCCTGCAGCTGCGGCCAGCGGTTGACATCACCCTTGACGAAGCCGGTCGCCTGCGTGATCACCGATTCGCCGCTGTTGTTGTAGTCGGCGATCTTCACGTCCCAGCCCCAGCCGGACCACGCGGTGCCGGCCTGGGCGCTGCGGTCCACCCACGGCGCCTCGCCACCCTGCAGACGGCCGCGCAGATCCGCGGTGTCCTTGGCGGTGTTCATGAACTGGAAGTGGCTTTCCTCGATACCCCAGGACGTCGTGATGTTGCTGACGTACAGGTCGTAGAGACCGTCGTGGTCGAGGTCGGCGAAGTCGACGCCCATGCCCTTGAAGGAGTCGTTGCCGAGCACCTTCGACTTCGGCTCGTTGGCCCCGCGGATCCCCTTCACCTCGGCGAATTCGACGTGGCCGGGGCGGGACTTGTTGTACAGCAGGCGGTCGTGACCGAAGTCGTTGCCGATGTAGAGCTCCGGCAGGTTGTCGCCGTCGACGTCGGTGGCGCTGGCCGCCAGCGACCAGCCGCCCTGCGAGTCGGCCGGGATGGCCTTGTCGTCGAGGGCGAACGTCGCGGACGGCTTCGCGCCCTGGGTGGCACCGGTGAACCGGAGGATGTACTTGCCACCGGCGTTGTCGGCGTGGGACATCGACTTGTTCATCTCGACCCCACCGTTCACGCGGTCGTCCAGCACCGCGCTGTCGGGGAAGTAGTTGCCGATGAAGATGTCCTGGTGGCCGTCGCCGTCGAAGTCACCGACCGAGGCGGCGTTGGTGTTCCACAGTGGACCGGCGTACTCGCCGTTCTTGGAGTTGTTGCCCGGCACCAGTTCCACCGGCTCGTAGGCCGACGGCTCCAGCTTGGTCGCGCCCGGCTTCGAGAGGAACAGGATCGGGGTGCGGCCCCAGTAGTAGGCCAGCAGGTCGACCCGGCCGTCCTCGTTGTAGTCGGCGGGCACACAACCCATGGGCGCGATGTACTTGCCCATCGGCAGCGGCGCCGCGTCGAGCGCGAACGGCTTGTACCGGTCGCCGCCCTTGCCCGGCGTCGGGGTGATCACCAGCTGGTCGCTGCGCGGGTCCACGAAGCACAGGTCGTTCGCGAGCTTGTCGCCGTCGAGGTCGTTGACCGCGATCGCGGCGCCGACCGAGGAGATCCAGGCACGGATGTGCTCGTACTCCTTGTTCACCGTGCGGATCGACTGGCTCTTGGCCGCTTCCGGCAAGGCGATCGTCAGGGGTTCGAACGCGTACTTCGAGGCCATGGTGTCCGCCTCGGCGGTCGAGACCGTGGGCAGCTGAGCCACCACGAAAAGTCCCGCCATCAGCAACAGCGCCACGATGCCCGCAAGCTGCTTGCGGAGCCAGCCCAAGGTCGCGGTCATTTACCTGCACCTCCAGAAGTGAGTACCTCGGCGGCGATGCGCTGTCGCCAGGTTTCGAAATGCGGGAGTTCCCCGTCGACCACCACAGCCGGGCGGACCTCCTGGGTGATGGCCGCGGCGCGCTCGGCCGGCAGCCCGCAGATCGCCTGCGTGGCGACCTCGGTCTCGGGGATCAGCAGCCCGGCGCGAACGCGGGCTTCGGCGGCGAAAGCACTGCCCTGGGCCAGGTTTCCCCGGTGCTCACCGGCGAACTCGGCCAGCTTCAGCAGTTCGTCGGAAGTGACACCGCACGCGTAGGTCGAGGCGAGCCCGATCCCGGCGTAGAGGTCACCGTGGCGCCGCTTGGGGAATCGCGCGACCGTGTCGGTGACGAGATCGACGTCGGTGCCGCAGATGAACCACAGCGCCCGGCCGATGCCCTGGTCGATCGCCCGCAGTGAGTAGCCGTTGTTGCCTGCGGGCCAAGTGAAGTCGGGGTCCTGGAACTGCCCGTCGACGTACTTCGCCGTCTTGAAGTAGGCCTGGTGGAACCCGTACCCGTCGAGCACCAGCCAGCGCAGCAACGGGTCGAAGTCCTCGGCGGACGGCCAGCGGAAGCGCGGCAGCCGCGCCATCGCCCAGCCGACGCCGACGTAGATGATGTAGTCGTGCTTCTCGCCGGGACCGGCGAGGAAGTCCGCGATGTGCCCGCGACCCCCACCGGGCAGGCCGTCCAGCATTCCGTAACCCATTCCCGCACCTTCGTAGGCGAAGCCGCGGTATTTCACCGGAATACGTTCCAGCCATTCTTCCGCCTGGCCGACGGAACGTGCTTCGACCGCGTGCGCGTAGCCGAGCAGGAATTTCTCACCGACGGTCTCCAGCAATTCTTGAGCGGCCGGGCTCTTCTTGTGGAAACCGCGCTTGTCCAGCGACGTCTCGGAGACATCCGGTGTTATCATGCGGCGTCTGAACGTGCGCCAACCATTGCCCAACGCACTCTCCCCCTAACGGGTGGATTCGAATTCTGCGGACTGGTTTAAAGGCTCACATGCGTGGCGATAGGGCAGCTACTCCACGGTTGCGCCCGCGGTTCTCCCGGTTTGCGAGACCGGGAGAACGCGGGAATAACCCCCTTGGTCAGGCCGCCGCGCGGAGATAGCCGGGAGCGGGCATGGTCATCCGGTTCCCGGTCGAGGTCGGGCCGCCGGCGAGGGTGATCGCCATCGGCGCGTCGGTCGGCCGCGGGGTGCGCATCGGCATCCGCAGGTGGACCCGGCCGTACCGGGTGATGTCGACGCGGCCGGGCAGCGTGCCCACGGAGAACGAAGAAGCCGCTGTCCCGGCGGCGTGCTCGGCGACCGCGATGACGGTCCACCGGCCCTCGGGGACGTTCTGGATCTCGATGTCCGCCGACAGGACGTTCGCCCTGCCGCCGAACGCGACCGGGCCGCACTGCGGGATCGACTCGGCGAACAGTCCGATGAGGACACTGGCCGGGCCCGCCCCGCGCGGCGTCTCGACGCGCACGCTGATCGTGCCGGTGCCGCTGCGCATCGTCGCGCAGCCCATTCCGGCGCTGTGCAAGGCTTCCAGGGTCGGCAGCCGCTGGAAGTGCGGGGCCAGCGCGACGAGCAGTTCGCCGACCTCGGGGTCGCGGTACTGGGTCGGGGTCATCCCGACCGCGCGGGTGAACCGGCTGGTGAAGGTGCCGACACTGCTGTAGCCGACGCTGCACACGATGTCCGACACCGTCAGCGATGTCGTCAGCAGCAGTCGTTTCGCTTCGAAGAGCCTGATCGCGGTGAGGTACCGGCCGGGGGTCACGCCGGTCGCCTTGGTGAAGATCCGTGAGAAGTGGAACGGGCTGACGAAGACTTCCGATGCCAGGTCGCCCAAGGTGATCGGGTCGAAGTACCGCGCGTGCATCGATGAGATGGCCTGCAGCACCGCGGGTTGCAGGGGAGACGCCGGCTCGGGGAGCCGACCGGGTTCGATGACGCCTTTCTCGTTCGCCGCCGTGGCGACTGTTCGTAGCTGCATCAGACCAACCTCGGATTCGCTGTCGCTTTTCCTCTGCACGCCAGCAAACGCGTCACCGATTTCGGAGCACTCGACACGCGATCGAGACCGACCATGCGCTGGTACTACTCACATGAGTTCCGCCTTCAATCACGCGAGATCGCCGTCTGATCACACAGGCAGGTCGAGCACGCACTCGCCCACGCCGACCTCGGCCGGCCATGCGAGCTTCAGCGCGCGGTCGACGCGGTCGCCGGCGTCGACCGGGACGGCGTGCGCGGCCAGCCCCATGGCCCTGGCGACGAGGTAGAGCGTCTGCTGCAGCGCGCCGACGTGCGCCAGCGTCGTGGCGTACGCACCACCGCCGAGTACCGAAGCCATCCTCGGCATCCGCGCGGTCACGGTGATCAGCGCCGAGGGCCGCCGGTGGTTGCCGCCGCCGATCATCGCCATGTCGAGCATCGCGTCCAGATCGGACTCGTCGTCGTTGACCAGGCTGAGCCGGTGTTCGAGCGGGTCGTAGTGGTAGATCCCGCGGTCCAGCCCCGAGCAGCGGTTGACCGAGACGTACAGCTCGAGTTCGTACAGGCAGGCGACGCTGAAGTACGGCCGCTGCGAGGCACTGTGGACCGGTCCATTGGGGCCGTGTCCATTAGGGAAGTGCGCGGGCCCGATCGACCGGATCCGCGCGCCACGGAACAGGAACTCGCCGATCTGCTCGGCGGACAGCACACCCTCGGTGAACTCGGGACAGGTGTGGTCGTTCTCCAGCAACGCCGTCAGCGTCGGATCGGTCACCGCGCGGTCGGCCAGGTCCGGCCGGTAGAGCGCGTAGACCGGCCCCTCGCCGGTGGCGGCCTTGACCACCGGCGGCTTCCCGAGTCCGGGAAGATCGGCCGGGCCACCGGGCCGCCAGGTCCGGCTCGTGGTGTGGAACAACAGCTCGTCCGGGGACCACAGGCTCAGTTCGGGGTCGTCGTCCTCGGCGAACCGGCCGTATTCCCCGGCGACCTGGACGACGCCCGCGGCGACCAGATAGGACACGATCGCGCCGACCACGGTGGGCCCGATTCCCGTCGTGGCCACGATTTCCCCGACCGACTTCGCCGTCGCCAGTGTCGCGGCGACGTGCACGGCCCACGGTTGGTACAGCACCACACGGTAGCGCGCGGACGGCGACTCCAGCCCCATCCCGTAGGCGTCGGAACGCAGGGAACTGAAGCGGGACAACCGGATCGGCCGCGTGGCCGGGATCTCCACCGGCACGAAAACGGGAGCGAGCGCCACCGGGATCACCGACAGCAAAGGTCCCCTGCCGTCGGCGAGACCGAGCGAGCGCACCACGGAACCGCCGAGTTCCTTGAGCGCCCGCCGCAGCGCGTCGGCGCCCTCGGCGGTCCAGCTCAGCTCGCCTTCGAGATCGGGCTCCCGCTCGACAGGCTCCCAAGAGGACGTCACGTTCGCCAGCGAGATCGGGCCCAAAGCCATGCGCCGCAACGACTCCCGGACCAGCGGTTCCGCACGATCGAAGTCGTACTCCCCCCAGCGCGTGACGACCACCAGTGTGCCGTCCTCACCGATTTCGACAAGACTGTCGTCGGTGAGCGACCACAAGGGGATCGTCTCGGCCACACCGCCGGGGGGATCTGTCCTCACTTGTCGCTCCAGCCGGATCTACAAGAACATGGGGAAGGGGTTCAGCCGGTCGTACGGGGTCGGTTCGGTGAGCCTGCCCAGCCGCACCGGCACGTCGAACAGCCGGCCGGGGGCGAAGCGGCTCCAGAACGGGCGCAGCCCCGGAACGACCACCCTGACCACCGGAAGATCGATGTCGGGCCTGGTCTGATCCAGCACGAGCGTCTCCATTCCCAGTGCGGAAAGCTTGCGTACCAAGCATTCCACGTCGTCCCGTACGTCGGGCCGCCGGACGAACTTGAAGTCCGCGGCCCGTTTCGCCGACCGTCCCGGCGCCGGCCGCAGATACGGCTGGTTCGCGACCGTGGCGTGCCTGAGCCACCGCGCCGCGTCGGGATCGTCGAGTTCGACGTCGTTCGCGAGCACCGCCGGGATCATCTGGTTGAGTTCACTGACCGCCCTCCGCAGCGCCGTCCGAGGGTCCAGGTGGGCGCCGAAGCCCATCATGACGTTCTCGCGGGGCCCGGCGATACTCCTGGACAGCGCGACCATGACCGGGATCCCGAGATCCGCGGTCAGATCGAGGACCCACAGCTCCCGGCCCGCCCGCGCGTACTGGCCCACCATCTCCTCGGCCCACGGGTCGTCGAACGACGCGATGTCGACGCCGGGCACGGGAAGCCGGTTGTACCACCACATCGCGACGGCGTCGCGTTCGACGAGTTCGAGCAGTCCCTGCAGGATCGCGTCCTCGATGCTGCTCCCGGCCGCGCAGCCGTTGGAGTCCGCGCGCATCCCGGTGATCCCGCACTCCGGCGGCACCCCGTAGTAGAGGTACGCCGTCGGCATCAGCTTCCGGCGCTGCTGCGACAGCGACCACAGCGGCGTCCAGTCGACGGGCCTCTCGGCGTCGAACCGATCGGGGACGTGCTGGAAGATCGCGTGCTTGGCGTTCCATTCGTCGCGGCCCTCGTACTGACGCTCGTCGAAGAGCATGCACGAATTCGGGTGGACGGCGTCCTCGCCGAGCGCGCGGAAGGTGTCGCGGATCCGCAGTTCGTCGCCCTGGTAGTTCGCCGAGAACCGCTCGATCGCCTCGCACAGCGCGCCGACCTCGGCGTCGATCGGGCTCGCGCCCTTGCCGCCGTTGTCCCCGCGCAGCCCGGCCTGCAGCCCCGCCTCACCGCGCACGCGGCGCGCGACGTTGAGCCCGGAGCGGTAGGCGTTCACGAACGCCGGCGCCCTCGGGTCACGGGCGATCTCCTTGACGATGCCGGTGACCGGGCTGACCAGGTGGCCGTAGCGGTCGAGCACCTCGACCGGGGTGAGCGTCCGGTGCCCGCCGCCACCCGACGTCGCCTTCTTGGCCTCCAGCAGCACGATCGGCTCGGCCGTCCGCGCGGCGACGATCCCTTCGTCACCGCATTCCGGGCACTGCGGGCGCCGCCGCAGTTCGTGCAGCCGCCCCTGCAGGTCGAGGGTGTCCAGGATCCACACGGCCTGCTGCCCCGGATAGCGGTGTCCCGCCAGCCATTTGGACGCTTCGAGCGAGATCAGATGCGACGCGGCCGCGGTCAGCGGCGGCACGGCGGGCATCGGGAACGAGGCCGGGCCGTCGTGCCCGAGCACCTCCTGCACGCAGGCCTCCGCGTGCCGGTGCCCCCACAGGCGGTTGGTCAGGCAGTGCCAGCAGCCGGACCGGCCGGGCTGCATGATCGGGCCGATCCACACCTGCGAGCCCGACGGCCTGGCCAGCAGCCACGGCCGCCCGGTGCGCCGGTGCTCGGCGTCGATCTCGGCCAGCCTCGGGTCGAGGTAGTCGTCGCACAGCACGATGGCCAGTTCGGCGGCCGTCTCGACCACTTCGATGCCGCTCGCGACGAGCGCGCTGTCCACCTGCGAGGTGTCGACGCCGCGGCCGATCGCGGTCAGGCTCGCCGTCGCCGGCTTCTGGCGGCAGGCCACCGCGGACGCGTCGAGCCCGCACGCGTCCCAGTACGCGAGCGCGCGCGCGTCACCGCTGAGCTCGTCCGGGACACGGACGGTGACCAGGCCCGCCTCGACCAGCCGGGCCAGGACGCCGGTGACCTGTTCGGCGCTCATCCCCTCCGGGCAGGCGGACAGGAGTCCGTCGAGGTCACGGGTGCCGTCGAGCAGGGCCGCGACCGACGCGACCTGCGCGCCGCGCATGGCGATGACGCCCTGCTCCGAGAACAGGTAGGCGCCGTTGCCCTCGCTGATCTCCGCGCGCAGATGCCGTTTGAATCCCAGACCGCCGCTGATCGAGCCGGACCCGTTCGACACTGCCTCGCGCATGGGAACCCCCGTAGGTCGGTGCGGTCCCCGAATCCTGGTGGGCGGAGCCGCGTACCGGCCAGTGCGCGATTCACGGGTCGACCGTGAAAAACCCATGTTTTTCCGGGACGCACGCACGCGGGACCTGGTGGACGGCTCACTGGCCCGGCGCCCCGCCGCTCTGTCACTGTCGACGCACTGGGAAACACAGGTCACGACGCGTATCGAGCTGGAGGGCGCTTGCGATGTACCCCGGATCACGAGTAGCGGACACGCGGCACGGCTCGGCACCCGAACCGGCCCCCGTCCACTTCACCCTCCTCGGCCCGCTCGAACTCCTGCGCGACGGCATCGACTACGCGCCGACGACGCCGAAGCTGTTACAGGTGCTCGCCATGCTGGTGATGAGCCCCGGGAAGATCGTGCACATCGACACGATCGTCCAGGAGCTGTGGGCCAACGACCCGCCGCGCAGCGTCCGCACGACGATGCACACCTATGTCTACCAGCTGCGCCGGTGCATCGACGAGAACGATCTGGCCCCGTACGGCGAGACCATGCTGGCGACGAAACCGCCGGGGTATGTGTTCCGGATCGAGCCGCGGCAGGTCGATGTCTTCGAGTTCCAGGCGATGCAGAAGAAGGGCCGGGAGCTGCAGCTACGGGGCGAGCCCGCCGAAGCGGCGAAGGCCTTCCGGTCCGCGCTCGACCTGTGGTCCGGGCCGCCGCTCGCGAACGTCCACTGTGGACCGGTGCTGTCGGCGTACGCGGTCGACCTCGTCGAACAGCGGCGCAGCACCCTGCACCTGCGGATCGAGGCGGACATCGCGGCCGGGATGCGGCACGAGCTGATCGGCGAACTGCGCTCCCTGGTCACCGCGAACCCGCTGGACGAGGCCCTGCACGGCCAGCTGATCCGCGTGCTCGGCCGCAGCGGACGGCGATCCGACGCGCTCGCGACCTACCGCCAGGTGCGCTCCAGGCTCAACAATGAACTGGGCGTCGAACCCTGCGAAGAGCTCCAGGTCCTGCACCACGGCCTGCTCTCCGAGGGTGAACCCGCGTGAAACCCACTGCTGTCACGGCAACCGAAAGTGAGGATCGGCGGATGAGCGGTCGTACCTATGGACAGTTCTGCGGTCTGGCCCGCGCGCTGGAGATCATCGGCGAACGCTGGTCGCTGCTCATCGTCCGTGACCTCGTCCTCGGCCCGAAGCGGTTCACGGAACTGCAGGCCGGCCTGCCCAAGATCCCGGCGAGCACGCTGTCCGCGCGGCTCAACGAACTCGAGCAGTCCGGTGTGCTCCGCCGCCGCCTGCTCCCCCAGCTCGACGCCGCGGTGGTCTACGAGCTCACCGAGTACGGCGGCGAACTCGACCAGATCGTGCTGGACCTCGGCCTCTGGGGCGCGCGCTCGCTCGGCCGTCCGGCTCCCGAGGACGTCTTCACCCTGGACGCGGCGATCCTCTCGCTGTACACGACCTTCCAGAGCGAGAAGGCCAAGGGCATCCAGGCCACCTACGAACTGCACTACCCGGGCGGGATGGTGCTGCACGCCATCATCGAGGACGGCGCGCTCAAGGTCGCGGACGGCGCGCATCCCGATGCCGACGCGATCATCGAACCGCTGGGCCCGTTCATCAAGGACCTGCTGAGCGGGGAGCTCACCGCCGCCGACGCCACGCGGACCGGCAAGGTCCGGATCGAAGGCGCGTTCGAATATCTGGAACTGTTCACCGAATTGTTCCACATTCCCGCCGCGCCCCAGGTGTCCCACGGAATCGTCATTCGCTGAGCCATCCGGCGCAATACCGCAGGTCGGATCAGCAATCCGGAGTAACGGAATTCACCGGTTTGCGAGATATCGTCGGTGTCCGTCACCGGCCGGTCTTTCGCCCAAGGAGCCCCTTCATGGCCGCACTCGATTCGCCACGTCCTGGCCCGCTCGCCTCGCTCAACGGGAAATACCACCGTGCGGCGCTCACCATCTTCGCGCTCGTCGTGCTGGCTCACTGGGCGGAACACCTCGTGCAGGCGTTTCAGATCTACGCCCTCGGCTGGAAGACCTCGGACGCGCGCGGTGTGCTCGGCATCCCCTTCCCCAAGCTGATCAGCTCCGAATGGCTGCACTACGGCTACGCGATCGTCATGCTGGTCTTCCTGTTCGCCCTGCGCAAGGGCTTCGCCGGCCGCTCGCGGCAGTGGTGGAACCTGGCGCTCGGCCTGCAGTTCTGGCACCACATCGAGCATCTGCTCCTGCTGATCCAGGCACAGACCGGCTGGCGCCTCGGCGGCGGTACCGCGCCGAGCAGCATCATCCAGCTGTTCATCCCGCGGGTGGAACTGCACCTGTTCTACAACACCATCGTCACCATCCCGATGATCATCGCGATGCTCGTGCACCGGAAGGCCTCCGCCATCGAACGGGAGCTGACCGGCTGCACGTGTGCGCCCGAAAGCCGGCGTGAGCTGGCGGCCGCCGCCTCGTGACCCGGAGGCTCTTCGCGCTCCTCGCCCTGGTGGCGGCTTGGTTCGGGGTCGCGGTGCTCGCCGCGGCCCCGGCCTCCGCCCACGTCGAACTCCTCTCCTCGAACCCCGCCGACGGCGCCCGGCTCACCTCGGCGCCCCCGCTGGTCTCGATCACCCTGTCGGAGAACATCGGCATCCAGCCGAACTCGATCAAGGTCGTCGATCAGCAGGGCACCGACGTCGTGTCCGGTCCGGTGTTCCAGCCCGGTGACATCGCCGAGCAGGTCGCCGTCAAACTCGAACCCGACCTCCCCGACGGCAGTTACCTCGTCGAGTACGCCTTCGTCTCGGCCGACTCGCATCCGGTGCGCGGCACGATCGCCTTCGTGCTCGGCACCGGCCCCCTGATCACCTCGGCGGGCGCGGTGTCCGCTTCCACCGGCACCGACCCGGTGACCGACGCGCTGTTCACCACCTTCCGCTGGGGCTCGTTCCTCGGCGTCGCGCTGCTCGGCGGGCTGGTGTTCATGCTGGTCTGCCGCCCGGGCGGCCGGACCGACCCGGCGGCGCGGAAGCTGCTCACCGCGGGCCTGTGGCTCTCGGGGGTCACGGCCGTGGCGGGGTTCCTGCTGCAAGGCCCGTACGTCGCAGGGCGTGGCGCCGGTTCGGTCTTCGACCCGGCGCTGATCGAAGCGACCCTGCGGGTGGCGTACGGGAAGCTCCTGCTCCTGCGCCTGGCCGCGATCGTCGCGCTCGCCGTGCTCGTGCGACGGCTGCTGGCCGCCGACCTGCCGGACAGGCTGCGGTCGCGCTACGAGAACCTCGGCATCGCCGCCGGGTTCATCGTGATGCTGAGCTTCTCCGCGACCGGGCACGCGGTGGCCGACAAGATCATGTTCCTCTCGGTCAGCGCCGACCTCGCGCACTTCGGCGCGATGGCCGTCTGGGTGGGCGGGCTGATCCAGCTGGCCGTGCTCCTGCGCGGCAAGTACTCGGCGGCGGAGGCCGAGCCTGCGCTGGCGCGGTTCCACCCGATCGCCACCTGGTCGATCGTGGTCATGGTGGTCAGCGGCGCCTACCTCGGCTTCCGGCTCGTGCCGTCGGTGGAAGCGCTCTGGACCTCGGCCTACGGCATCGTCTTCCTGCTGAAGCTGACCGGGTTCGCCGCGTTGCTGCTGGTGGCGAACCTGAGCCGCAACGCGGTGCGCCGCGGGATCTCCGGCCGCGGCGGCACCGGCGTCGTGACCGCCGACCTGCGGAAACTGCGGGTCAGCGTCGGGGTCGAGGTCCTGATCGTGGCCGTGGTGCTCGCACTGGCCGCGGCGCTGTCCTCGATGTCCCCGACCGGCTAGCTCACTGTTCGGTCGCTTCCTCCGGCGGGGCGAACGGCCCCCAGGCGAAGGCCCGGAGCCACGGCTCGGGATCGCCCAGCCAGTCCATGGCGGCGATCTGGGCCGGGCTCCGGCGCCCGGCGAGCGACCGGTACACCGCCACCGGCGTGCCCGAGAGCACCGCGGCGACCGGTTCGGTGCCGGCGATCCAGGTCGCGCCCTCGATCTCGATCCGCATCCCGGGCAGCCCGTGTTTCCCCAGCGAGGCGCCGAGGCCGCCGACGAGCACTTCGAAACCCCTCAGCCAGGCCGCGTGCGCCTCGGGCGGCGGAGCGCCGAGCGCGTACCGAAGGTCGAGTTCGTGGGTGAAGGCGTCCATCACCATGATGTCGCCGCGGCTCTTCCCCTCGCCGTCGGCGGCGAGGAGGGTGTCGGCCTCGGGTCCGCGTTCGGTCCAGAGCCGCAGCAGTGCGGCGACCGACGCCGTCTCCGGAACCGGGCAGGCCTCGCCACCGAACCGGGTGATCACCCGGTCGCAGATCTCGGTCAGATGCGCGAGCAGCTCCCGGACGGTCCACTGTGGACATGCCGGGACGGTCCGCTCCCCCGCGCCCGCGTGATCGGTGAGCAAGATCGAGATGTTCTCTCTGACCTGCCGATATCCTTCGGCCGCGGTCGCCGTATTCCAGCCAGGGACCCGAATTCGGCTGCTCGTCACGCGGCCACCTCCAGTAGGGGTCAAGCGATGGTCGTCCATTCTCCCACCGTGGGAAGGATGCCCCTTCTTCCCGTTTGCGCCGGACCGTTCGGCGCAAGATCACCCACCAGTGGCGCGTGTCGTCTCGGCTTCAGGCACACTGGACGGGGAAAGCCCCGTGTGGCAAGAAAAAATCACACACCGGTGACGGATCGCCCACTGTGGAGGTGACCAATGGAGAAGCCCGGCTTCGATCTGGCGTGGCGTGGTTTCAATCGCGCCCAGGTCCGGGAATTCGTTCGCGAGGTGGAAACCGAGTTACGCCGAGCCGCCGCCGAGCGCGACGAAGCCATCCGGCGCGGGGAGGCCCTCGCCGCGAGGCTCACCGCCGCACAAGAGGAAAACCGTGAACTGAAAGCCAGCGTCGACCGGATCAGCCGCGTGCCGATCGCCCCGGACGCGCTGCAGGAGCGCTCGCGCCGGATGCTCGAACTCACCCGTGAAGAAGCCGACGACATCACAGCGCGTGCCGCCGAGGAAGCCGCCAAGGCCGAGGCGGAGCGGAAGCAGGTCGCCGAAGATTTCGAGCGCGCCATGACGCTGCGCCGGGCGGAGGCGATGCGCGTGCTCGCCGCACGGGACGAAGCCGCGCAGGCGCGGGCGAGAAAACTGCTCGACGACGCCACCGAAGAGGGCGAGCGCCTGGTCGCCGAAGCGCGGCAGAAGGCCGATGTGGCCCTCGGCCTGCGCGATGACGTGCTGAAACAGCTGCTCGGCTGCCGCGAACTGCTCGCGGAAGCCAGGACCGTCTTGACGATCACCGCGGATCCGAAGCCCGAAGTGCCCGTTCAGCGCCGGAGCAGGCCCGAGGCCCGCACCGGCACCGAAGCGGCCGCCACCTAAGCGTCATCCCCCGAGGAGTAAACCACCGGCCGGACCTCCATCGCGTTGATGTGCGCGTCCGGGACCTGGCCCGCGATCTCGATCGCGCGCTCCTTGCTGTCGCATTCGACCAGGTAGAAGCCCGCCAGGTACTCCTTCGACTCGGCGAACGGGCCGTCGGTGACCACCGGGACGCCGTCACGCACCCGGACCACCGTGCTCTCCTTCGGCTCCCCCAGCGCCTGCGTCCCGAGCAGCTCGCCGCTGTCGGTCAGCTTCTTCATGAAAGGGTCGATACGGGCGACCACCTCGTTGCGCTCGTCCTCGGGGAGAGCGTCCCATGCGGTGGGGTTCATCGTGATCATGATCATGTACTTCATCGGTGTTCCTCCTGGTCGTCCGGCCGGGTTCCCGGCCGCTCGCACAGGAGTCGGAGCCGCCGGATCGTCCTCGACATCCTGGCACCCGCGAATTTCACCCGCCCGTGACGGATACGTGGGGAGGGTATAGTGGCCGACGGCAGGGAACGACGAGAGAGCGGGTGCGGGATGACGGGCTACGGCAGCGAGCGGGAGGCCTACCTCAAGCGCCTGCGCCGGATCGAGGGACAGATCCGCGGTCTGCAGCGGATGGTCGAAGAGGACAAGTACTGCATCGACATCCTGACCCAGGTGTCCGCGGCCACGAAGGCGCTGCAGTCGTTCTCCCTCGAACTGCTGGACGAGCACCTCGCCACCTGCGTGGTCCAGGCCGCCGCCGCGGGCGGGGAAGAGGCCGACCTCAAGGTGCGGGAGGCGTCCGACGCCATCGCCCGGCTGGTCCGTTCCTGATCAGGCGACGCCGCGGAACCGCCGCAGCCGCAGGCTGTTGCTGACGACGAAAACCGACGAGAACGCCATCGCGGCCCCGGCGATCATGGGGTTGAGCAGGCCGAGCGCGGCCAGCGGCAGGGCGGCGACGTTGTAGGCGAACGCCCAGAACAGGTTGCCCTTGATCGTGCCGAGCGTGCGGCGTGAGAGCCGGATGGCGTCCACGGCCGCACGCGGGTCACCGCGCACCAGCGTCAGGTCACCGGCCTCGATCGCGGCGTCCGTCCCGGTCCCCATCGACAGGCCGAGGTCGGCCTGGGCGAGCGCGGCCGCGTCGTTGACGCCGTCCCCGACCATGGCGACCACACGGCCCTCCGCCTGCAGCCGCTTGACGACGTCGACCTTGTCGGCGGGCAGTACCTCGGCGATGACCTCGTCGATCCCGACTTCGGCGGCGACCGCTCGCGCGGAGCCGGTGTTGTCGCCGGTCAGCAGGACCGGCCGGAGACCGAGCGCTTTCAGCTCGGCGACAGCCTGGGCCGACGTCGGCTTGACCGTGTCGGCGACGACGACCACACCTCGCGCTTCGCCGTCCCATGCGACGACGACGGCGGTCGCGCCACGGTCCTCGGCGGCCGTCTTGAGCCGGGCGAACTTGTCGCCGACGGTGATGCCGTGCCGGTCGAGAAGAGCGGAACGCCCGGCCAGGACGGTCTTGCCCTCGACCTCGCCGACGACACCCAGGCCCTCGACGGTGCGGAACCCGTCGACAGGCGGCAGTTCACCCCAGCGCTCTCCGGCGGCCGCGACGATCGCGCGGGCGATCGGATGCTCTGAAGCGTGCTCGACAGCCGCCGCGAGCCGGAGGACCTCGCTGTCGCCGTGGAGCTCGGTGAGGCTCATCTTCCCGGCGGTCACCGTGCCGGTCTTGTCGAGGACGACGGTGTCGACAGCGCGAGTGGACTCGAGTACCTCGGGCCCCTTGATGAGGATGCCCAGTTGCGCGCCGCGGCCGGTGCCGACCAGCAGCGCGGTCGGCGTGGCCAGGCCGAGCGCGCACGGGCAGGCGATGATCAGGACCGCGACGGCGGCGGTGAAGGCGGCGTCCGCCCCGCTGCCCGCCCCGAGCCAGAAGCCGAGCGTGCCGGCCGCGAGCGCGATCACCACCGGGACGAACACGGCCGACACGCGGTCGGCGAGCCGCTGGACCCGCGCCTTGCCGTTCTGCGCGTCCTCGACCAGCCGCGCCATCTGCGCGAGCCGCGTGTCCGCGCCGATCCGGGTGGCGCGGACGACGAGCCTGCCGCCGGCGTTGACGGTCCCGCCGACCACGGCGTCGCCGACGGTCACCTCGACCGGGACGGCTTCCCCCGTCAGCATGCTCAGGTCGACCGCGGATCCGCCGTCGGTCACGACGCCGTCGGTGGCGATCTTCTCCCCGGGCCGCACGACGAACTCGTCACCGGCCATCAGCTCACCGATCGGGACACGGCTCTCGACACTGTCCCGGAGGACGGCGACGTCCTTCGCGCCGAGTTCGAGCAGCGCCCGCAGCGCGGCGCCGGAGCGACGCTTGGACCGAGCCTCGAAGTACCGGCCGGCGAGGAGGAACGTGGTCACCCCGGCGGCGACCTCGAGGTAGAGGTTGCCCGCGCCGGACCCGCGGTCCATGGTCAGCTCGAAGCCGTGCCGCATCCCGGGCACCCCGGCGGTGCCGAACAGCAGGGCGTACAGCGACCAGAGCGTGGCGGCGGCGACGCCGAGTGAGATCAGGGTGTCCATGGTGGCGGCGCCGTGGCGGAAGTTCGTCCAGGCGGGGCGGTGGAACGGCCACGCGCCCCAGGTGACGACGGGGGCGGCCAGGACCAGCGAGACCCACTGCCAGTAGGTGAACTGCCAGGCCGGGACCATCGCCAGCACGATCACCGGAACCGCGAGCACGGCCGAGACCAGAAGTCGCGTGCGAAGCGCGCCGGCCTGGTCCTCGTCCTCTTCGTCAGGTTTGGGCGGCTGAGCCGAGTAGCCCGCGGACTCGACGACACCGACGAGGTCGTCGACCGAGACCGCGGCGGGGAAGTCGACCTGCGCCTTCTCGGTCGCGTAGTTGACCGTGGCGGAGACGCCGTCGACCTTGTTGAGCTTGCGTTCGACCCGAGCGGCACAGGACGCGCAGGTCATCCCGCCGATGACGAGTTCGACGCGCTGGGATGTCCCGACACTCACGGCGTGCCTCCCGGGTGTCCCTCGTGATGCCCTTCGTGCACGCTGGTCGGCGCGGGTGGGGGCGGCGCCTCGTCCACCGGCCCGACAGCGGACCCGATCGCCCAGGCGACGACGAACACCGCGACCAGGGCCGCGGCGAACGCCGACACCTTGACGGCGGTGCTCACGAGACGAGCTGGTAACCGGCTTCGGTGACGGCCGCGTCCACGATCTGGACATCGAGCGCGGTGTCGCTGGTGATGGTTACCTTGCCGCTGGCGACGTCCACGTTCACGGCGCTGACGCCCGCGATCTCGCTGACCTCCTCGGTGACGGAGGAAGCGCAGTGCCCGCAGGACATGCCCTTGACGGTGTAGGTGGTTTCGGCCATCGGTGCGGACTCCTCTACAGGACAGGCGAAGCGATCACTTCTTTTATACCCCATGGGGGTAGGGGTGTGCATCGAGGGTGCGGGCACACTGCGGAAATGAGGAAGATCTCCGCCATCGGCATCGGCGCCGGCGACCCGGACCACCTGACCGTCCAGGCCGTCCGGCGACTGAACGAGACCGATGTGTTCTTCGTCCTCGACAAGGGTTCAGAGAAGCAGGACCTGGTGGGACTGCGCCAGGAGATCCTCGACCGGTTCGTCGAGCGGCCCGGCTACCGCGTCGTGCGGGCGCCGGACCCCGAACGCGACCGTACTCCGGACGACTACCGGCAGGCCGTCGCCGACTGGCACCGCCTCCGCACCGACGTCTACGAGACCATGATCGCTTCCCTGGGTTCCGGCGAGCGGGGCGCGTTCCTCGTCTGGGGTGACCCGGCGCTCTACGACTCGACCCTGACCCTGCTGGACGCCGTGCTCGCCCGCGGGAACGTCGAGTTCGAGTACGACGTCATCCCCGGGGTCAGCAGCGTGGCCGCGCTGACGTCGCGGCACCGGACCACGATGAACCAGATCGGGCGCCCGGTACTCGTCACGACCGGCCGCCGCCTCCAGGCGGGCTGGCCGGCGGACGTCGACGACGTGTTCGTGATGCTGGACGCGGGATGCACGTTCTCACGGTTCGTGGACACCGGCCTGGAGATCTACTGGGGCGCGTACCTCGGCACACCCGACGAGCTCCTGCTCTCCGGCCAGCTCTCCGCCGATCTCGCCGCGCGGATCGAGTCCGTGCGCGCCGAAGCCCGGTCACGGAAGGGCTGGATCATGGACATCTACCACCTGCGCCGCCCCGTCTCCTCCCGCCCCACCCCGTAACACGCGTGTCCAGAGCCGTCACTCGCGTGATCAGGCCCGTCACTCGCGTGATCGGAGGCGGATCTCGCGTGTCCAGGGGCGGGTCTCGTGTGATCAGCTGGACGGTACCCGTGTTTGCGGGGGCATCTCGCGTGATTGGGTGGGCGACACGGCACCCGCTGCCGGCGGCGCCGTGTCGCCCGTCTGGACACGCGTGATCCCTCTCTGGACACGTGTGTGACCGGTTCGGGCACGTGTGTGACGGGGTTTGGGTATGAAAAAAGGTCTGGGACCTGGGAGAACCTCAAGGGTTCTCGACCAGGTCCCAGACCTTTTTTCAATGTTAGTCCGGCGGTGTCCTACTCTCCCACAACCCTTCGGTTGCAGTACCATCGGCGCTGTCAGGCTTAGCTTCCGGGTTCGGAATGGGACCGGGCGTTTCCCTG
>NZ_JBHRWK010000009.1:0-258103 GCF_042647925.1 Amycolatopsis speibonae
CGGCATCACGGGGAAACGAAAATCGATAATCTCGTGCTCCTGTGCTCGCGTCATCACCGGTTGATTCACCGCAGCGAATGGAAAGTCCGGATAGCCCAAGACGGGCTTCCCGAATTCACCGCACCCGCCTACCTCGACCCGACAGGAGAACCCAGACGCAACACCATGCACCTCAGGACATAGGCCGACCCGCAAGCAGCCGACTACTTGCGCCACCCAACGAGCCGGAACCGCGCCTGTTGCCCCGGCCGAACCTGAGCGGCCAGATCCAGATCCGCTTCCTCCGCCACCGCGATCACTGCCTCGGCGACTGTGGCTGCGGCCTTACCGCCAGGCAAAGGCGCCAGCAAACAGAACCGGTCGAGCAGCTCGACCAGTCCGGCTTACCGGCTCCGGATCTCGGTGCCCTGCCGCAGATTCGTCACCAGTGCCGTCGACTTGCCCGTGACGGCGGCCGCGAGTGTCCGTTCGAGTCCCGGAAGGCGGGCCAGCCGGAGGAAGGCTCGGCGGGCCTGCAGGAGGAGCCGGTTCGCGGGCAGGAACCATCGGGCGCCCCGGCGGGCGACCTGCTGTTTCTCGGTCACCACTGGGCGGACCAGCCTTTCGTACTCCGCGAACGCGGCCTCGATCGACGGTGCTCGGGTGAGTTGTTCGGCCAGCACGAAAGCGCCCGCGATACCGAGTGAAGCGCCCTGACCGGCGAGAAGGGAGACGGCATAACAAGAATCGCCGACGAGAACGACTCGGCCGCGGCTCCACGACGACATTTCGATCTGGGCGACCTGGTCGTAGTACACCTCGCCGGACGGCGGGCAGAGCTCGAGCGCCTTGGGCACCGCCCAGCCGAGGGAACCGTAGGTCGCGCGCAGCGCGGCTCGTGTGTCGTCCGGCAGGGCGGGATCCGTCGCGCGGTGCACGGCGAACGCGGCGAGTTTGCCGTCGCGGAGACCGTAGAAGCCCATCTGCCTGCCGACGGTGTCGGTCAGGCAGAACCGCTCCCCCACCCGCGCGCGGATCTCTTCGTCCTCGAAGACGAACGCCGCGGTGTGGAACCCGAGATAGCGGAGGAAGCGGCTCTCCTCGCCGAAGACCAGCCGCCGCACGGCCGAATGGATCCCGTCGGCCCCGACCAGCAGATCGGCTTCGACCACCTCGGCGTCCGCCAAGGTGATCCGCACCCGGTCGCCGAGGTCCTCGACGCCCGTGACCCCGGCGCCGAACCGGACGTCCACTGTGGACGGCAGGCCCGTGCGCAGGACGCGTTCCAGGTCGGGTCGCATGATGCTGCACAGCCTGCCGCGCAACGACTTGGCGAACTGGACGTAGTCGATCGCCGCTCGTCGGCGGCCGTGGTCGTCCAGCAGGCTCGCTTCGTTCACCTGGTAGGCCGCGTTCTCGACCTGCGACAGCAGGCCCATCTCCTCGACCGCGTCGAAACCGGGGCCGAAGAAGTCGATCATGTAGCCCTGTTCCCGCGGTCCCGCGGCACGTTCCAGCACCACGACCTCGACGTCCAGCATCGCGAGCCGGTGCGCCAGCGCCAGACCGGTGATCCCGGCACCGCAGATCGCCACCTTCATGGATTTACCTCCCGTTCGTTTCAGCCGACCAGTCTGCGCAGGACGGCCGAGGGGACCTCGGCGCCGGACTCCGGTTCGAGCGCGCGATGCAGCAGAAGCCCGTCCACCGCGGCGAAAAGCACCGCGGCCGTGCCCTCGGCATCGGCGACTCCCTGCGCCGACAGCCAGCCGCCGAACCGGGCGCGCAGCTCGGCGAGGAGCTCACGGATGCCTTGGCGCAAGGTGTCGTCGCGGGTCGCGGCCAGGTAGGCCTCGGCGAACAGCAACGACATCGGGTCGGTGCCGGAGTACTCGCCGACCGACGCCAGCAGCGCGTCCACAGCCTCCGCGGGCGTCCCGGCGGTTTCCATCGCCGGCTCGAAAGCACCGGCGACCTCGCGCATCGCCCCCAGCACGGCCTCGATCATCAAGGCCTGCAGTGAAGGGAAGTGGTAATGCACGACGCTCGGCGTGACACCCGCGCGTTCGGCCAGGATCCGGGTGCTGACCGCGGACCAGCCGAGTTCGGGCACGAGCGCGACAGCCGCTTCGAGCAACCGCCGCCGTGCGACCTGACCACGTTCCGCGGCCGGGGAGCCTGCCACCATCATCTCCTAGGGCGTTCGTCCTGTACGACTGCCCTGATCGTATGCCCTGTTCCGTCTGGCGCGCAAACTCGGTGGTCACGGCGTCGTCCTCTCCCTACAGCTCGGTTGCCGACGAGGAGAGAAACGGAGCACGGTGAAACTGGACGGGTACAAGTGGCGCACGCGGATCAGCCAGGTCCGCCTCGGCGGGGCCGCCTACCGCGTCATCCGCCCGGCACGCCCTGCCTCCCACGGTCCGCTGATCGAAAGCTGGCACGGCGCGGAACTCGACGTGGACAAGGTGTCGGCACGCGAACAGAGCAACGAGGGTCCGGACCTCGACCTGGTCCTGCTGCGCCACAGTCTTCAGTTTCTTTTGTCCCGCTGGAAAAGTGTGCGATCACGCCTCGGCGCGGGTCGCCGCACACGGTGAGGCTGCCGCCGGACGCCTTCCCGGTCTTCACCTCTGAAGACCACCTGGATCACCGGCACGACCGCGACCAGCTTCGTGACGTCGCCGAAAACGGCCCTGCCAGGATCGGCGACTCGCGGGCCAGGCACTACTGCGCGGAAATCGGCCTCGGCCCGGCGTTCATCGTCCACGAGAAGAACGGCCTGCCCGGCGGCACGCTGCACGTCGTCCTCCGCGAAGACACCTGAAACGAAGACGCCTGAAACCCTGACGCGGCAAAAATGACCTCTTTCCGCGGCGCGACCGTCGCCAGGCTTACTCCTCCGAACCTTTGGAGGACACATGGTCTCAAAACCCCGCGTCGCACTGGGAATGCTCATCCTGGCCGCGCTGGCAGGCGGGCTCCTCGCGTTGCTCATCTCGCTCGAGGTGGGCGCTTTCTGGGCCAAGACGCTGCCGCTCGTCTTCCTGGTCGGCGGGGCGACCTTCGCCCAGTCCCTCGGCCTGTTCAACAAGTCCCGGAAGGACCAGGCACAGGACTAGCGCTCAGGGACCGGTCCCCTCGTTCGCCGTTAGCCTCCTGCCCGTGACCGAACTGGGTGCCTACGTCGAACGCTTCGAGACGAACTCGCGTAGCCGCGCGCTCCGAGGAGTGGCCGCGATCGTGATCGGCACGCCCATCGCCTTCGTCGGGGTCCTGCTGTTCGTGATGGGTCAGGAAGCCGGGGTCTCCGGCGGGGAAATGGTCGTCGGCCTCGTCATCGGCTGCGGGCTGGGGGTGGCGCTGCTGGGCGTCTGGCTCTGCTGGAACGCCGTCGGCAAGCGAGGCGAGACCTTCACCCTGTACGAGCAGGGTTTCGTGCACACCTGGCGCAAGTCGACCACCATCGTGCCGTGGACCGCGGTCGACGTGGTCATCGATCACACCAAGAAGAACGTCTTCGCCAAGGCGCTCGGTGGCGACGTCGGCTGCCTCGTCAAGCTCACCGACGGCCGGAAGATCCTCATCAACGGGTTCACCGAAGGCGCCGCCGTGCTGGCTCACGACATCTTCGAGGCCGTCGGGCGACGCCCCGTCTGAGCCGCGGCAACCTTCCGGCCCCGCCGCGCGTTCTCCTCAGAACGGGGAGGAGTGGGCCGTGGAGATCATCGTCGCGAACGAGCTGGGTGTCCGTGCGAGGGCTGGCGCCGTGTCCCGCTCGGGGACAGGCTGACGATGTCCCTCCTGGCGCCGACCTTGGGCGTGTTCCTGCGCGGCTTCGGTACGCGCGGGATGCTGGCGCGGTTCCTGACCGTCGACGACGAGGACGACTTCCGGGCCGAATCCGCGGAGACCATGCCCGAATTCGACGACCTGATCAGCGGCAGCCGCGACAAGCTCCTCGTGGACGCGCTGGCGGGACTGCACGAACGGCGACGGCACGAGCCCGGGACGATCGGAGTGGTCTACGGCGCCGAGCACATGCGCGCGGTGGTCCGCGAACTCCCTAGACGCGCTGAGGCGCGAAGGTCCGGCGGTAGTCCTGCGGGGAAACCCCGACCACCTTGTGGAAATGGTGGCGCAGCAGGGCTCCCGACCCGAAACCGCAGCGGCGCGCGACCTCGTCGATGCCCATCGTCGTCTCCTCCAGCAGGGACCTCGCGTGCAGCACGCGCTGCGTGGAAAGCCAGCGATGCGGCGTGGTGCCCGTCTCGGCGACGAACTTGCGGGCGAAGGTGCGCTCGGACATCCGCGCCCGGCGGGCGAGGTCGGCGACGGGATGCTCCTCCTCGATGGTGTCGAGCATCCAGGTGAGCACCGGCTGGAGACTGTCGCCGGTGCACTCGGGGATCGGCACCTCGACGAACTGGCGCTGCCCGCCCTCCCGTTGCGGCGGCACCACCATGCGCCGGGCGATCGCGGTGGCCGCGGCGGACCCGAGTTCGCGGCGGATGAGGTGCAGGCAGGCGTCGATGCCGGCGGCCGTCCCCGCGCTGGTGATGATGTCGCCGTCGTCGACGAACAGGACGTCCGGGTCCAGCCGGGCCTGCGGGAACCGCCTCCGGAACCGGTCGCTGTGCCGCCAGTGGTTCGTGCACCGCCGCCCGTCGAGCAGACCGGCGGCGCCCAGGACGAACGCGCCGGTGCAGACCGAAAGCAGCGTGGCACCCCGTTCCGAAACAGCACGGAGCGCATCGAGCACCGCGGGCGGGTATTCGTCGCGTACGTCGCAGGCGGGGACTACGACGAGGTCCGCGTCCTCGGTCGCTTCCAGGCCGTGTTCCGGGGTCACCTGAACGCCGTGACCGAGGCTGAGCGACTCCCCCGCCCGTTCCCCGCACACGCGGAAGTCGAGCAGCGGCACTCCGTCATCGGTCCGGTCGTAGCCGAACACCTCGCAGACGACCCCGAACTCAAAGGGGGCGAAGTCGTCCAACAGCACCACAGCGACGCTCTTCAGCATGACCGCAGCATAGCTGGCAGGATTTTGACGCACAACGACAGAACTGCCACTTCTGGCAGGATGTCGAGCGGCGCAAACTTACTGCCATGACCGCAATCATCGTCACCCTCGCCTTCATCGCCCTCGTCACCTTCCTCCTGGAGCGCAACCACGCGCGGCAGGGACGCCCGGACGCCGCAGGTGGCGACCCGCTCAACCGGCCGTTCTGGAGGGGTGGCACCACCGCCTGAACACCATCGGGCACCTGACGTTTCCGCGGCCCGGTGTCACGAGCGACACGTTCCCCGCCGAGACCGGCGATACAGCCTGCATCCACCGAGGTCAGGCCCGCAATCGCCGGTTTAAACCTTTCCGCCCGTATTTTCTGCCGGTTACCAGTTTTCTGGTTAGGGTGCAGTGGTGCAAACGGGTTAACTCGGGCGGAAGGAGATCGCGCCGGTCATCGGCGCGGCTGAAACATGAGTTCGCAGGACGGCAAACCAGCGGAAGAAGAGGTAGTCGCGGGGACCGCGACAGACCTCGCCAACGCACCGGACACGACAGGTCCGGGCCACCCGCCCGATGAGCACGTCCCCCTCGACCTCGCCGCCGACCGCCCCGCCGAGACCGACCGGACCGTTTTCGGTATCGCCGCCGGCCTCGCGCTCGCGATCATCGTCTGGGGTGTGCTTTCCCCGGACAGCCTCTCGAATGTCGCGTCGTCTCTGCTGAACGACGCCGTGATCCCTTACGGCGGTTGGGCTTTCGTGCTGACCGCCAGCGGTTTCGTGATCTTCGCGGTCTGTCTGGCCATCAGCCGGTACGGCCGGATCCCACTGGGCGGGGACAAGGAACTGCCCGAATTCCGGACGTCGTCGTGGATCGCGATGATGTTCAGCGCCGGGATGGGCATCGGCCTGATGTTCTTCGGCGTGTACGAACCGGTCTCCCACCTCGCGAGCCCGCCCCCGGGCACCGCGGCCCCGAACTCCGACGAAGCCGTCCACACCGCGATGGCGACGACGCTGTTCCACTGGACCGTGCACCCGTGGGCGATCTACGCCGTCGTCGGCCTGGCGATCGCCTACAGCACCTTCCGCAAGGGCCGGACCCAGCTGATCAGTTCGGTGTTCGCGCCGCTGATCGGCAAGCGGCGCACCGAAGGCCCGCTGGGCAAGGCGATCGACATCATGGCGATCTTCGCCACCCTGTTCGGTTCCGCCGCGTCCCTCGGCCTCGGCGCACTGCAGGTCGGTGGCGGCATGGGCGCCGTCGGCTGGATCGACGACCCCGGCAAGGGCCTGCTGGTCGCGATCATCGCGATCCTCACCGTCGCGTTCATCGCGTCGGCGGTTTCCGGTGTGGCCAAGGGAATCCAGTGGCTGTCCAACATCAACATGGTGCTCGCCGCGGTGCTCGCGGTGTTCGTGCTGGTGGTCGGGCCGACCGTGCTGATCCTCAACATCGTGCCGGGCGCGATCGGCGACTACTTCCGTGAGCTGGCGGAGATGTCGGGCCGCACCGGGATGACCGGCGGCGACGAGATGCAGACCTGGCTCGGTGGCTGGACGGTCTTCTACTGGGCGTGGTGGATCTCGTGGACGCCCTTCGTCGGCATGTTCATCGCGCGGATCTCCCGCGGCCGCACCATCCGGCAGTTCATCTTCGGCGTCATCGCGATCCCGAGCGTGGTGAGCCTGATCTGGTTCGCGATCTTCGGCGGCGCGGCGATCAGCAGGCAACGGGCCGGGACGGACATCGCGGGCGCGGGCAGCGCCCAGTCCGCGACGTTCAAACTGCTGGAAACCCTGCCGTGGTTCGTTCCCATCGCGATCCTCGTGATGCTCCTGGTGTCCATCTTCTTCGTCTCCGGTGCGGACGCGGCGTCGGTGGTGATGGGCACCCTGTCCCAGCGCGGGAGCGTGCATCCGAGCAAGAGCGTCGTCATCTTCTGGGGCGTGCTGATGGGTGCCGTCGCGGCGGTGATGCTGCTGGTCGGCGGGGACAAGGCGCTGACAGGCTTGCAGAACCTCACGATCCTGATCGCGGTGCCGTTCGTGTTCGTGATGGTCGGGTTGTGCGTATCGGTCTGGAAGGACCTGCGCAACGACCCGCTGATGAAGCAGGAAGACGCGATGATGCTGTCGCTGAAGGAACTGCACGAGGAACGCACCAACGGCCACGGTCGCCGTCGCACCATCCTCGGACGGTCGAAGCAGCGCACCTGATCACAGGTGAGTACAGGAAGGCCCCCTTCGCGCGGAAGGGGGCCTTCCTGTTTTCAGTGGGGGGGCAGCTGGCCGACCTGGTAGTGCCCGGCGGGCTGCCGGGTGATGACGTTCAGCCGGTTGAAGGCGTTGATGAGCGCGATCTGGGTCACCAGCGCCATGAGCTGCTCGTCGTCGTAGTGCTTGGCGGCGGCCTCCCACGCCTCGTCGGTGACACCGGCGCTGTCGGCGAGGCGGCAGCCCTGTTCGGTGAGTTCCAGCGCGGCCCGCTCGGCCTCGGTGTAGACCGTCGCCTCCCGCCAGCACGCGACCAGGTTCAGCCGGACGGCCGTCTCCCCCGCGTGCGCGGCTTCCTTGGTGTGCATGTCCAGGCAGCCCGAGCAGCCGTTGATCTGGCTGGCCCGGATGTTCACCAATTCCCTTGTCGCGGCGGGAAGTTCGGTGCTTTCGAGAACCTTTCCCGCCGAGACGAGGTGCTTCACCAGCTTCGGCGCGAGAGCGGTCTTGAAGAGTTCGAGTCGTGCCTGCATGGGATTCTCTCCTTCTCGTCTGTGTTCACTTACTTCGACGAGGGGGCCTCGAGAGAGGTAACACCCATGGCCGCGAGGCGACGTGGATCACTCACGGAGTCGATCGCGACGATGCGGCCGTCGACGACGGTGCACGCCATCACGCCGCCCAGCCTGCCGCGCTTGTCCCAGGTCACGACGCCGGGTTTGCCGTCGACCAGCGCGGGGCGCAGGGTCGCCACGGCACGGGCGCCGCGCTGGACCCGCGTGGCCACTTCGGCCGCGCCCAGCCGTACGACCACACCGCGCGGGGTCTGCGAGCGCCATGTCACCTCGGGGTCGAGCAGCTCGATCAACCCGTCGAAGTCGCCTTCGCGCGCTGCCGCGAGGAAAGCGTCGACTACACCTCGCTGCTGTGGTTCGTCGACCGGACGCCGTCCCTGCACCTTCCGGCGGGCGCGGCTCGCGAGCATCTTGGCGGCGTCCGCGGATTTGCCGAGAATCTCGCCGACCTCGACGAACGGGACCGCGAACAGGTCGTGCAGCACGAAGGCCAGCCGCTCGGCCGGGCCGAGGGTGTCGAGCACCACGAGCAGCGCCAGCCCGACCGATTCGGCCAGCAGCGCGTCTTCTTCCGGGGACTCCTCGAACACCAGCAGCTCGGGCGGGTCTTCGTAGGAGTCCTCGGGGCGGGTCTTGCGGGAGCGCAGGACGTCGATGCAGACGCGGCCGACGACGGTGGTCAGCCAGCCGGACAGGTTGTCGATCGTGTCGGCGTCCTGGCGGGCCAGCCGCAGCCACGCCTCCTGGACGGCGTCCTCGGCGTCCGCACGGGAACCGAGCATGCGGTGGGCCACCGCCACCAGACGGCCGCGCTGCTCCTCGAACGCGCTGGCCAGGGCCTCGCCGGTCATGTCGATACCTTTCTCGCGCCGATCCGTCATGGACATGACGAGACCGGCGCGAGAAAGGTAACCGATTCGCTCAGAGCTCCCGGATGGGCGTCTTCACGGTCTTCTTCATGCCGGGGTTCTTCGTCTCCGGCTTCTTGTTGGGCTCCGGCTCCGCGGTCGGGCCGCCGATGCCGGAGTCGATCGCCGCCGTGACGATCAGGTTCCGCTCGTCGGACGAGAGGGTCTCGCCGTCGAGGAGTTCCTGTGTCACGGCCCGCACGTAGGTCACGAACTGGTCGTTCGACGAGTAGTCGGACTCGTCGTCGATCACGTCGTTGATCGTGCAGCCGTTGCCGGTGTCGCGGTTCTCGACCTGGCTGTCCGCCGAACCGAGGATCACGGTGTCCCGGACGTCGGAGTCCGGACAGGCGTCCGGCCCCGGCGGCGCGGCGACGATGGTGAACGCGCCGCCCTGTTCCGCCGAGACGTTGCCCGCCTTGTCCGACGCGCGATACGTCAGCGTGTGCGTGCCCAGCGCGGTCACCTTCACCGGCGCGGTGTAGGCCGTCCAGGCCCCACCGTCCAGTTTGTACTCGACCTTGTCCACACCGGATCCGGTGTCCGTCGCGGTCAGGTTGATGGTCGCGTCTTCGATGTACGACCAGCTTCCGTCCAGATCACCGCTCACCACCACGGAAACGACCGGTGCTGTGCTGTCGTCGCCTTCGACGATGGTGAACGTCGCCGTGCCTTCGGCCGAGACGTTGCCCGCCTTGTCGGTGGCCTTGTAGGTCACCGTGTGCGCGCCGACGACGGTCAGCGCGAGCGGCGCCGAGTACGTCAGCCACGGGCCACCGTCCAATTTGTACTCGACCTTGCCGACACCCGAACCGGCGTCGGTGGCCGCGAGGGTCACCGTCGCCTTGCCGACGTAGTTCCCGGCGGTGTCCTTGTTCCCGGTCACCTCGGAGGTCACCGTCGGGGCGGTGGTGTCACTGCTGACGACGGTGAAGTGCGCCATGCCCTCCGGCGAGACATTGCCCGCCTTGTCCGACGCACGGTAGGAGACCATGTGCATACCCGGCGCGGAAACCGCGACCGGGCCGGTGTACGCGGTCCACGCGCCCTCGTCCACTTTGTACTCGACCTTGTCGACACCGGAGCCGGCGTCGGTGGCGGTGAGCTTCACGGTGGCGGCGTCGAGGTAGTTGCCCGCACCGTCCTTGGTCCCCGTCACCTCGGAGGTCACCGTCGGCGGGGTCGTGTCACCGGGCTGCCCGGTGACGACGCTGAACGACGCCATCCCTTCCGGGGAAACGTTCCCCGCCTTGTCGGTCGCCTTGTAGTGGACCATGTGCGAGCCCACGGTGTTGACCACCACGGGCGCGGAGTACGCGGTCCAGGCGCCGCTGTCGAGCTTGTACTCGACTTTGTCCACACCGGACTGACTGTCGCTGGCGGCCAGGTTCACCGTCGCGGAACCGACGTAGTTCCCGGCGGTGTCCTTGGTGCCGGTGACGTTCGCGGTCACCGTCGGCGGGGTCGTGTCGGCGCCGCCGCCGTCGGTGACGACGAGCTCACCGACCATCTTGCTGTGCCCCTGGATCGTGCAGTAGAAGCGGTACTTCCCCGGGGTCAGCGTCACCGTCGCCTGGTGCTCGCCGTTCTGCTCGTCGTAGGGGTTCGCGAGGATGTTGAGGTTGACGTCGTGGTTGTAGCCCGCGGTCGTGGTGTCGAACGTCAGCGTGTGCGACATCGTCGAGCCGAGCGCTTCGGTGTTCTTGAACAGGATCGTGGTCTCACCGGCGACCGCGGTGGTCGGCGCGCTGAGGTAGTGGTCGGTGCTGTCTCCGGCGGTCCATTCCAGGGTCTGGACGGGCGCGGCGACGGCGGGTGCGGCGGAGCCCGGTAACACCAGGCCGGCTATCGCGAGCGTCGCGGCCAGCAGGGCCACGACGAGGGTTCTTGGGGACATCGCAGGGAAACCTTCCGTACAGGGAGACCGGCCGGGCGCGAGGGAGGTCGCGCCCGGCCGGCTTTCGCGCTACAGCTGCCGCACCCGGATGTTGCGGAACTCCATCAGGTCGTTGTCGCTGTGGTTCTGCAGACCGATGAACCCGCTGACGAACTGCCGGAAGTCGGTCGACGGGTCACCCGCGCGCGTGGACTGGATGCCCGGCGCGTTCTCGAACTCGTTGATCACGACGCCGTTGCGGATGATGGTGTACTTCTGCCCGACGACCTTGACCTCGTACTCGTTCCAGGTCCCCTTCGGCTTCACACCCGCCTGGTCCAGCGGCCGCGGGTCGAAGTTGTAGATCGACCCGGTCTTCTGCGGTTCACCGGTGGCCCCGTCGTACAGCTGGACCTCGTGACCGCAGTAGATCGCGACCCAGGCCTGCGACGTCTTCGCCGACCCGACCGTGCCGCAGCTGCCCGGCGGACGCTGCTCCAGCGGAGTGCGCGGGTCCGGGAACCGGACGAACACTCCGCTGTTGGCACTGCCCGTCGGCGCGACGTCCTTGAACTGCAGCTTCACCGAGAAGTTGCCGAACTGCCGTGCCGAGTACCAGAGCATGCCCAGCCCACCCGACGGTCGCAGTGACCCGTCCGGCTGGATGGCGAACTGCCCGGACGGTGCCTGCGACCAGTTGCGGAAGGATTCCGCCGTGCCGTCGTAGATCGCGTCGTAGCCGGTGACGCCCTTGTTGCCGATGGGCGACGCGGCGGCCGCGGCGTTGATCTTGTCCGACTCGGCCGAGTTCAGCACGCCGAGGTCGCCCAGGCGGTCCACGGCCTGGGTGACGTGGTTGACGAAACCGGCGTGGGAGGTCCACGTGCTCTCGTCGTCGATCATGTCGTCGACCGTGCAGCCGCCACCGGCGTTCCGGTTGGTCACCCCGGTGTCGGTGTCACCGATGGTCACCGTGGTACCGGGATCCGCCACGAAACACCCGATGCTGACCGAGTTCCGCGTGGTCACCGTCTCGCCGTCCGCGTAGGTCACGGTCAGCTTGGCGGTGTAGAGCCCGGTGCGCGGGTAGGTGTGCCGCGGGTCGGCCTGCGTCGAGATCGTGCCGTCGCCGAACTCCCACTTGTAGGAGACGCCGCCGGACTTCGACCCGGTGAAGGCCGCGGTGAGCGGCTTGTTCTGCACCATCGTCGACATCGCCGCGGCGGACGGGGTCGCCTCGCCGCCGGTGTAGCTGATCTTCACCAGCTTCTGGTTGTCCTGCAGGGTGAAGAAGCCGCTGCCGTAGTCGAGCGCGTACAGCGCGCCGTCCGGACCGAACTCGGCGTCCATCCAGCTCTGGAGCTTCGCGTCGCCGCCACCGGTCGGGATGATCTGCCGCAGGGTCTCGGCGAACATCGGCGGGTCCTGCTTCGCGACGCCGTTCGGGTCGACGGTGACCGCGATCCGGTTCTGCCCGTTGCTCTGGTCACCGATGAACCACTTGTCGTTCCAGTACGACGGCCACGCCACCCCGCTGGTGGTGTTGACCAGGTCGCGGTGGTACGTCGGCCCGGTCATGACCGCCTGGCCGCCGCCCTTGAGGTAGGGCTGCGTGTAGGTGGCCTCGGCCGCGTTGTACGACGGGACGGAGCTGTTGGGACGGTTGGGGAACACCGGCCCGCCGCCGTCCGGCGAGTACCAGATCATGTTCTTCTTGACCGGCGGCAGGTTCACCAGACCGGTGTTGCGCGGCGAGGTGTTGACCGGGTTGTCGCAGTCGTACCAGCCGGTGAGCACTCCGGCGTTGGTGCTGCTGCGGTCGCGATAGGGCTGCTTGTTGCCCATGCAGTACGGCCAGCCGTGGTTGCCCGCCTCGGTGATGATCGTGGCGGTCTCGTACTTGGCCGGGCCGAGTTCCGGGCTCGGGGTGGACGCGTCCGGACCGACCCACGCGGCGGTCAGCCAGTTGGTCTTCTTGTCGACTTGCAGACGCGAGATGTTCCGCACGCCCATCACGTAGATCTCGGGCCTGGTCTTGTTCCCGGGGTCGTTGGCCTCGGGGAACAGGTTGCCCGCCGGGTTGGTGTACGTGCCGTCGGCCTCGGGGTGGATCCGCAGGATCTTGCCGTTGAGGTCGTTGGTGTTACCGGCGGTGCGGCGCGCGTCCTGGAACGAGACGCCCTTGTAGTCCTCGGTCCAGTTGTTGCCGGAGTACCCGTTGGAGCCCTGCGACGAGTTGCTGTCACCGGACCCGACGAAGAGGTTTCCGTCCTTGTCGAAGGCCATGCCGCCACCGGCGTGGCAGCAGCTGTGGATCTGGACGTCCCAGGACAGCAGGTCCTTGCGGGTCGCCTGGTCCAGCGTCTGCTTCTTCAGGTCGTAGCTGAACCGCGAGACCGTGCGCTTGCCGATCTGCTTGTCGCGGTCGATCGACTCGTGCGGCATCCAGTAGGCGTACATGTAGCCGTTTTCGCTGAACTTCGGGTCCAGCTCGAGCCCGAGGAGGCCTTCCTCGTTCTTGACCAGTTCGTCGCCGCTGCCGCGGTTGCCCATCACCTTGAGCGTGGTGAGCAGCTTCGGCTTCTTGCTGACCGGGTCCCACTGGTGGATCGTGCCGCAGCCGGCGCCGATCTCGGGGTTGCTCCAGTCGTTCGGCGCGGGCACGACGTTGCCGGCGCAGGCGGCGCGGCCGATGTAGAAGACCTTGCCGTCCGGGGCGATGGTCAGGCCGTGCGGTTCGCCGATCTGGTCCATCTGACCGGTCTGGTTCTTCGCGGTCAGGCGCTCGACCTTGTAGTTGGCCGCGATGCCCGCCTTGCAGTCCCCGCGCACCATGCCGGTGGTCCACTTCAGCGCGCCGAGGATGTGGCTGCGGAACTGGGCTTCGCCGTAGCTCGCCTCGGTCCGGCCCATGCCGGAGTAGAAGGAGCGGCCGCCGTCGTAGTCACGGCACCACGAGATCGGGTGGAAGGCGCCGTTCGCGCCGACACCCGGCTTGTAGCCCGCTTCTTCGACCTGAGCGACGGTGTGGACGGTGCCGACCGGGTTGACCTCCCAGTTGAGCCACCGGTCCGTGCGCACCCACTTCTGCGGCAGCCCCGCCGTCGTGGGGTTCGCCTTGTCGAGGACGTCGACCGTGGCCTCGGCCGGCGCGTTCTCCGGTGGCGGCGGGGTGTTCGACTGGTCCTTGAACAGTTTGAAGTCGGCCAGCTGGGTGGCCGATTCACCGGCGTTGGCGGTGATGTTCAGCCGGTAGTTCGAGTAGGCCGTGGTGTTGGCGAAGGTGAAGGTCCGGTTCTGGAACCGGTCGGCGAACACCTCGTTGGTGCGGGTGTCCAGATCGGTCCACGCGGTCCCGTCGTTGGAGCCCTGCAGGGTCCAGCTCTTCGGGTCACGTCCGGCGAAGTCGTTCGCCGAGACGAGCGCGTAGCTGCTCACGGCGACCGGGGCGGCCAGCTTGTAGGCGATCCAGGCGGTGTTCGTGAAGGCCAGCCACTTGGTGTTCTCGTTGTTGTCGGCCAGCTTCTCCTTGCCCTCGTTGGGCGCGTTCTCCGCGCTCGCGGTGACAGCGGCGACCGCTTCAGGCGTGGGACGTGCCCCCACCGGACGGGCTCCGATCAGGCCGGAGAACCACTGCGAACCGTCCTGGGCGCGTGCGGCGTCCGACAGTCCGAGGAAACCGCCGCCCGCCTTCATGTAGTTCTGCAGCGAGGTTTCCTGGTCGCGGTTGAGCGTGATGCCCTGCGCGGAAAGGAATACGACGCCGCGGTACTTCGCGAGGTTCGCGCTCGTGAACACCGTGGGGTCCGAAGAGGACGCCACGGAGATCCCGTTCGCCTGCCCCAGGCTCGCGATCGCGTCCGTGGCGCGCAGGACGGGGTCCTTCTGGTCCGCGGCGGTGCCGTGGAAGACCAGGACGTTGACCGGGACGTTCGTCGCGGCTTCGGCGGTCACCGGTGCGATGGCCAGCGGAAGCCCGGAGGTGACGACGGCGCCGACCGCCAGCGCGGCCAGTGACCGTCTGCGGAGACGGCGTTGCGAGAAGATTCGTCTCAAGTTCTCGCTCCTTTCAAGACTGGTGGTGGGAGTGGGCCGAAGCGCCGGTGGCGTCCGGCTTGGCCGCGGTGGTTCCGTGCTGGTGTCCCTTGAAGCGGTCGATCGCGTCCTGGGCGCCCGCGGGCATCCCGCCGTCGGCGTTGCGGACCAGGAACACTCCGGACATGCCGTCGTCCGAGTGCTGCTGGACGTGGCAGTGGTACATCCACGCGCCCGGCCCGACGCCGTCACCGGCGATCACCTGGAACCCGAAGGAGTTGCCCGGGTCCAGGGTCTTGTTGTCGAGGATCGGGGCGTTGTCGGTCGCGCTGGTGAGCATGCCGGTGCGGGTGTCCGCCCAGCGGTGCGCGTGCAGGTGGAAGGTGTGCATCAGGTTGCCGTGCCCGATGCAGATGAACTCGACGCGTTCACCCAGGTTCGCCTCGAAGATCGGGGTGTTCGGGGCGACCTGGTGGTTGATCCACATTTCGGTGAACACCACGGTGAACTGCTTGCTGGGCAACAGATCCCCGCGCTTGCGCACGATCAGGCCGCCGTAGAGACCCTTCATCAGGCCCACGGTGCCGTGGTCCCCGCCGAACGCGTGGTCGTGGTAGTGCCAGTAGCCCGCGCTGCCGGGCATCCAGAAACCGTTGGCCGCCTGGTAAGCCGTCCGCGTCTTCCAGGTGTAGGTCTTGGTCTCGTAGGGCTTGTTGAAGGAGTCGTTGAACGGCGAGCCGTCCGACTTGGTGTCGTAGTTGACGCCGTGCGGGTGGATCGAAAGCCGCTGGTCGGTGTTGTTGACCAGCTCGATCACCAGCGTGTCGCCCTCGTAGCACTCCAGGAGCGGTCCGGGGATCGTCGGCTTGCCGGGCTCCAGCCCGTAACCGACCCGGGTCGAGCCGGGAACGTAGTCGGCGTACACGGTGATGTTGCGGGTCATCCCGGCCGCGGCCGCGGGTGCCGAACCGGCGCTGGCCGACACCACGACCGGGGCGATGACCCCGGCCGCGGTGCCCGCGAGCATCGATCTGCGGGACAGCCCGCGTTTACTCTTGTCCATGGTGGATTCCCCAGCTAGAAGCGGACGTTACGGAGATAGGTGAATCCGGTCTGGGCGGTGCTCAGGGGATCCGTGGGGTTGTCGTGTTCGACGATGTACTCGTGCAGGTTCGGGCGGGTGCGGCCGAAGATGCGCGGGAAGTCGATGACACCCTTGCCGGGGTCGACCATCTTGCCGTCCGCCGTCCGGTCCTTCACGTGGTACTGCACCACGCGCGGGAAGTGCTGGCGGTACAGCGAAATCGGGTCGACGCCGCCTTCCACCGCCCAGAACAGGTCGATCTCCAGGTGCACGTAACGCGGATTGGTGCCCCTGGTGAGCACGTCGTACGGGCGCACGCCGTCGATGGCCGCGAACTCGTGGGCGTGGTTGTGGTACCCGAGCGGGATCCCGGCCCGGCGGAACTTCCGCGCCGCCGTGTCGAGCCGTCCGGCGAACTGCTTCCAGCCGTCGATGGTGTCGAAGGCCGCGAACGGCACGTTGGCGCGGGTGTTCCCGAGGACCTTCGCGTCCGCGATGGTCTTGTCGAGGTCACCGTCGATGCCGACGTGCGTGGACGTCGCCTTGATGTGGTTCTTGTCGAGCAGACCGCGGAACTCCTGCGCCGTACGGCCGTAGGTGCCGGCCAGTTCGACCTTCCGGTAACCGATGTCCGCCAGCGCGGACAGGGTTCCCGGCAGATCGGCCTGCAGCGCGGTGCGCAGGGAGTAGAGCTGGATGCTGATCTTCTCCACCGGGACCCGGCCGTGACCGTGGCCGTAGCCGTGACCCTGTGTCTCCGCTTGCGCCGCCGGGGCGGCGTCCGCCAGTCCTGGCAGGGCTACCGCCGCACCGACCGCGACGGCCGCCGTCGTGGCACCTCGCAGGAGCGACCGTCGAGAGTGGAACCGCTCAGCTTCTTCACCGCACATGAAACCGCCCTCACTTCTGGTTGCTGAAAGCCGCGTCGAAGGCCGCCGACGGCTTGTCGAACAGGAGCCCCCGCAGATAGGTCACGGCTTCCGCCGCGCCCCGGAGCCGGTCCATGCCGGCGTCTTCCCACTCCACCGAGATCGGACCGGCGTAGCCGATCGAATTCAGTGCGCGGAAACAGTCCTCCCAGGGCACGTCGCCGTGCCCTGTCGAAACGAAGTCCCAGCCGCGTCGGGGATCTCCCCAGGGGAGATGCGAGCCGAGCCTTCCGTTCCGTCCGTCGAACCGCTTCCTGGTGTCCTTGCAGTCCACGTGGTAGATCCGGTCGGCGAAATCGAGGATGAAACCGACCGGGTCGAGGTCCTGCCAGATGAAATGCGAAGGATCCCAATTCAGCCCGAATGCCGGACGGTCGCCGACAGCTTCGAGCGCACGTTTCGTGGTCCAGTAGTCGTAAGCGATCTCCGACGGGTGGACCTCGTGGGCGAACCGCACGCCCACCTCGTCGAAGACGTCGAGGATCGGGTTCCACCGGTCGGCGAAGTCGGTGTAGCCCTCGTCGATGACCGCCTGCGAGACCGGCGGGAACATCGCGACGTACTTCCAGGTCTTCGAACCGGTGAAGCCGATCACCGTGTCCACGCCGAGTTTCGCCGCCGCGCGGGCGGTGTCGGCCATCTCCTTCGCCGCCCGCTGCCGGACGCCTTCCGGTTCACCGTCGCCCCACACCCTCGAAGGGATGATGGCCTGGTGGCGTTCGTCGATCGGGTCGTCACAGATGGCCTGCCCGACGAGGTGGTTGGAGATCGCCCACACCTTGAGGCCGTGCTCGGCGAGCAGCTTCAGGCGGCCGGGCACATAGTCCTCTTCGGACAGTGCGCGGTCGACCTCGAAATGGTCACCGGAACACGCGATTTCGAGGCCGTCGTAGCCCCACTCGCTGGCCAGCCTGCACACCTCGGTGAACGGGAGATCCGCCCACTGGCCGGTGAACAGGGTGATCGGACGGCTCATCAGTTCTCCTCGAAGGTGATCGCGTCTACGTCGAACAAGCCACCGGAACCGCCCTTGAACACGAGGAACAAGGAGCCGGTGCCGCCGGGGTCGGTGATGGCGGAGGCCGGGATGTCGGCGTAGGTGTCCCAGCCGCCGGTGTTGGCGACGGTGACCGTCTGCACCAGCGGACCGTCCACCGCGCCGGAGCGGACCTCGATCGTGCCGCCCTCGCCGCCGGACGAGACGCGGTAGCCGATGCCGCGGACACCGACGAGGTTCACCGGGTCGAATTTGATCCAGTCACCGGATTCGATGTGGTTGACGCGTTTGCCGCCACTGGCGCCGTCGTGCGCGACGACCTCGACCCCGCTGGACTGGGTGTAGAACTCCGCCTGCTTCAGCTTGGGCTGCAGGATGGATTCCGCGTCACCGGTGAGCGCGGGCACGCCGTTCCCCCCGTTGTCGGTGTAGCTGGCGTTGATGACGCCGAAGACGTTGGCGTCCGCACCGTGGCCTTCGTCGGCGGGCGTGGCGATGGTGCCTTCACAACCGGTCGCGCGGCTCAGCGGGTGTCCGTGCCCCTCGTGGCCGAGGATGTATTCGACGGTCACCTTCGAGCAGTCGATCGGGTTGTCCTCGGCGTCGGTCACCTCGACCTTGAACGGGACGGTGTCCCCGAAACTGAACACGCTGCCGTTGACCGGGGTCTTCAGCGTGACCACCGGCGCGGTGTTGCCGACGGTGACCACCACGCTCGCCGAGCCGGTCAGCCCGGTGGCGTCGGTGACGGAGAGCTTCGCGGTGTATTGGCCGTTCGCGGTGTAGGTGTGGGAAACCGGGGCGGCCTCGGTGGAGTCGGTGGTGCCGTTCCCGTCGAAGTCCCAGGCATAGGTCAGGGCCTGACCGTCGGGGTCGTTCGTCCCGGCCGGGTCGAACTTGACCGTCATGGGTGCCTGGCCGGACGTCTTGTCCGCGACCACCTGGGCGACCGGCGTCCGGCGCCCCTTGGTGTAGTCGATGCGGTAGACGGCGGACTCCTTGGAGCCGCCGAAGTAGCCGGTGCCGTAGTCGAGGACGTAGAGCGCGCCGTCCGGGCCGAACTCGACGTTCATCGGACGCACCAGGTCCATCGAGTCGAAGAACGGCTTGATGGCACCGCGTTCACCGTTCTTGCCGACGGTGATCTCCTTGATCCAGCCGCGTTCCCATTCGTAGGCGAAGGTCTTGCCGTTGAAGTACTCCGGGAACTTGGTCTGCGACGGGTTCTTCGCGTCGTATTGGTAGACCGGGCCGCCCATCGGGGACTCGGGGCCGGTGCCGAACTCGGGCACCGAACCACCGTCGTAAGGGATCCAAGCCTTCTCGACCGGCGGCAGGTCGGTCAGCCCGGTGTTGCGCGGGCTGGTGTTCTTCGGCTTGGCGCAGTCGAAGGCGGCGCCGGACTGCTTGGTGGCGAAGTCGTAGTCGATGAACGGCTGGTTGTCGCCGATGCAGTACGGCCAGCCGAAGTTGCCGGGCTTCTTGATCAGGTTGAACTCGACCGTCCCGCCGGGTCCGCGCTTCGGGTCGGCTGCGCCCGCGTCGGGGCCGTAGTCGGCGAGGTGGATCCAGCCGGTCTTGCGGTCGACGGCGAACCGGAACGGGTTCCGGAAGCCCATCGCGTAGATCTCGGGCTTGGTCTTGGCCTTGCCCTTCGGGAAGAGGTTGCCCTTGGGGACGGTGTACTTGCCCTTCGCTCCGACCTTGATCCGCAGCACTTTGCCGCGCAGGTCGTTGGTGTTGCCGGAGGAGCGCTGGGCGTCGTAGACCGGGTTGCGGTCGGCGCGCTCGTCGATCGGGGTGAAACCGTCGGAGGAGAACGGGTTGGAATCGTCCCCTGTGGACAGATACAGGTTGCCCTGCGCGTCGAAGTCGATCTCACCGCCCGCGTGGCAGCAGATGCCGCGTTCGGCCGGGACCTGCAGGATCTTCTGCTCACTGGCGACGTCGAGCTTGTTGTCGGTGCCCAGCTTGAACCGCGAGAGCTGGTTGTAGCCCTTGAACGGTTCGAAGTCCGCCGGGGTGCCGTTCTCCGGCGCGTCACCGGACGGGGTGCTCAGCTTGGGCGCGTAGTAGAGATAGACCCAGCGGTTCTTGGCGAAGTCCGGGTCGATGGCGACACCCTGCAGGCCGTCCTCGTCGTGGTTGTAGACGGGGATCTGCCCTGCCAGCGAGGTCGTCGCCGACGAGCTGGTGTACCAGACGCGGCCGTCGCGCGAAGTGTGCAGGACGTCGCGGTTGGGCAGCACCGAAAGCGCGATCGGCTCGCCGGTCTTCTCCTCGCCCTTGGCCAGGGTGATCTGGTCGAAGTCCGCGTCGACCGGGTCTTCCTGGGTCTTCTTGGCGCAGCCGGCCTCACTCAGCTTGGTGGCGTACTTGATGCCACCGGCGAGATGCTTGAGGAAGGCCGGTTCGGTGTAGGACTCCTTGGTGTGCCCGCCGCCGGTGTACCAGGAGCGGCCGCCGGAGTTCTCGTGGCACCAGGCGATCGGGTGATCGCCCATCGCGCCGTCGCCGGGCTGGTAGCTCTTCTCGTCCAGGCTGGCGAGGACGTTGACCTTGCTCCGCGGGTTCGCGCGGTAGTTGTACCACTCGTCGGTGCGCGGCCAGGTCTCCGGAAGGTCCACAGTGGACACGTGGTCGTGGTCTTCGACCTTGACGTTCGCCTTCTGGATCTGCGGATGGGACTTGAAGTACGCGCCCACCAGGTCGCCGTACCAGGGCCAGTCGTATTCGGTGTCGGAGGCGGCGTGCACGCCCACGTACCCGCCGCCTCCCTTCACGTACCGCTCGAACGCGGCCTGCTGGTCCGCGTTCAGCACGTCACCGGTGGTGGAAAGCCAGACCACCGCGTTGAAGCGCTTGAGGTTCGCGTCGGTGAAGGCCGCCGCGTCCTCGGTGGCCTCGACCCCGAAGTGGTTCTGCGCCCCCAGTTCCTTGATCGCCTTGATCCCGTCGGGGATCGAATCGTGGCGGAAGCCCGCGGTCTTGGAGAACACGAGCACCGTCGCTGCTTCGTGCGCCGATGCGGTTTGCACCGGTAGCGCGACGCCTGTCAAAGCCGTGACCATCGACGTGACGAGCACGCCTAGTCGTCGTTTCAAGGACATAGCAGTAGCGATCCTTTCGATGAGCGGCGGCGATCAAGGAAGGGGATGCGGGAGAGGGGGAGCGTCCTTTCTGGAGGTGGGGTGGGGAGGGCGGCGGGTGGGGAGTGGGTCGGGGTGGTCGTGAGTGGTAAGTGACGTTCTAACGCCACTTACCACTCACGACCCGCTGGACCGAAGCCCCACCGTCACTTCAACCCCTGCAGTGACAACAGCAGCGGATGCACATCAGTCGCCCCCACACGACCGGACGGCTGGAAGGCGGGGTCGGAGCACAGCAGCACCGGACCGTCCTCGCCTGCATCCGGCAGGCGCCCGTGCGAACCGCGCACCCAGCGCGGATCGGTCGGGACGACGTCCATCGCGTACCGGAGCCCGGCGAACTTCTTCGCCAGGTTGAGCCCGGCCCGCGCCTTGGCGAACTTGTCCTCCGGGTCGAAGAACAGCTCGGCGGGGTCGTAGCCCGGTTTGCGGTGGATCTCGACGCCGCGCGCGAAGTCGGGCTTCCGCTCGTCGTCGAGCCAGTAGTAGTAGGTGAACCACGAGTCCGGCTCGGCGACCGCGACGAGTTCCCCCGCGCGCTCATGGTCAATCCCATAACGAGCCTGGGCCTCACGGTCGAGGACCTCGTCGACGCCGGTCAGCTCGCCGACGATCGACCGCACCCGCTCCAGATCGGCGGAGTCGCGGACGTAGACGTGCGCGACCTGGTGGTCGGCGACGGCGAACGCGCGCGACGCCCACGGGTCGAGGTACTCCATGCCCGCCTGGGTGTAGACCTCCAGCAGGCCCTCGCGCCGCAACGCCCGGTTGATGTCGACGGGCCGGTGCACGTTGGTGATGCCGTACTCGCTGAGCGCGACCACGGTCGCCCCGGCGTTGCGGGCGTCGTCGAGCAGCGGCGCGAGCGCCTTGTCCAGCTCCCGCGCGGCCAGCGCCGCTTGAGGAGCGTCCGGGCCGAAGCGCTGCAGGTCGTAGTCCAGGTGCGGGACGTAAGTCAGCAGCAGGTCGGGTCGCTTTTCCCGCAGGATCTGCCGCGAGGCACCGATGACCCATTTGCTCGACTTGATCGACGCGGTCGGGCCCCAGTACTGGAAGAGCGGGAACTCCCCCAGCGCGCCGGTCAGCTGATCGTGCAGCTCGGGCGGCCGCACGTAGGCGTCCGGCGACTTGCGGCCGTCGGCGTGGTAGATCGGCCGCGGGGTCACCGTGACGTCGGTGCTCATCCCCATCGCGTACCACCAGCACACGTTCGCCGAGGTGTAGCCGGGGTGCGCCGCCCGCGCGGTCTCCCACAGCTTCTCGCCGCCGACGAGCCGGTTGTGCTGGCGCCACAGGAAGATCTCGCCGAGTTCGCGGAAGTACCAGCCGTTGCCGACGATCCCGTGCTGCGCGGGCATGAGCCCGGTGAGGAACGTCGACTGCGCGCTGCAGGTGACGGCGGGCAGCACCGTGCCCAGTTCGGCCTGCCAGCCGTCTCGCGCGACGGCGGACAGGTTCGGCATGTCCCGCAACGCCTTCGGGGTCAGCCCGACGACGTCGATGACGACCAGCGGCTTCATGCGGACACCTCTTCCTTGACCAGGTTCGCCTTGGCCCACTCGAGTTCGGCGGCGATCCCGCCGACGAGGTCTCCCGCGTCCGGGAGGACACTCCAGGTGTAGGTCTCGACCTCGATATGCGGTTCGCCGGGCAGTCCGGCGGCGACGGTGCGCAGGACGTCCGTCGTGGTGGCCAGCGGCGCGGCCGGGGCCTGGTGCAGCGGCATGTGGAAGTGCACGCGCCACGGGCCTTCTCCTGGTAATTCCCGCCATGCCTCGGGCAAGTCGTCGGCCTTGTGCACGACACCTCCCGAAAGCTCGCGGACCTGGTGCAGGTAACGGGGTTCGGCGAACGTCGCCAGGGCTTCCCGCGCCTCGGCGGGCTTTTCGACGTGCAGTGCGGCCGAAGCCTGCACCTTGACGATGTCCACATCGGACTTCGCGATCGCGGCCAGGGTCTCCGCCGGATCGGCGAAGGACACCGCGAGGTGGCAGGTGTCCAGGCACAGTCCGACGTACTCCGGGTCGACGCGGCCGGAAAGCCAACCCAGCGCGTCGGCCACGGTGTCGAGCACGCAGCCGGGTTCGGGTTCGACGGCCAGCCGGATCGGCCGGTCACCGGTGGCCCGGATCGCGCGGACGACCTGTTCGAAGGCGGTGGCCGCGCTGTGATCGTCGTGTTCGGTCCACGGTTCACGCCAAGCCAACGGCAGCGTTGAGATACTGCCGTAAGCGGCGTCTTCGGCGAGCAGGTCCGACAGCACCGTGACACAGTCGATCGTGTAAGCGACCCTGTCCGAATGAGTCCACTTAGGACTATAGACGGCGTGCTTGACGACCTCGTCGTGGAACCCGCCGTACGGGAACGCGTTCAGCGTGTAGACGCTGAGCCCGCGCGCGTCGAGCTCGGAACGGAAGGCCTTGCGCGCCTGAGGATCGTCGGCGAGCCCACGAGCGACAGGCGCGGAGAGCCAGAGGCCGACGCCGAGTTTGTCGTCGCCCAGCCGCTCGCGCACCGGGAGCGCGTACCGCTCCAGCTGCGCGACGATGCCGGCGACGTCCTCGGCGGGATGGACGTTCGTGCAGTACGAGATCATTTGCGGGCACCTCGCAGGACCGAGTTGCCCTCGAACGTCTCCGCCTCGCCGGTGAAGCCGGGCAGCGGGTCGAGGGTGAGCCGTCCACTTTGGTCGTAGAAGGCGACAGGGTTCTGCCACAGGACCTTGTCGACGTCGGCGTCGGTGAAGCCGCCGTCGAGCATCGCCTGCCCGGTTTTGGCGGTCTTCAAGGGATCCGAGCGGCCCCAGTCCGCGGCGGAGTTGACGATCATCTTCTCCAGCCCGTACTGGCGCAGGATCTCGACCATCCGGTGCTCGTCCATCTTGGTGTCCGGGTAGATCGAGAACCCCATCCAGGCACCGGAATCCTTGACCAGCTTGACGGTGACCTCGTTGAGGTGGTCGACGATGACGCGCTCCGGCGCGATCCCCGCCTCGCGGACGACGTCCAGGGTGCGCTTGGTGCCTTCGAGCTTGTCGCGGTGCGGGGTGTGCACCATCACCGGGAGGTCGTGGTCGAGGGCCATCGCCAGCTGCCGGGCGAAGACCTCGTCCTCTTCCTTGGTCATCGAGTCGTAGCCGACCTCGCCGACCGCGACCACGCCGTCCTTGGCCAGGTACCTCGGAAGCACGTCGAGCACCTCGCGGCAGCGGGGGTCGTTGGCCTCCTTGGGGTTCAGCGCGATCGTGCAGTGGTGCCGGATGCCGAACTGGGCGGCGCGGAACCGTTCCCAGCCGATGAGCGCGTCGAAGTAGTCGGTGTACGAGCCGACGCTGGTGCGCGGCTGCCCCAGCCAGAACGCGGGTTCGACCAGCGCGCGGACACCGGCCGCGTACATGGCTTCGTAGTCGTCGGTGGTCCGGGAGGACATGTGGATGTGGGGATCGAAGATGCGCACGGTCAGTGGCCTTCCTTGAGCAATGAAAGGGCGTCGGCGGGAACGTCACGTCCGGCCGCCCTGCGTTCGTCGGCGAAATCGGCGAGCATGCGCATCAGCTCGTCGTCCGCGCGGGTTCCGAGGTCCGCCACGGCGGCCAGCGGCACCCCGACGAAGACGCATTTCAGGACGCCGTGGCGCCAGGCGTGGTCGTCCAGGAACCGGGCGAAGGCACCCATGGCGGCGGCGACCAGCCTGATGTCGTTGGCGCGCAAGGCGTCCTCGACCAGCTTGATCCCGGCATCGGTGACCTCGGCACCCGGCGACTCCAGCGTGGAGAGCGCCCGCAGCACCCCGCGCCGCTCGGCGTCGTCGCCGTAGCGGTACAGATCGCGCAGTTCCGCCGCCAGCGCGGCGTCGTCGAGGACGTCGGCCAGTACCGTCACGAGCCGGACCCGCGCCCGGTCGTCGACGGTGCCGTGGACCAGGCCCTGCGGGTCGGTGTCCGGACGCAGTGCCGCACGGCCGACTTCACGGCCGACGGCCGGGAAGATCGCGCCGATCACCGACGGCTTCTCCCGGATCCGGCGTTCCGCCTTGGCCTCCCACGTCTGCGGCATCGCGGCGGTGAGCGCCTCGAAAGCCCGGCGTGCGGTGTCCGGCGCGGCGTGGCTGTGCCGGGGAAGTTCGACCGCGGCCAGCCCCGTGTAGCCGATCTCCGCCAGCGCGGCGAGCGTCCCGGGCAGATCCAGATGCCCGTCACCGAATTCCAGATGCTCGTGGACCCGCGGCAGCATGTCGTCCAGCTGGACGTTCCACAGCAGCGGACCGGCGAGGCGGACGCATTCGGCCGCGTTGACCGGCTCGACGGCGACACAGTGCCCGACATCGAGCGTCACCCCGAACAGCTCCGGCTCGCCGAGCTCCTTGCGCAGGTCCAGGACCTGGCCCAGATGCTGCACGAGATGCCCGGGCTCGGGTTCCATCGCCAGCCGCACGTTCAGCCGCGCGGCGTGCTCCAGGACCGCGGCGACCCCCTCGCGCACCCGGGACCACGCGACGTCCGTGTCCACAGTAGATACCCCGGACCAGAAGGAAACGCAGTCCGCCCCGAGGTCGCCGGCGATCTGCAAGGCCCGCGCCAGGAAGTCGATCCGCGGCGCGGGATCGTCCGAAAGCAGCGTCGGCGAGTGCTTGCGCCACGGGTCGAGCAGGTACCGCGCGCCCGTCTCGACGACGACCCGGTTCAGGCCGAGCGCCGAAAGCCGCGAAGCCACGTGGTCGACCTGTCGCGCCAGATCGTCGGCGAACGGGTCGAGGTGGTCGTGGTCCAGGGTCAGCGCCACCCCGGTGTACCCGAGGTCGGCGATGATCGCGAGCGCGTCGTCGAGGCGGTGGTTGGAGAAGCCGTTGGTGCCGTATCCGAGGTGAAAACTCATGTGGGGCTCACCTTCCGCGACAGCTTGCGGGCGATCGGCAGCGCGGCCGCGACCAGCGCGGCCCCCAGGACCGAACCCTTCGCCGTGACCGCCGCCTGCAGCGGGACCATGCCGTGGATGCCGGAGCGCGTCGCCGAGCGCACGGACTTCGCCGACGGGTCACGGACGGCGTCCGCCTGCGCCTTGCCGACCAGGCTCGCGTAGCCCGAACCGGCCGCCATCGAGGCCGCGCGGTGCCAGCCGCCCTTCGCCGGTCCGGTCAATGCCAACGTTGTCGCCGCACAGCTGGTGGCCAGTGCGGCACGCGCCGTCGCCGGGTTCGCGCCGTGGACCTCCCCGGTGGACAGGGCCGTGACGCCGAGCGTGTGGACGCCCACGGCCGCCGCCGCGGTGGCGGCGAGCCGAGGTTCGCCACCCGCGCCCAGCAGGACGTCGAGCGTGCGGCAGGCCGCCATCGCCACCGGTCCGGCCAGGGTCGGCTTGAGCACCGTGTCGTAGGCCCAGACCGAAGCCGCGAGCGGGACCGCGACCCGCATCGCCTGACGTCCGCCGCCGAGCGCGGCCAGGCCCAGCCCGGCCGCGGTCAGCGCGACGCCGGTGGTGAGCGCCGCGCCCGCGCTCACCCGCCCGGACGGGATCGGCCGCTCGGGCCGCTCCACGGCGTCGAGCTTCCGGTCCGCCCAGTCGTTGAGGGCCATCCCGGCCCAGTAGAAGGCGACCGAGGACAGCGGCAGCAGCAGCCGTCGCCCGGTCATCTTGAGTCCCGCCGCGGCGGATCCGGCGACCGTGTCGCCGAGCACCGTCAGCGCGGCGGGCGCCCGCACGAGTTCTACATAGGCCTTCACAGGGCTCCCGCCCAGGCGACCAGGCGGGCGGTCTGCTCGGCGAACCGGTGCTCGTCGCTGCCCAGCGGGTCCTTGAAGAAGAAGCCGAGTTCGGTCAGCGCGCCGCTCTGGCCGCCGGCGTGCGCGGCGGTGACGAAGCGGGCGAGGTCGAGGATCAGCGGCGCCGCGAGCGCGGAGTCATAGCCGGTCCAGGTGAACTGCAGGCTCATGCGCGCGCCGAGGAACCCCTCGAACGACACGTGGTCCCACGCGGTCTTGATCTCGCCGAGGTCGGGCACGTTGTCGATGTGCAGCGGCGCGGTGACGTCGCCGCCGAGCAGCGCGGCGAGCCCGCGGGCCTTGGATTCCAGCTTGCTGTTCGCGGTCACCGGGTCGGCGAGGGTCTCGCCGTCGCCGCCGCCCAGCAGGTTGGTGCCCGCCCAGGAGCGGACCTTCAGCGCCCGCGCGCTGAACATCGGCGCGAGGACGGTGCGGAGCAGGGTCTCGCCGGTCTTGCCGTCGGACCCCGCGTACGGCAGGCCTTCACGTTCGGCGAGCGCCCGCAGCGCGGGCAGGGTGATCCCGGCCGACGGCGTGAACTCGACGTACGGGCTTCCCGCCTTCAGCGCCGCGTAGGCCGACAGGGAACTCGATGGGAGCACTGCTCGTGTCGGATCCGCCAGCGCCGCCTCCAGCGCGTCGAGATCGTCGTGTTCGGGCAGGTGGGGGCACGGGGCCTCGGTGGAGGACACGTTGACGACCACGACCCGTGCGAGGTCGTTCCGGTCGGCGAAAGCTCTGATGTCCGCCGTGAGCCGGGCGGCCGCGTCGGCCTGGGCACCCGTATGCGTCGCCGGGTGGTAGCCGTCGCGGATCTCGGCGTCCACTTCGGCCAGTCCGGACCGGACAGCCGAGAACACCGAGTGCCCGAACACGCCGGCGTGCGCCAGCTGTTCGGCGCGTTTCTCCAGCGGCGTGTGCACGATGTCGTGTCCGCCGAGCACCAGATCGTCCCAGCCGGGCAACGGAACATCGGCGAACGCGGGCAGTTCGGTGACACAGCCGCCACCGCCCGTCACCCCCGCGCGGAGGGCGAGCAGCCCTACCGCGGCAGTGGTGGCGACGGACCCCCTCGCCCCGATCAACCAGATGCCCGTGCGTTCCTGAGCAGGCATTTCCTCCACCTTTCCCAACCCGGAATGTCCAACTGCGTTTGTGTTCGGATGGTCGGACGTTTCGGATCGAACCAAGTCGCAGTGATGTACGTCCATGCGACTTTCGGCTGGATCTACTTCTCAGTTACTCCCGTTGGCAGTGACGCCGGGCACAGCGGTCCATCGGGCCTCGTCGGAAGCGCTGCGCTCGACCGCGTCCAGGACCTGCTGAACCCTCAACCCGTCCTCGAAGGACGGTTCGGGATCCGTGCCGTCGCCGATCGCGGTGAGCAGGTCGGCGACCTCGTTGGTGAAGGTGTGCTCGTAGCCGAGGAGGTGACCCGGCGGCCACCACGCCCCGACGTACGGGTGCTCGGGTTCGGTGACCAGGATCCGGCGGAACCCGGCCTCGGTGGCAGGCTGCCCGCCGTCGAAGAAGGACAGTTCGTTCATCGACTCGAAGTCGAACGCGAGGCTCGCCTTCGACCCGTTGATCTCCAGCCGCATCGCGTTCTTGCGGCCCAGCGCGAACCGGGTCGCCTCGAAACTCGCCACGGCCCCGCCGGTGAACCGGCCGAGGAACAGCGCGGTGTCGTCGACGGTGACCTGCCCGGTGCCGCCGTCGCCGTCCGGCCGCTCCTTGACGAAGGTGTTGGTCAGCGCGGAGACCCCGGTGATCGTGTCGCCGGTGACGAACTGGGCGGCGTCGACGATGTGCGCGCCGAGGTCGCCCAGCGCGCCCGAGCCCGCCTTGTCCTTGTGCAGCCGCCAGGTCATCGGCGACTGCGGGTCGGACAGCCAGTCCTGCAGATACACCGACCGCACGTGGCGGATCTCGCCGAGCGCCCCGCTCGCGACCAGTTTCCTGGCGTGCGCGAGCGCGGGCACCCGGCGATAGTTGAACGCCACCATGGACCGGACGCCGTCGGCCCGTGCCTTCGCCGCCGCCTCGGCCATCGCTTCGGCCTCGGCGAGGGTGTTGGCCAGCGGCTTCTCGCACAGCACGTGTTTCCCGGCTTCGAGCGCGGCGATCGCGATCTCGGCGTGGCTGTCGCCCGGCGTGCAGATGTCGACCAGGTCGACGTCGTCGCGGGCGATCAGCGCGCGCCAATCCGTCTCGACGTCTTCCCAGCCGAACCGGTCCGCCGCGGCCTTCGCCCGCGCCTCGTCACGGCCGCCGAGCACGGCGAGTCTCGGGATCAGCGGTGGCGTGAAGAACCGGTGCACGCTGCGCCACGCGTGCGAATGCACCGCACCCATGAACGCGTGGCCCACCATGCCGATCCCGATCGTTTCCCTTGCCGTGCTCATGCCCCTCCTAGATAAGCGTGCGTGTGTCGGGTACGCAGGTCTTACGAGTCGAAGCCGACGTCCATGTACTTGTCGACGTTCTCCTTGGTGACCACCGCGGAGTACGTGGTGATCTCGGCGGGGATCTCGTGCTCGGCGAAGTCACCGGCCCCCTTGCCCTGGCCGAGCAGGCGCGCGAGCGAGATCGCCGAAGACGCCATCGACGGGCTGTAGAGCACGGTCGCCTTCAGCGGCTCGGCGTCGGACTTGATCAGGTTCATCGCGTTCTTCGAACCCGCGCCGCCGACCATCAGGAAGTTCTTGCGGTTGGCGTTGTTGATCGCCGCGATGACCCCGACCCCCTGGTCGTCGTCGTGGTTCCACAGCGCGTCCAGCTTGGCCGCGGACTGCAGCAGGTTCGACGTCTGCTTCTCGCCCGACTCCGGGGTGAAGTCCGCCGAGACCCGGGGACCGACGGCGAAACCCTGACGGGCCAAGGCGTCCTTGAAGCCCTTGCTGCGTTCCTGGGTCAGCGGCAGCGAGTCGATGCCCGCGACCTCACCGATCACCGGGGCGGCGATGTTCTTCGCCTTCATCTGCTGGGCGATGTAGTTGCCCGCGTTGACGCCCATGCGGTAGTTGTCGCCACCGATCCAGGTGCGGTACGCGAGCGGGGTGTCGAAGACGCGGTCGAGGTTGATCACCTGGATACCGGCGTCCATCGCCTGCTGGCCGACCGCGGTGAGCGCCTTGCCGTCGAACGGCAGGATCACCAGGACGTTGACCTTGGCGTTGATCAGCGTCTCCACCTGGGAGATCTGCTGGTTGACGTCGTTGGTGCCCTCGGTCGCGTTGAGCGTGACCTCACTGAACTTCTGCGCCTGCGCGCGGGCGTTCTTGGTGATGGCCGCCATCCAGCCGTGGTCCGCGGCCGGGGCCGAGAACCCGATGGTGACCGGGGTTCCGGGCTGTGAGTTGGCCCCGGCGTTGGCGACGTTGGCGGCGTTGTTCTGCGCCGGTGCCTCGTTCGAGGTGCACGCGGTCAGCAGCGCACCCGCTCCGACGGCCGCGCCTCCCAGCAGGAAACGGCGGCGATGCAGGGATTGTTCGGTCATGAGGACTCTCCATCCACGGTGACGGGGGTGACCACTAAGTACTCGTCTTGGTTTTCTTGACCGACCGGAACTGCAGGAGCGCGGCCAGCACGATGATCACGCCCTTGGCGATGTTCTGGATGTCGGTGTCCAGGTTGTTGAGCGTGAAGATGTTGGACAGCACGGTGAAGATCAGCACGCCGATCAGGGTGCCGATGAGCGAGCCGCGGCCACCGGTGAGCAGGGTGCCGCCGATGACGACCGCCGCGATGGCGTCGAGTTCGTAGAGCATGCCGTTGGTCGAGGCGCCCGCGGTGGTGCGGGCGACGACCATCAGCGCGGCGATGCCGCAGCAGAGGCCGGCGACGCCGTAGACGAGTGCGGTGTGGCGCTTGACGTTGATGCCCGCCAGCCGCGAGGCCTCGGCGTTGCCGCCGACGGCGAAGGTGCGGCGGCCGAAGGTGGTGCGGTTCAGCACCACCCAGCCGATGGCGAACACCAGCGCGAACATCCAGATCAGCACCGGGATGCCGAGCAGGTCGCCGCGGAAGAACTCCAGGAAGCTCGCCTCCGACACCACCTGCGTGCGGCGGCCGCTGATGCGTTCCGCGAGCCCGCGGGCGGAGACGTACATCGCCAGTGTCGCGATGAACGGCACGATCTTCCCGTAGGACACCAGGATCCCGTTGACCAGCCCGCAGCCGAGGCCGACCAGGAGTCCACAAAGGATCATCACGAACGGGCCGTAGGCCTGGGTGGCCAAGGTGGTCAGCCAGACACTGGAGAGCGCCACGATCGACCCGACCGAGAGGTCGATGCCGCCGGCGATGATCACGAACGTCATCCCGACGCTGACCACCCCGATCGCCGCGGCGAGCCGCAGGATCGTGGAGATGTTGCCGTCGGTGAAGAACTGGTCGGGCCGGGTCACGCTCCCGACGATGCACAGGATCACCAGGACACCGGTCAGCCCGAGCAGCCTGGGGTCGACGGTGAACTTGAAGCCTTGCTTCTTGGGTGGCAAGGGTTCCACGGCCTTTTCCGTACGCAGCGACTCGGCTTGGTCAGTCACGCCGCACTCCCCTCGAGAATCACGTCGAGCACATCCGCCTCTGTCAGCTCCGCAGACGGCTTTTCAGCCAGGACACGTCCTTCACGCAGCACCAGCACCCGGTCGGACAGTCCGAGTACTTCGGGGATCTCGCTGCTGACCAGCACGATCGCGACGCCGGTCGCGGCCAGTTCCTCGATCAGCCGGTACAGCTCGGCCCGCGCGCCGACGTCGACCCCGCGCGTCGGCTCGTCCAGCAGCAGGACCCGGCAGCCGCGGACCAGCCAGCGGGCGAGCACCGCCTTCTGCTGGTTGCCGCCGGACAGCGTGCGGATGATCCGGTGCGGGTCGGCGGGCCGGAGATCGAGACGCCGCAGGCTTTCCCCGGCGTCGTCGAGTTCCTTGCCCCGTTCGGTGAAGCCGAACGTCGCGTACTTGGAGAGGCTCGCCAGCGTCACGTTGTGCACGACGGGCAGGTCCAGCAGCAGCCCCTGGCTCTTGCGTTCCTCCGGCGCCAGGCCGATCCCGGCCTTGACCGCCGCGGACACGCTGCCCGGCCGGACCGGCTCGCCGTCGACAGACACCGAACCCGTGTCCTGCTTGCGCGCGCCGAAGATCGTCTCCAGCAGTTCGCTGCGGCCCGAGCCGACGAGGCCCGCGATCCCGACGACCTCACCGGCGTGCACGGTGAAGTTCACGTTCTCGAACTCGCCGACGGTGGTCAGGTTCTCCACCTTGAGGACCTCGTTGTCCGGGTCCACGTGCTCCTGGTGACGCGGGCCGAAGACGGTCTCGACCTTGCGGCCCGCCATCAGCGCGACGAGGTCGGAGGTCGGCGTCTCCTTGGCGTCGAGGCCGGTGGAAACGGTCTTGCCGTCCTTGAGCACGGTGACGCGGTGCCCGATCCGGCGCAGTTCTTCGAGCCGGTGGGAGATGTAGATGATCGCGACGCCCTCGGCGGTCAGTTCGCCGACGATGCGGAACAGGTTGTCGACCTCTTCGCCCGCCAGCGCCGCGGTGGGCTCGTCCATCACCAGCAGCTTCGCGTCGTACGCGAGCGCCCGCGCCATCGAGACCAGCTGCTGCCCGGCCGCGGACAGCTTGCCGACCTCGGTCGACGGCGTGATCTCGGGATGCCCGAGGCGGGCCATCAGCTTCGCGGCCTTGTTCCGGGACTCGGTGATCCGCGTGAACCCGAACTTCGCGCGCTCGCGGCCGAGGAAGATGTTGTCCGCCACGGAAAGGCCGGGCACCAGGTCGAGTTCCTGGTACATGGTCGCGATCCCGATCTTCAGCGCGGCGACCGGCGACGGCAGCGTCACCGGCTCGCCCTGCCAGAAGATCTCGCCGCCGTCGGGACGGTGGGCCCCGGCGAGCGTCTTGATCAGCGTGGACTTGCCGGCGCCGTTCTGGCCGAGGAGACAGTGCACCTCGCCGGGCTCGACGTCGAAGTCGACCCCGTCGAGGGCGCGCACCCCCGGGAACGTCTTCACGATCCCCCGGACGGATAGCAGGGTCATGCCGGTGCCTCCTGGGAAGTGAGCGGGACGAGCGTCGGATCGGCGAAAAGTCGTTCGATGGCCAGATGCGCGGCGCCGCGCAGCGGGGCGGTGGTGCCCAGCGGCGACGGCTCGACGCGGCAGGCGGGCTCGTGTCCGAGCGGACGCGCGGACAGTTCGCGGCGCACCGGCTCGACCAGCCATTCGCCCAGTTCGGCGAAGTAGCCGCCGAGTACGACGACGTCCGGGTCGAGCACGTCGACCACAGTGGACACCGCGATGCCGAGCGCGACCCCGAGTTCCGAGACCGCGCCGACCGCGCGCTGGTCGCCGCGCTGCACGCGGTGCTTGAGCAGCCCGACCCGGCCGTCGACGCCGAGCGCGGGATCGTGCAGCGGGTCACCGGGCGAGGCGGCGCCGCGCAGGACGGCGTTGAGCCCGGCCTTGGTCTCCAGGCAGCCGACGCGCCCGCAGGGGCACTGCTCGCCCGACGGGTCGACGGTGATGTGCCCGACCTCGCCGGCGAAACCCCTGGCACCGCGCAGGATCGCGCCGCCGGACACGAGTCCGCCGCCGACGCCCATCCCGCCGCTGAGGTAGAAGAGCTCGCGCACGCCGCGGCCGACACCGGCGACCGCTTCGCCGACCGCGCCGAGGTTGGCCTCGTTGTCGACCGCGATGGCGTCGGCGGGCAGGCCGAGCCGGGCGGCGAGGAGGTCGGCGATCTCGGCGTCGCGCCAGCGCAGGGTCGGCGCGAACCGCAGCACGGCGGCGGCCGAGTCGACCAGGCCGGGAACGGACACCGTGACCCCGACGGGCCGGTCGTCGCGCAGCACCTGCCCGGCGAGGAAGGCGAGTTCGTCCATGCTCCGGTGCAGGCCGAGCGCGGCGACGTCGGCGGTCTCGGTGCGCTCGGCGACGACGCGGCCGTCGAGGTTCGTGACGACGGCGGCGAAGCGGTCGGCCTCGACACTGAGCGCGAGCCCGCAGGCGCTGGCGCCGTTCAGCTCGACCAGCTGGCTGGGCCTGCCGTTGCCGCCGCCTTGGAGCCCGGCGGAGCGGACGAGGCCGCGGTCGGTCAGTTCGGTGATCAGCCCGGAGACGGCCGCCTTGGTGAGCCCGCAGCGCGCCGCGAGCTGGGTGCGCGAAAGCGGCCCCGCGCGCAACGCCCGCAGGAGCGCGGCGAGGTTCGCCGTGCGTGGATCGGTCCCGGCCACACATCCCTCACTTACGAATCGGCCGTAACAAACTTTGTTACTTAGCCAGCGAAAGTAGGGTGGTCCGTGTCACTCGTCAAGGTGACAACAGGACAGAAATGCCCGTCGTCACCCGAATAGCCGTCCAGAACAGTGCAGACTTTCGTACTTGTCGAGCGAAAGTCTGCACGATCTTGACGTTACTAATCGGAATCGCGTGGATGCCCAACGTGCTCCGAGGTCACTCGCGGGTAGCTCCGACGGGCCAGACGAGCGTCACCGGCAGACCACGCTCACGTGCCGCCTCGACGACGTCGGCGGTGCCCCCGTGGCCGCCGGAAGGCCCGCCATCCCAGACCGCGATCATGGCCTCCACCTTGGCCAGCACCCGTTCGCCGGCCGCCATGTAGGCCTCGCGGCCGGACTCGGGGAAGGGCAGGGTGTCGACGACCGCCGCCCGGCCGAGCAGCTCGTCGAAGTCGGCCGCGTTGTCCGGTTTGACCTTCCGATCGCGGTAGTCGTGCGCGGGGAGGACGACCTCCAGCGAGCCGCCGAGATCGAGCACGGCGCGAGCGAAGAGCTGATCGGCGCCACGGGCCAGGCAGGTCACGCCCACGAGAGGCCCGTCCGGCAGGACGGCGAGCACCCGGTGAAGAGCATCGGCGATCAACGGCGCCGTCGTCTCGGACAGATTCGAGTGCCCGGTGATTCCGATGCGGCGCAACGAAGTTCCTCTCGTCAGCTGCTCAGCGTGAAAGCCCTGTCCGTAGCGGACCAGGCGGCCCCGATGACCCCGGCGGTGTCGCCCAGTTCGGACAGCACGATCGGCAGGTTCCCGGTCGCGAGCGGCAGCGACCGCCGGTAGACCGAGCTGCGGATCTCGGCGAGCAGCTGATGCCCGAGCTGCGCGACGCCGCCGCCGATCACGACCATGCCCGGGTTCACGAAGCTCACCAGCGAGGCGACCACCTGGCCGAGCCGCCGTCCGCCGTCGCGGATCAGGTTGACGGCGCCGAAGTCGCCCGAAGCCGCCGCGCGGCCGACGTCCTGGGCGGTGATCGCGCCGCGGGCCGCGACGACGTCGGCGAGGTAGGTCGACCGGCCGCTGCGGGCCAGGGTCAGTCCGTCGCGGGCCAGCGCGGCGCCGCCGAAGTACGCCTCGAGGCAGCCTGTCTCGCCGCAGGCGCAGGTCGGCCCGTAGTCGTCGAGGCGGATGTGCCCGATGTCGCCCGCGGTGCCGGCGACGCCGCGGTACACCTTGCCGCCCAGCACGATCCCGCAGCCGATACCGGTACCGATCTTGACGAACACCAGGTCGTCGATGGAGCGGGCGACCCCGGCGTGCCGTTCGCCGAGCGCCATCGAGTTCACGTCGTTGTCGACGGTGATCGGGCAGCGCAGCAGCCCGCCGAGATGGTCGCGCACGGAGAACCGGTCCCAGCCGGGCATTATCGGCGGCGCGACCGCCATGCCCTCGGCGAAGCTCACCGGCCCGGGGAGGCCGATCCCGGCGGCGATCAGCTTGCCCGGCACCTCTTCGCGGATCTTCTCCGCGAGGGCGGCCACGCGTTTGAGGACCGCGTGCGGCCCCTGCCGGACGTCGCAGTCCTCGACGGTGTGCACCAGCACCTCGCACGACGCGTCGGTGAGGGCGACCCCGACCGACGTCGCGCCGACGTCGACGGAGAGCACCCGCAGGTCTCCCGCCAGCCGTACCAGCGTGGACCGCCTGCCGCCCCGGCTCGCCGACGGGCCCGCTGTTTCGACGAGGCCGACCTCGGCGAGGCGCGCGACCTCGGCGCCCACCCGGGCACGCGGCAATTCCAGCCGCTCCCCCAGTTCGACCCGGGACATCGGCCCTTCGTCCCGCAGCAGCGTGAGCAACTGGGTCTGGTGCCGGGTTTCGACCATCGGATGCTCCGTGGTGGATGCCGTGCTCATTCCCCTGAGCCTACGGCGTTGCCCACCGAGTGTCCCGAATGCCACGGCGGAGACGCGCTCACGGGATTCGAAACCCTCAAGGGCTCCATGGCGGGAACAAACCCACCCGAGGACGCTAGTCCACTGTGGACACTCGGCTTCGCCTGAACATCGCGCGGTAGTCCCGCGGCCGGTGCCCGGTCAGCCGGGCGAAGACCGTGCTGAACGTCCCGGGATCGCGATAGCCGACCTCGGCGGCGATCCCGGCGACCGTTCTCTCCGTGGTTTCGAGCAGGTGTTTCGATCGGCGCACCCGCGCCTCCTGCAGGTATCCGAGCGGCGTCTTGCCGGTCTCGTCGCGAAACCGCCGCAGGAGCGTCCGCGTGCTGACGTGGAACGTCGCGGCGAGCAGCCCGAGGTCGTAGCGCTCGTGCAGGTTCTGGTCCAGCCGTCGCTTGACGCCTTGGGAGAATCCCCTGCCGGTGGCGGGCAACAGGTCCGTGTCGACATACGGCGCCTGACTCGACCGCGCGTCGTCGACGAGGGCGATCCGCGCGGTCGCGCGGGCGACCCGGCCGCCGTGGTGTGCACGGACGAGACCGAGGGCGAAGTCGTACATCGCGCTGAACGCGCCCGTCGTGGTCACCCCGCTGTCGGTGACCACGAGTTTCTCCGGGAGGACCTCGGTGCCGGGGCATCGGTCCGCCAGCCGGTCGGCGAAAAGCCACGAAGTCGTCGACCGCCGCTTGTCGAGCAGGCCGGCGTCGGCCAGCAGGAACGCGCCGACACAGATCGAAACCACCGCGACCCCCGACTGGAAGACCGACTTGATGGTTTCGATCTCGGGGCGCAGCGACCTGAGCCGCGTATCGAGGTCCAGTCCCGGCGAAAGCTCGAACCCGGGGACGACCAGGACATCGACCCGCCGCACCGGGGAAACCGTGATCACCGCTCCGCCGGAGGCGACCACGCGCCGCCTCGGCGACAGAATCGAGACCTCGTACGGAGGATCCCCGGCCGCGGCGACATGCGAGGCCATCGTGAGGAGATCGGGAACGCCGAAGACCTCCGACGCGAAGCATCCCGGATAGGCGAGTACTCCGATGCGCGGCGGGGTCACCATGATGGCGAGATTACCCGGCCGGGTGGCGATCTCGCCCCTGTCCGGATCGGACGGCGCACCGGACGATGGACCGATGACGATCGCGGACGACACCCTCGCGGACTTCTCGAAACGACTTGTCGACGTCGACGGCGTCGGCAAAACCGTCTATGTCGCCGGATCCGGGGCGGCGGTGGTGCTGATGCCGGAGATGCCCGGGATCAGCCCGGACGTCGTCCGCTTCGCACGTTGGATCCGGGACGCGGGTTTCACGGTCTACCTTCCGTCCCTCTTCGGTGTCGACGGCGCTTTCCCGACCGCCGCCGACGGCGATAAAGTCGCGCGCCGCGCCTGCGTCAGCGCCGAGTTCCGGGCCTTCGCCGGCGGCGGCACGAGCCCCGTCGTGACCTGGCTGCGAGGGCTGGCGAGGAAGGCGTTCGAGGAGTGCGGCGGGCCGGGCGTCGGCGCGATCGGCCTCTGCTTCACCGGCAACTTCGCCCTGAGCATGACCCTCGAACCGGCCGTCATCGCGCCTGTGGTCAACCACCCTTCGTTGCCGCTGGACGACCCCGGCGGGCTGGAGATCAGTGAGGCGGACGCCGCCGCGATACGCGAGCGCGTCGAGCGAGACGGACTGAAGGTGCTCGCTTACCGCTTCGAGAACGACCGGTGGTGCACCGGACAGCGATTCGCCGCGTACCGGGCACTTCTCGGCGACGCGTTCGACGGTCGCGTCCTCCCGGCCGAGGCGGCCAACCCCGAACCGCCGCCGTTCTTCCGGGAAATCGTGGGCTGCCCCCACAGCGTCGTCACCGCCCACTTCGTCGACCAGGAAGGCCACCCCACCCTTCGGGCGAGAGACGAGATCCTGGCCTTCCTCGCCGATCGGCTCAGCTGAGCCGGGCCTCGGCGCGGACGAGGAGCCACGACGGGATCAGCACGATCGCGGTGATCCCGACGATCCACCAGTGCGTGCCCGCGATGGCCGCCGCGGTCCCCGGAGCGGCGGCGAGGCGCGCGGCGACGAGCACGGTCAGGATCGACGTCCCGAAGGATCCGCCGATCCGTTGCAGCATGGCGAACAGGGGCATCGCGTGGGAAACGCGCTCCCGGGGCACCGACACCAGCCCGGCGGCGAGCGCCGGGGTCGTGGTCAGCCCGATGCCGCAGCCGCGGACGAACTGCACGGCCGAGAGCCACCAGTAGCCGTCGGATCCGGTGAGCAGCGCCAGCGGCACCGTCCCGGCGATCGTGACGATCAACCCGGCGAAGATCACCCGCGCGCCGCCGATCCGGTCGGTCAGCCTGCCCGCGAGCGGAAGCGCCAGCACCGTGCCGAGTGCCAGCGGCGCGGTCAGGAACCCGGTGGCGACGAGACTTTCGTGCCGGACGTCGAGGTAGTACAGCGGCAGGACGATCATCGCGCCGAACAGCGCGGCCCCCATGCCGAAGATGACGGCGGCGGCCGAGGCGAACGCGCGGTCGCCGAACAGCCGCAGATCGAGCAACGGGGCGGGTGATCGCAGCGCGGTGACCGCGAAGACGGCGAGCAGGATCGCCCCGGCGGCGACCGGGATCGGGGCTGTCTCGGCGAAGCCGTAGACGAGCAACGGCAGCCCGGTCACGGTGAGGGCCAGACCGCGCCGGTCCAGCGGCTGAGCGACGGCGGGTCCATCCCTCGGCAGCCATTTCCGGCCCAGCAGCAGGCCGATCACCGCGATCGGCACGTTCACCAGGAACAGCCACGGCACGCCGAACCGCTCGGTGAGCACGCTGCCCGCCAGGGTGCCGAGCACCGGCGCGAGGTAGATCGGGATGCTCAGCACGGCCATCATCCGGCCGAGCCGCTTCGGCCCCGCCGCCATCGCGAACAGGATCTGTCCCGCCGGGACCAGCAGTCCGCCCGCGGCGCCTTGCAGGACACGGAAGACGATCAGCGCCTCGATCGACGTCGCCGTCGCGCAGAGCGCGGAGAACCCCGCGAACAGGCCGACGCACCCCAGCCAGAGCCTTGTCGTCCCGAAGCGGCGGCTCGCCCAGCCGCTCACCGGCACCATCGCGGCGAGCGCGAGCAGATAGCCGGTGGCGATCCACTGAGCGGTACCGAGCGATGCCCGGAATCCGGCCGCGATCGTGCCCAGCGCGACGTTGACGACGGTCGAGGTGAACATCGACAGGAACCCGCCGAGGATCAAGATCGAAGCCAACCCCCACAGCGCGGGGGTTATGCGCTCGTCATCAGTACTCCCGATCATCCTACCTGCCACTCTTATCGTCGTTAAGATCTTAACGGTGATAAGATCAACCCGAGTTGTCAAGTCCGATACGGACGGGCGAAGGTGTGCCCATGGTCGTGAGACGGGATGGCTACGTTCGAGCCGCGCTCGAACTCCTCGACGAGGTCGGGCTGGACGGTTTGAGCCTGCGCAAGCTCGGGGAAAAGCTCGGTGTGCGGGGTCCCGCGCTCTACACGCACTTCAAGAGCAAGCAGGCGCTGCTCGATCAGATGGCCGAAACCATGCTGGACGACCAGCTCGCCCCGCTGGACGATCCCGCGGCGATGGACGACTGGGCCGAGTGGCTGGCCCGGCGCGCCCGCACCATCCGCCGCACGCTGCTGTCCTACCGGGACGGCGCGCGCCTGCACGCGGGCTCCCGCCCCACCGAGCGGACGGCGATGACGCCGCTGATCAAACCGTTGCTGGCGGCCGGTTTCGGCGAAGAGGACGCGACGCACGCGATCCTCGCCATCAGCCGGTACACCCTCGGCTGCGCGATCGACGAACAGCAGCACGCCGAGAGCGACCACGCCGAAGATCCGGCCGCCTCCTTCGAGTACGGCCTCGCCCGCCTGATCGCCGGGCTGCGCGCCGACGTCGATGTCGCAAACCCGCCAGACTCCGGTGTCGCGAAACTGCTGGACTGAGCCCATGACGACCGAAACCGCCCGGCTGTTCCGTTCCCTGCACGTCCCGTCGAGCCCGCTGGTGCTGGCCAACGCGTGGGACGTCGCGAGCGCCCGGATCATCGAGGACGCGGGCGCCGCGGCGATCGCCACCACCAGCGCCGGGGTGGCGTGGAGCCTCGGCGTCCCCGACGGCGACCTGCTCGGCCGCGACCTCGCGGTGGACCTGATCGCCAGGATCGCCCGCGTGACAACGGTTCCGGTGACCGCCGACATCGAGGGCGGCTACGCGGACACACCCGGTGGCGTCACCGAAACCGTCGCCGCGGTGGTGGCGGCCGGCGCGGCCGGGATCAACATCGAGGACGGCCCGCGCCCGCCCGAAGAGGTGGTCCCGCGCATCGCGGCGGCCCGCGCGGCGAGCGCCGAGGTGTTCGTCAACGCCCGGATCGACACCTTCCTCCGGGGGCTCGGCGGGGTGCCGGAGACGCTGGAGCGTGCCGCGGCCTACCTGGCGGCGGGCGCGGACGGGATCTTCGTGCCCGGCGCCACCGATCCCGCCGTGATCGCCGCGCTCGTCGAGGGCATCGACGCGCCGGTGAACGTGATGGCCCACCCGGGCGCGCCGAGCGTCAAGGAACTGGCCGGCCTCGGGGTCGCGCGGGTGAGCGTCGGCTCCGGGATCAGCCAGGCCGCGTACGCCGTCGCACGGGAAAGCGCCCGCGAGCTCTTCTCGACAGGCACGTACACGCGGCTGGAGGAGGCCGTCGGCTACGGCGAGCTCAACGGCCTCCTCACCCCGGATGTCCACTGAGGACACTCAGACCACGGTCACCTCGAACAGCCCCACCGAACCCTGCGCCCACAGGCGATAGCGGGAGAACCGCGCGGCCAACTGGGCGTCCAGCTCCTCGAAGGAGTCTTCGAGGTTGTTCATCACGCCGTCGCCGTTGAGCGATTCCAGCGCTTTCGGCGCCAGTTTGCCGTGCTCGACGCCGCGGGCGAGCACGGTACTGCCGAAGATCCGTCCGCCGGGTTCGACGTAGGGCAGCACCTGGTCGAACACCGTCGCCTTGTGCTCCATCGAACCGGGAAGGCAGTGCAGCAGGAAGTTCAGGCCCACCGAGCCGAACCGCGCCTCACCGAGGTCGAGCGGCTCGAACACGTCACGCCGGTAGGCCTCGGGGCGATACCGCGCCAGCCTGGCGCCGGTGCGGCGCAGGGCGTCCTCGTTGAGGTCCAGCAACACGATCGACGGATCCGCGACCGGGAACTTCGCCTTGTCGAGGAAGAACCCGGTACCGGGACCGAGGTCGAGATGCCTTGCCTCGACATTGCGGTCGTAGAGCCGTTTCATGTTCGTGTTGGGGCACCGCCAGACCCGCGAGCACACGAACCCGAGGACCCACAGGTCGTAGGCGGCGAGGATGGGCTTCCGGCTGTACACGGCCGCGCCGGCGAGTACCTCGTCCGTGCGGGGTTCCGCTGTTCCCCCGGTCATTTGGCGAGCTCCTCGGCGTACTCCTTGGTGAGGCGCAGGTTGCCCATGCTGTTGGCGCTCAACACCTTCCGGAGGTACCGGCGGGCGCCCTCGACGGTGGTGCCCTCGCCGAGCAGGTGCATCCCCTCCGGCCTGATGGTGCAGGTGTGCCGCGCGCCCAGCAGGATGCCTTCGGGTGTCTCGGTGAACGTCCAGTGGCCGGTGTGCGCGTTCATCGTGGCGGGCGGCTTGATCTGCTTGTAGACGATCTTGTTCCCGCTCAGGCAGATCCGGACCGACCGGGTGGTGTGCTCCGAACCGTCGGCGGAGCGCGTGTCCATGTCGAAGAACTGGACCGTCGGCTCGGGCTGTTCCAGTGCGAGCGCGAGCACGTGGGGGACGCGCTCCGGCCACTTGTCCGCCTCGAACAGGTAGGCGTAGCAGTCCTCCATCCCGCCGGAGACGAAAAGCGGGTCCTCGAACGAGATGACCAGGCGCTCCAGTTCCTCGTCTCGCTCGGCGCGGTCTCGCACGGCCGCCAGGAATTCCCGGTTCTCGTCCGCGATCGCGTCTTCGGCTTCCCTGCCGACGGCGGAGAATTCCGTCCGCACGCGCAGGGCCGTCTTGCCGTACGGCTGCTCCTCGACGGTCCAGGTCGTGACCTCCGCCCCGCCGCCGTCTTCGCGTACCGCGACGACCTGCGTGCCGTCGTCGGACAGGCGGCGGCGCTCGGTCCAGGTCCGGACGCTGCTGTCGTCGACGAGCATCCAGTGCCGCAACAGGTCCGGTTCGAGGAATTCGGCGTGCACGGCCGGTCGGTACCACTGTGGCCAGGAAGTCACGTCACAGATCAGCTGGCGGACCAGTTCGGCGGGAGCCGCCACCATCACCTGGTCTTCGACGATCGATTTCCGCACCGCTGTCTCCATTCCTCGTCGGCTGGTGCGCCCACGATCGCGGCCCGGCTTCGAGCAGACGTCCAGCAGGGATGGACGCGGCGCGCGCGAACGGGAGTCGAAGCCGCTGGGTGATCCTCGGCGCACATCGAGGATGAGGAGACACCGTGAGCCCGTATGTCGAGGTCCAGCAGTTCTACGCGCGGCACATGCACCTGCTCGACGCCGGTGCGGCGGAGGACTGGGCGGCCACCTTCACCGAGGACGGCACGTTCACCGGCCCCGGCGAGCCGGAACCCCTGCGCGGCCGGGCCGAACTGATCGCGACGATGAGCAAGGCCGCGGCCGAGCAGAAGGCGGCGGGCGAGCAGCGGCGGCACTGGCACGGGATGGTGGACGTCGAGGAACTGCCGGACGGAAACCTCCAGGCGACGTGCTACGCGCTGGTGTTCTCGACGTTCCAGGGCAAGGATCCCCAGCTGCGCCGGACGTGCGTCTGCCGCGACATCCTGGTGCGGGAGAACGGCGAACTGCGCGTGAAGGCCCGTTTCGTCACCCGCGACGACCTGCCCTGAACCACACCGAAGGGCTCCTTCCCTCGGCTCGACCGAGGAAAGGAGCCCTTCACGCGTGCTCCCCACGGCATCACGCGTGCTTGGAGGGGCATCACGCGTGCTTGGAGGGGTCATACCCCGGTAAGCACGGGTATGCCCCCGGTAAGCACGGGTGTGGCCGTGGGGAGCACGGGGGTCAGGTCAGGGTGTCCAGGAGGGTGGTCCAGGTCTCGCGGGTGCCCGCGGAGGTGGCCGGCAGGGCGCTGAGCACCTGGTGCCCGCCACGGCGGACCCGTGGATGGCGCAGGGCGAGCAGGGAAAGGCCGCGCGGGCCCACTTCCACCAGTGTCCGCGCGCCGCCGTCGAGCAGACTGTCCAAAGCGGACCGGAAGCGGACGGGCGCGGCCAGCTGCCCCGCCCAGAAAGCCGGGCTCACGGCCTCGTCGGCGGTCACCACCGCGGCCGTGCGGGTCGAATGCACCGGAATCGACGGCGGACGCAGTTCCGCGGCGGTGAACCCGTCCTCGAACCGCGTCGCGGCCTCGGCGACGGCCGGGGAATGGAACGGTTGCCGGGCCGCGACGCGCTGATGGACCAGGCCCGCCTCGGTGAGGACGGCGGCCACCTCCGCGAGCGGACCGGCGGAGCCGGCCAGCACCGTCTGCGCGGGCGCGTTGTACGCGCCGATCACGACCTCGCCGGTCAGGAACGGGGTGACGGCTTCGGGCCGGGCCGCGACGGCGAGGAGACCTCCCGCCGGCACCTCGGCCAGCACCCGGCTCCGGCAGGACAGGATCCGCGCCGCGTGCGGCAGATCGAACACCCCCGCGAGCGCGGCCGCGGCCAGCTCGCCGATGCTGTGCCCCAGCACCGCGGACGGCACGACGCCGCGCGCGACGAGCGTCCGGCCGAGCGCGTAGCCGACGGCGAACAGCAACGGCTGCGCCCTCGACGCGTCTTCGAGCGGTACCAGGGGTTCCGCACTGAGCCAGTCCCGGCGCAGGGCCGCGCCCTCCGCGCCGAGCAGGCCGAACAGTTCGTCCAGCACGGCGGTGAACACGGGCTCCTCGTCGTACAACTCCACGGCCATGCCCGGGTTTTGGGCGCCCTGGCCGGGAAACAGGAAGGCGATGTCCGACACGACGTCCTCTCGGCGAAGGGCCCGCCCGCCCCCGAGGGACCGGCGGGCCAGCTCCGCTATTCCGGCACGGTGCAGGCGAACAGATGGAGATAGGAGTTCACCGGGCGCACCTCGTCGAGACGCAGCCCCGACCGGCGGACGAGGTCGGCGAGCCCGTCCCTGGTGTGCTTGCGGCCGCCGACGTTCAGCAGCAGCAACAGATCCATCGCTGTGGTGAACTTCAGCTCCGGACTGCCGTCGAGCAGGTTCTCCAGCACGTACACCCGGGCACCGGGGCGGCCGCCCGCGATCCCGCGCAGGGTGGCGATCGTGCTTTCGTCGTCCCATTCGAGGATGTTCTTCAGCACGTACACGTCGGCGTCCGCGGACACGCCGTGACGGCAGTCGCCGGGGACGAGTTCGGTCCGGGCCGCCAGCGCCCCCTTCCCGGTGAGCCGCGGATCGGCGTTGGCGACGACCTCCGGCAGGTCGAACAGCACGCCGCGGAGGCCGGGATGGCGTTCGAGCAGCGTCGCCAGGACATGCCCCTGGCCACCGGCGATGTCGGCCACGACTTCGGCGCCGGACAGGTCGAGTTCGTCCGCGATGGCGATCGCCGAAAGCCTGCTCGACTGGGTCATCGCGCGGTCGAAGACCTCCGCCGACTCCGGCGCCTCGGCGTGCAGGTAGCCGAAGAACTCCTTGCCGTGCAAGTCTTCGAAGACCGGCCGGCCGGTGCGGACAGCCTCGTCGAGATGCGGCCACAGCGTCCACGTCCACGGCTCGGTCGCCCAGAGCGCGCTGTACTTCAGGCTGCGGGGCGCGTCTTCCCGGAGCAGTTTCGACATCTCCGTGTGCACGAACCCGTCGTCCGGTGCCTCGGCGAAGATGCCGTTGCTGGCCAGCGCCCGCAGCAGCCGCCGCAGCGCCCCGGCGTCGACGCCGAGCCGTTCGGCCACAGTGGACACCGGCTCGGCCTCCTCCCCGATGGCGTCCGCGAGCCCGAGCCGCGCCGCCGCGCGCACGGCGGCCGCGCAGGCGGCGCTCAGGAACAGTTCCCGGAACCGCCGCACCGAACGCGGCAAGGCCGTCGCGCTCACCGGGTCACCTCGGCGGCGTCGTGCGCGGAAACCTGCTCGTAGGTGGCGAAATCGACGGTCGCGTGCTTCAGCAGCTCGCCGAGCGGCTCGCGGAATCCCGCCTGCCCGGTGGCCGCCTTGTGCAGCTCCGCGTTCTCCCATTCGGCGATTTCCACGTATTCGAGGGGATTCTTCGAGTTCCGGTACAGCCGGTGGGACCGGAAACCGGGCTGGGCGGCCATATGTTCGGAAATCCGGCCGATGATCCGCTGGTAGTCCGCCAGGTCACCGGTCACGGTCATCCGGTCGATGAAGATGAACACGCTATCTCCTTGTCTTCGCCATCAACTGTTCTCGCAGATCACGCCGCTGCACCTTGCCCGTCGGCGACCGGTGGACCGAGTCGACTAAATGGACGCCGTGCAGATGTTCGTAGTAGGGCAGCCGGGTGTTGACGAACGACGCCAGTTCCTCCGTCGTGGCCGGGTCGGCCGAGGGGACGACGACGGCGTGCGCGACGGCACCGCTGAACTCGTGGGGCAGGTCGAGGACGACGCAGTCGGCGACACCGGGATGCCGGCTCAGCACCTTTTCGATCTCGCTGGGGGTCACCAGCCAGTTGTCGCATTTGAAGACGTCCTTGATCCGGTCCACGACGAACAGGTAGCCGTCTTCGTCGTGGTGGCCGACGTCCCCGGTGGCCAGCCAGCCGCCCGGCAGATCCTCGTCCCGGTCCCGGCCGAGGTAACCGAGCATCAGTTGCGGCCCCCGCACCTGGATCTCCCCGTTCGCGCCCGGCCCGAGCGGCACGCCGGTGTCGAGGTCGACGACGCGGGCGGACGTGCCGGGAACGGGCGGGCCGGACGAACCCGTCTTCGGCCGGTCGAGGCTGCCGAGGTGGGTCGACGGCGCCGTCTCCGCCAGCCCGAATCCCTGGACGACAGGCACGCCGAACGCGGCGGACAGCGTGTCCGTCGCGGAAGGCGGCATCGCCGAACCGCCGGAGAGGATCGCCTGGAGCGACGGCACCCGCAGCGACGGCAACTCCGGCCGGGCGGCGAGCCGGGCCAGGCGCACAGGCAGGCTGTAGAAGTGCGTCCCGCCCTCGGCGTCGGCCGTCGCGACAGCCCCGAGGAGATCGTCGCCGGGACACAGCACGTGCCGGGCCGAGACGGTGACCCCGATGGTCAGGTGCATCAGGTGGAACGTCGGCAAATGGTTCACCAGCACCGAATCCGCCGAAAGCCGGTGGCACCAAGCGGTCTGGGCGGCGTTGACGGTGAGGTTCCGGTGGCTGAGCCGCACGGCCTTGGCCGGTCCGGTGGTCCCGCTGGTGAACTGCAGGCACGCCAGATCGTCCGGCCCGGCCGTGGGTTCCGGCAGCGTCGCCTCGGGGGCCGCGGCGATCAGATCGTCCATTGAGGACAGACCGGTCTCCGTGCCTTCACCGAGCAGGAAGACGTTTTCGAGCGCCGGCAACCTGTCGCGGACCGCTGCGAGCACCCGGTGCTGCCCTTCGGTGACGAACGCCGTCTTCGCCTCGCAGAGCGCCAGCACGTGCGCGAGCGCCTCTTCCCGCAGCAGCGGATTGACGAGCGCGCTCACCGCCCCCGCCTTCGCGATCCCGAAGAACCCGATGGCGAACCGCCGGTCGAGCGCCATCGGCAAGGCCACGACGTCACCCCGCCCGATCCCCCGCTCCCGCAACGCCAGCGCGAACCGGGTCGAGGCGCGGTCGAGTTCGGCATAGGTGAGCGAGGCGACCGCCAGCCTGCCGGGCGCGGCGCCGACGGCCCGTTCGAGCAGCTGCTCCACCCGCGGCCCGCCGGGCAGCCCGCCCAGCACCGCGAGCGGCGGACCCGCCACCACGTGCTCCTCTTCCGGCATCGAGTCGGCTCCTTTCCCGCCTTGGTCGGGACCCGACGGTGCGGCACGGCGTTCGGCCGCGGTTCGAGCGCCCGCCGAGCCGGTGCTCGAACGGGCGGCGTCCGGGAATCGAAGTCCGGAGTGGACTCTCCCGGGGTTGCCCGGAAAAGGAGTGAACCGCTGATGGAGCAGATCCCAGACGTCCTGGTGGCCGGAGCGGGACCGGTCGGCCTCACCGCCGCGCTCGAACTGACCCGCCGCGGTGTGCGGGTGCGGGTGGTCGACCGCGCCGACGGTCCCGCGGTGACCAGCCGCGCGACCGCCATCCACGCCCGCACCCTCGAGATCTACGAACAGATGGGCCTGTCCGACGAGATCCTCGGCCGCGGTCAGCGGGTCGACGGTTTCACCATGCACCGCAACGGCCGCGCGATGATCCGGTTCGGCAGCGGCTACGACCACCTGCCCACCCGGTATCCCTTCACCCTGCAGATCGACCAGGTCCTCACCGAAGAGGTGCTGCGGACCGCGTTGGCCGGACGCGGGGTCGAAGTCGAATGGGGGGTCGAACTCACCGGCCTCGACCAGGACGAGCACCAGGTGACCGGCCGGCTGCGGCACGCCTCCGGCCGGGAGGAACGGTGCGTCGTCCCGTGGCTGATCGGGGCCGACGGCGGGCACAGCACGGTCCGCCGCGCGCTCGGGCTGAACCTGTCGGGAGAGTCGACGGAGACGTGGCTGATCGCCGACGCCGTCATCGACGCCGACCTGCCGCGCGACAGCCTGCACTGGATCCACGGCGGCGACGGGACGGTGCTGATGGTGCCGTTCCCGACGCCGGGCAAGTGGCGGCTGGTCGACACCGCCGACGTCGCCCAGTCCGACGACCCACGCCTCGTCGCCGAGCGGTTCCAGGGCAAGATCGCCCGCGCGCTCGGCCGCGAGGTCCGGGTGGAGCGGCCCACCTGGGTCTCGGTGTTCACCATCCAGCAGCGCATGATCGACCGGATGCGCGAGGGCCGGTGCTTCGTCGCCGGGGACGCGGCTCACGTGCACAGCCCGGCGTCGGGACAGGGCATGAACACCGGCGTCCAGGACGCGTACAACCTCGCGTGGAAACTCGCCGACGTCGTCCGGGGACACGCGAGCGAGGAGCTGCTCGACAGCTACCAGCACGAGCGCACGCCGGTCGGCGAGGTGCTGATGCGCACCACGCGCACCGCGACCGCGCTGATCGCCCTGCGCAACGCCGTCGCACCGATCGCCCTGCCGCTCGGGCTGGGCTTCCTGGACCTGGTGAAACCCCTGAAGCGGCGGGTCGAGCGCAAGATCATGACCACCATGTCCGGGCTGGCCCTCGACTACTCGGCAAGCCCGCTCAGCCTGCCGTCCGGGAACGGGGACGGGCTGCTTCCGGGCCATCGGGTGGCCTGGTCGGCACGGCAGGCCGCCGCGCATCCCGGCTGGCAGGCGATCGCCGCCGAACTCACCGATCCCCGGTGGACGCTGCTGGCCGACGCCGGACAGGGCACGGGCGCGGCCGCTGTGGCCGCGGCGCTGGACGACGTCATCGACGGGCACGGGGCGGCGGTTTCGGTCCGCACGCTGTCGGCGGCGCCCGTCGGAAGCTGCGGGGCGAGGCCGCTCACCGACCCCGGCCGGGCGGTCCGGACCGCGGTCGGGATTCCCGAGGGCGGGTTCGCGCTGATCAGGCCGGACGGTCATCTGGCGGCCAAGGGTTCGGTGACCGCGGACCTCGACGGCGTCCTGCGCGAGGTCGGGCTGCGGCAGGCGGAAGCCGTCCCGGCCGAGGAGGTCTGACGTGCGGATCATCGATCTTTCGACGCCTGTCGACGCGAAGGTCTGGGAGCCGAATCCCGTGGTGCACGAGGTGCTCTCCCCCGCCGAAGGCGCCGTGCACATGGCCGAAGGCATGCGGGACAACCACGGGCTCGACTTCGATCCGGCCGTGCTGCCCGACGGCGAGCTGCTCAGCCTCGACACGATGACGCTGACGACGCACACCGGGACCCATGTGGACGCCCCGTCGCATTACGGCACGAAGACGTCGTACGGGACACCGCGCCACATCGACGAACTGCCGCTCGACTGGTTCATCGGGCCGGGGGTCCTGCTCGACATCAGCGACGCGGGCACCGGCACGATCGACGCCGCCCGCCTGCGCCGCGCCTGCTCGGACATCGGGCACACCCCGGGTCCCGGCGAGATCGTGCTGCTGCGCACCGGGGCGGACGTCCGGTCCGGCACCCCGGCCTACTTCACCGATTTCACCGGGCTCGACCGGTCCGCCACGGCGTTCCTGCTCGATCTGGGCGTGCGGGTGATCGGCACCGACGCGTTCAGCCTGGACGCGCCGTTCGGCCACATGATCCGCGAGTACCAGCGGACCGGCGACGACGGCGTGCTGTGGCCGGCGCACTTCCTCGGCAGGGAACGCGAGTACTGCCAGATCGAGCGGCTGAGCAATCTGGCCGCGCTGCCCGCGCCGACCGGGTTCACCGTCAGCTGCCTGCCGGTGAAGCTCGCCGGTGCGGGGGCGGGCTGGGCCCGCGCGGTCGCGATCGTCGACGAGAGCTGAGCGGGCGGCGGGGCATGCCACGGCGGTGCCCCGCCACCGGCTCGCACGAGGGGTACCCCGTGGTTGAGCCGGACTGTTTCCCCGGAGGGATGCGGGCTCATCGAGGAGCCCGTTTTCCCTGCCACTTAAGGCGATTCCGCTTCCGGAGGTGGGGCAGGGGCGAGTAGCAAGGAGGCATGATCTTCACCTTGCTCGGACCGCTCGAGGTCCACTTCGACGGAGAACTCGACCTGCCTTCGGCCACCAAGATCCGGTGGACGCTGGCCCAGTTGCTGCTGCGGGCGAACCAGGTCGTCGACCGGTCCGCCATCATCGACGAACTGTGGGGCGAGCAGCCGCCGCGCAGCGCGCTGACCACCGCGCAGACCTACATCTACCAGCTCCGAAAACGGTACCGGGCAAGGTTTTCCGGGCCGTTCATCACCACTCGCGCCCCCGGCTACGTCCTGCACGCCGACCCGGCGGAGATCGACACGTTCGTCTTCGAACGGCTCACCGAGGAAGGCGGCGCCGCCCTGGTCGCCGGAGACGCCGTCCGGGCCGCGGACCGGCTCCGCGCGGCACTGGCCCTGTGGCGCGGACCGGTGCTTTCGGACATCCCGGCGGGCCCGATCCTCACGCCCTACATCACCCACCTCGACGAGATCAGGATGCGCGCGCTGCGCATGCGGACCCTCGCCGACGCGCACCTCGGGCGCTACCGCGAGCTGATCCCGGAGCTGCGTTTCCTGACGCACGCGCATCCCTACGACGAATGGCTGCACGAACAGCTCATCGTGGCCCTGCACGCCGTCGGGCGGCGGGCGGACGCGCTCGAGACCTACCAGCGCCTTCAGCGCACCCTCGACCGCGAGCTCGGGATCGCCCCTTCGCAACCCCTGCACCAGCTGCATCACGACGTCCTGGTCGGTGTCGAGCGGCCGCGTTCGGCGGAACACCTGCTGCAGTCCATGCCGTGAAGTACGTGAAGGCCCCCTTCACTGCGCCTGGCGCAATGAAGGGGGCCTTCACGTACTTCCGGTTCAGGGTCGCGTGAGGACCATCGCGCTCTGGAAGCCGCCGAAGCCGCTCGACACGCTCAGTACCGCGTTCGTCCGCTGTTCGCGGGCCGTGATCGGCACATAGTCGAGATCGAGTTCGGGGTCCGGCTCGGTCAGGTTGGCCGTCGGCGGGATCACCGAATGTTCGATGGCGAGCGCGCAGGCCACCACCTCCAGCGCGCAGACAGCGCCGAGCGAATGCCCGATCATGGACTTGATCGAACTGACCGGCACCCGGTGGGCGTGCGCTCCGAGGCTTCGCTTGTACGCGGCCGTTTCGTGCAGGTCGTTCTGTTTCGTCGCGGACCCGTGCGCGTTGACGTAGTCGAGGGCCGTGGGGTCGAGCCGCGCCATGTCGAGCGCCGAGGTGATCGCGTCGGCGAGCTCCGCGCCGTCGGGCCGGAGGCCGGTCATCGAATAGGCGTTGCTGCGGGACGCGTGCCCGGCGATCTCCGCGTAGATGTGCGCGCCGCGCCGCCGGGCGTGCTCGTACTCCTCCAGCACGACCAGCGCCGATCCCTCGGCGAGGGCGAACCCGTTGCGGGTCCGGTCGAACGGCCGGGACGCGGTCGCCGGATCGTCGTTACGCGGCGTGGTGGCCTTGATCGCGTCGAAACAGGCCACGGTGATCGGGGAGATCGCCGCGTCGGAGGCACCGGCGAGCATGACGTCGGCCGCGCCGTCGGCGATCAGGTCGCTCGCGTGGATCAGCACGTCGATCCCCGAGGTGCAGCCGGTCGAGACGATGCCGACCGGGCCTTGCGCGTCGGTCTCCCAGGCGATCTCCTTCGCCATCGAGGACGGCACGAAGTAGTCGTACAGATAGGGCGCGCCGTGCCGGTCGTCGACCAGCCAGCCGCTCCCCTCGTCGCTGACGATCGCGTACTCGCGGTCGAGACTGATCGTCATCCCGCACGCGGTGCCGACCATCACGCCGGTGCGCTCGGGGGTCGAAGCGCCGCCGAGCCCGCTGTCGGCCAGCGCCTCCCTCGCGGCGACGACGGCGAACTGCGTCGTCCGGTCCCACGCCCGGATCTGACGGCGGCTCAACCCGGCCGCCACCGGGTCGAAGTCGCATTCCGCCGCCACCCTCGACCGGAAGGGGCCCGCGTCGAACAGGGAAATGGTCCTGGTCGCCGTTCTCCCGGCGGTCAACAGATCCCAGTAGTTCCGGGTGCCGATCCCGCCCGGGGCCACCACCCCGATCCCGGTCACCACCACTCGTCGCGCTCGCCGCATCCGCCACCTCTCTCCACCGCAGTTACCGGGCGAGGATGCGCGTCCGCGTTCGTAGCGTCCTCGACTCGTCTTGGACGCGGCGCGCTCGACGGGCGCGCGAACCGGCGCTGTCACGGTGATCGCCGTCCCACGGTGTGGTTCCCGCCGCGCCGGCGAGCGAAAGGTCTTCCCATGCCCGAAGAAACCACGACCGCGGTGGCTCGTGCCCGTTCGGTGATCGAGCTCAACACCGCCTATTTCCGGGCGAAGGCGATGCAGAGCGCCGTGGAACTCGGCGTGTTCGAACTGCTCGCCGAAGCCCCCGCGACCGCCGAGTCCACCCGGCTGGCGCTCGGCGTGAAACACCGCCTGTTCCCGGAGTTCCTGGACGTCCTGTGCGAACTGGGCCTGCTCGAAAGCGACGGCACCGAGTACCGCAACAGCGCGCTGGCCTCGGAATTCCTGGTCCCCGGCGCCCCGACGTACCTGGGCGGGACAGCCAAGCAGCACGCGAACATGCACTACCACGCGTGGGGCAAGCTCACCGAAGCGCTGCGGGAGGGCAAGGCGACCTCGCCGGTGGCGGGCCTCGGCCCCGCCGCCTACCCGACGTTCTACCAGGACCTCGACAAGGCCCGGCACGTGATGGCGCATATGGACGCGCACAACGGGTTCACCGGCGACGAACTCGCCCGCGAGATCGACTGGAGCCGCTATCGCAGCTTCGCCGACGTGGGCGGCGCGCGGGGCAACGTCGCGGCACGGATCGCGCTCGCCCACCCGCATCTGTCCGGCGAGGTCTTCGACCTTCCGGGACTGGCGCCGCTGGCGGACGAACTGCTCAAGGACCTCGGCGTGGCGGACCGGGTGAAGTTCACCGGCGGCGACTTCTTCGCCGAACTGATGCCCGCGGTGGACGTCCTGATCCTGGGCCACGTCCTCGCCGACTGGCCGACCGAATCGCGCCTCGACCTGATCGACCGCGCCTACGCCGCGCTCCGCCCCGGCGGCTCGATCGTCGTCTACGACGCGATGATCGACCGTGGCGACGAACGGCTCGACACGTTGCTGCAGCGCATCAACAGCGCGATCATCCGCGACGACAACTCGCAGTACAGCGTCGCCGAGTGCCAGGGCTGGCTGGCCGCGGCCGGCTTCCGGAACGAACGGGCCTTCCGGACCGACACCATCACGCGCGACCACTTCGTGATCGCCGTCAAACCGAACTGAGGGAGTGAAGTGGACTACGACGTCCTGGTGGTCGGCGGCGGGCCGACCGGAATGATGCTCGCCGCCGAACTGCGGCTGGCCGGGGTCCGCCCGCTGGTCGTCGAGCGGCTGGAAGAGCCTTACGCGTTCTCGAAGGCGCTGGGCATCCATGCCCGCAGCATCGAACTCCTCGAACTGCGCGGCATCCACGACCGGTTCCTCGACGGCGCGCCGCTGCTCTCGGGCGGGCACTTCGCGAGCCTCCCGGTCGGGTTGGACTACCAGGCCCTGGAGACCCGTCATCCCTATGGCCTGTACCAGAAACAGGTCGACACGGAACGCCTGCTCACCGCACGCGCCGAAGAGCTCGGCACCGAAATCCGCCGGGGGCACGAACTCACCGCGCTGGCGCAGGACGAAGACGGCGTCACGGCCACCATCACCGGGCCGGACGGCGAATACCGGGTGCGGGCGGGCTACGTCGTCGGCTGCGACGGCGGCCGCAGCCGGACCCGCAAACTCGCCGGGATCCCTTTCCCCGGCCAGGAACCGGGACTGGCCGTGCTCATGGCGGACGCCGAGTTCTCGGGCGAACTGCCCAAGGGCGAGGGCATGGGGCCGTTGCGCCCGTACGGTGTCATCCGGCGCGACCTGCGGGCGTGGTTCTCGGCGGTGCCGCTGTTCGAACCGGGGATCTACCGCGCCATGGTGTTCCGCTACGACCACGTCTGGCCGGACCGCGGCCTGCCGGTCACCGAGACGGAGATGCGCGAGGCGATCACCGAACTCGTCGGGCACGACTGCGGTCTGACCGGGATCCAGTGGCTCACACGCTTGACCGACGTCTCCCGCCAGGCCGAGCGATACCGGGAAGGCCGGGTGCTGCTCGCGGGCGACGCGGCCCACGTGCACTTCCCGTCCGGCGGGCCGGGGCTGAACATGGGGCTGCAGGACGCGATGAACCTCGGCTGGAAACTCGCGGCGGCGGTGAATGGGTGGGGCACCGCCGAACTGCTCGACACCTATCACACCGAGCGGCATCCGGTGGGGCAGACGGTGTTGCGCAACACCCGGACGCAGTGCGCGCTGTTCGACCCCGACCCCCGGCTGGACGCCGTCCGGGAGACGTTCACCGACCTCCTGCGCATCGACCAGGTGAACCGCCACTTCACCGGTCTCGGCTCCGCGCTCGACGTCCGGTACGACCTGCCCGGCGAGCACCCCCTCACCGGCGCGCGCATGCCCGACCTGGACGTGCTGACCCCCGACGGCGTCCAGCGGCTCAGCGGGTACTTCCACGACGGTCTCGGCGTGCTGGCCGGCGCGGCCGCGGAGCGGTGGAAGGACCGGGTGACGGCCGTCGAAGGGGAGTTCGAGGGGCCCGCGATGCTCGTGCGGCCGGACGGCTACGTCTGCTGGGCGGGCGATCCGGACGCGGACGAAGCGGGCCTGGACCTCGCGCTGCGCACCTGGTTCGGGGCGCCGCTGTAGGGGGCGCCGGGAGGCAGGGCAGGGGGGAGCGGGCGGCGGTGAGGCGACGGTCGGGTTGGTCGTGAGTGTTTCGGGTCGTTCTAACGACACTTACCACTCACGACCACCTGGACCGACCACTCACCGCCGCCGCCCCTCCGGCCCTCCCCTCCCCGCCCCTCTGCCCCCGGCGGCACCAGCCGTCCTCGAAGGCCGGTCGGCACCGTGAGCGGTATGACGGAAACCCCACTCCCCCGGCAGGTGGTCGATCCGGAGACGTTCCGGTCGATCATGAGCGCGTTCCCCTCCGGCGTCACCGTGGTGACCACTTTGGACGGTGGCGGCGAGCCCGTCGGCGTCACGTGCAGCGCCGCGTGCAGTGTCTCGCAGGACCCGCCGCTGTTGCTGGTCTGCCTGCACCGCGCCAGTTCCGTGCTCGCCGCGCTGGTGGACCGCGGCGGCTTCGTGGTCAACTTCCTCCGCGACAACCGCGAGGACACCTCCGTGCTCTTCGCCTCCCGCACGAGCGACAGGTTCGCTTCCGTGCCTTGGGAAGCCAGCCCGCGATCGGGGCTCCCGTGGCTGCCGTGGGACACCGTCGCGCACGCCGAATGCCAGGTCGTCCGGACCGTGGACGCCGGGGACCACGTCGTGGTGCTGGGCGCGCTCACGCACGGCGCGGCGCACGAAGCGCGGAGCCCGCTCATGTACTGGCGCCGTCGCTACGGCACCTGGCCCGCCGACGAGGACACGATGGCGGTGGCGCTCACCCATGCCACCGAAGGCTGAGCACTGGCGGTACGGGAAGCTCACGTACTCTAACTTGCAGACCGTGCAAAGTTGGCATACTCTGCAATCCATGTCCCGCAGGGAACGTCATCGCGCCCGGAAACGGCACGAGATCAAGATGGCCGCCGTCCGGCTCGCCCTGGCGAGCAGTCCCGGCGAGGTGACCGTCGACGCCATCAGCACGGCGGCCGACATCGCCCCGCGGACGTTCTTCAACTACTTCTCCAGCAAGGACGAAGCGTTGACGCCGGACAGCAATTGGACGGCGCAGGAACTCTTGGACCTGTTCAACGCCCAGCCCGCGGACGAAACGCCGCTGCGGTCGCTGCGGGGCGTGGCGAAGCAGATCGCCGATTCGTACGCGCCGTCGCCGGACGAACTCGAGCTCTGGCAACGGCATCCCGAACTGCTCACGCTGGCTCAACCCGAAGACGAAGAAGAGATCTTCCCTGCCCTGATCGACGCCGTCACCGAGCGGCTGGGTGACGCCTCCCCGCATCCGATCTACCCGAGCCTGCTCGTGACCTCGGTGTTCGGCGCGATGCACTGCGCGGCGAGGGCTTCGTGGTCGGTTCCGGACAAGACCGTCGAAGACCTCGTCGACGAAGCACTGGACCTGCTCGAACGCGGTCTCTGAGCTCCACCGCACTTTCCGGCCCTTTCCCGGGGGAGGGCCGGCGCCCGATCCTGCCCTCATCCACCGGAAGGCACCGAAATGGCCACAGAACAAGAAGCGCAGACGGGCAGTCTCCAGCGCGGCCAGCTGCGCGTCATCGTCATCTCGATCATGGTGTGCATGACGCTCAGCGCGCTGGACCTGACGATCGTGTCGACGGCCGCGCCGAAGATCGTCGGCGAACTCGACGGACTGCCCTACCTTTCCTGGCTCTTCAACACCTACGTGATCGTCGCGGGGATCACCACCCCGTTGTACGGCAAGCTTTCCGACATGTTCGGCACGCGACGGCTGTACCTGTTCGCGCTGACCACCTTCCTCGTCGGCTCCGCGCTCAGCGGGCTGGCGCAGACCATGGTCCAGCTGGTGGCTTTCCGTGCCCTGCAAGGGATCGGGGCCGGCGGGCTGACGGTGTTGACGATCACCGTGATCGCGGAGGTCGTCCCGCCCGCCGAACGCGGCAAGTACATGGGCATGTTCGGCAGTGTGCTCGGCGTCGGCGCGATCGCCGGACCGCTGCTGGGCGGCCTGCTCACCGACGCGCTGTCGTGGCGCTGGATCTTCTACATCAACCTGCCGCTGGGCCTGATCGCGCTGGTGGCGATCTTCCGTGCGCTGAAGCTCCCGCCCAAGCGGTCCGACCGGCCGATCGACTTCCTCGGCTTCGTCCTGCTGGCGGGCCTGGTCGCGGCGATCACCCTGGTCACCTCGTGGGGCGGCGGCGAGTACGCCTGGAGCTCCTCCACGATCCTGCTGCTCATCGGCGCGTCCGTGGTGCTGCTGGTGCTGTTCGTGGCGAGGCAGCTCACGGCGCCGGAGCCGATCATGCCGCCGCGGATGTTCAAGGTCTCGTCGGTCACGCTCGCCTGCCTGGCCAACGTCTTCGTGCACACCTGGGCCACCGTCGTCCCGGCCTTCGTGCCGCTCTTCGTGCAGCTGGCCATGGGGCGCACCGCGACGAACACCGCGTTGCTGCAACTGCCGAACATCCTCGCCCTCATGGTGGTTTCGACGGTCAGCGGCAACCTCATCACCAAGTGGCGGCGGTACAAGTGGGCCCCGGTGCTCGGCACCGCGCTCGGGATCGTGTCGCTCCTGCTGTTCTCCAGCATGACGCCGGACACCAGCCAGTTCCTGCTGATGGCGTACATGGCGCTGTTCGGGATCGCGATCGGGCTGTGCATGCAGCCGCTGCTGGTGGCGATCCAGGTGACCGCGCCCGAGGCCGACATGGGGGCCGCGATCGCGGCCGGGACGTTCTCCCAGCGGATCGGCGGGGCGGTCGGGTTCGCCGTGATGGCCGCGCTGTTCTCCGGCTGGCTCGGCTCACGGCTGACCACGGCCGGGCTGACCCAGGAGGCCGCCTCGGCGGAGTCGGTCGGCTCGCTGTCGCCCGAAACCCAGGCGCTGGTGCACCAGGCCTACGCGGACGCCATCTCGGAGGTCTTCCTCTGGACCGTCCCGGTGGTCGCCGCCGGCCTCCTGCTCAGCGCCCTGCTGAAGAACATCAAGGTCGACGAGGACGTCGAGATCGACGTCTGAGCCCGTAACCCGTGTCCGTCCTGTGTGTACAGTCCACAGAGGACACCGATAAAAGAAGGCCGCCTTGCCGGATCCCCCACCGGCAAGGCGGCCTTCTTCCCTCGCTCAGGAAGTTCCGAACCAGGTCCTCAGCGCCTCGGCGAGGCCCTGGTCGCCGTCCTCGGCCGCCCAGGCCACATACCCGTCCGGGCGGATGAGGATCGCGCCGGGACCGGTTCCCCCGGCGGCCTTGTGCTCGACCCGCTCGACGCGGCCCGCCCAGCCCGGCGGCAGCGGGAACCGCCCGGTCAGGTCGAGCAGCAGCGGTTTCGCCGAGCGCAGCAGTTCGGCCACGCGGACCCCGCCGTCCAGCGCGATCGGCGGAACCAGCGCGCCCACCAGCGGATGCGCGCCCTCCGGCGCCGGGTATCGCGCGTCGAGGCCGGTGAGCAGGCGCGAAAGGTGCAGGTTCACCTCGTCGATCGCGAGCAGTTCGCGGAACAGTTCCCGCACCGGGTCGATGGTCTCGGCCGGGTCCATCAGCGCCAGCTGCGCCCTGGTCTCCAGGATGACGCGCTCGGCCGCGGGACGCCGTTCCCGGTCGTAGGTGTCCAGCAGCTCCTCCCCCGCCCGGCCGCCCAGCCGCGCCCCCAGCTTCCAGCCGAGGTTCATGGCGTCCTGCAGGCCGAGGTTGAGCCCCTGCGCGCCGATCGGGAAGTGGACGTGCGCCGCGTCGCCCGCGAGGAACACCCGTCCCTTCCGGTAGGAGTCCGCCAGCCGGGAGGCGTCGGTGAACCGCGCCAGCCACGTCGGCTCGCTCATGCCGATGTCGCGGCCGCTCACCCGGCGCACCGCGGCACGCAGTTCCTCCAGCGTCACCGGCACGTCCCTGCCGGGCACCTCGCGGCCGAACTCACAGGTGAACACCCGGATGCCCTCGCCGGGCATGCCGACGGCCATCACCAGCCCGTGCGGGGTGCGCAGCGTGCCGGGGATGCCGGACGGGAACTCGTCCGGCGCGTCGAGCGTGACATCGCCGAGCAACGCCGAGACCTGGCCCGCGCGGCCGGGGAAGCCGATGCCGGCGAGTTTCCGGACGGTGCTGCGCCCGCCGTCGCAGCCGACCAGGTAGCCGGCGGTGAGTTCGTACTCGCCGTCCGGGCCGCGCACGGCGATCCGAACGCCTTCGTCGTCCTGGTCGACGCCGGTGATCTCGTGCCCGCGCCGGATCTCGACGCCGAGGCCGCGGGCGTGGGCTTCGAGGTGGGCCTCGGTCCGGGCCTGCGGGATGCCGAGGGTGAACGGGTGCTCGCTGTCGAGCTTGTCGAGGTCGAGCAGTGGCGGGCGGATGGCGGCGAAATGCGTTTTCGGGATCTTGATCGCCGTGGCCTCGAAGCGGCCGAGGAGACCGCGGTGGTCGAGCAGTTCCAGCGTCCGGGTCTGCAGCCGGAACGCGCGCGAATGCGGATCCGGTTCGGCGAGCCGTTCGAGTACCACCACCGAGGCGCCCGCCAGCCGGAGTTCGGCGGCGAGGAAGGCGCCGACGGGGCCGCAGCCCGCGACCACCACCTGGGTGTCTGTCATGCGGATTCTCCTTCGTGTCCAAGGGAAAGCGAAAGGCCGGCCGCCGGTCCCTGGCAGGACCGGCGACCGGCCGGGGGTGGAGGGGTCAGTGCGTCGGGACGGCGGACGCGAGCAGCTCGCGGATCTCCGGCCGCGGATGCGCGGCCGCCCAGTCCCCGATCGACGCCATCCGCTCGTCGGTCGGGTCGATGAACCGGATCTCGGGCCGGTCGAAACCGAGCGGCGGCAGCATCCAGTCCGCGGCGCGGACCTTCGCGGCGAGCATCTCCGCCGCCTCGTCCGCGGCGAGGGAACCGGCGTCCACCCGTTCACACGCGCCGACGACGTCCTCGTACAGCTCGGAGTAGAAGTCCGTCGGGCACCACAGCCCGGGGTACTTCGTGTCGTCCAACGCGCGCAACGGCGCGTCGGTGCCGGCGGTCCGCGCCTCGCGCAACGCGTTCAGCACGTGCTTGCCGCCGAGCACACTGCCCGCCGCCCAGACCCGGAACAGCGAGTTCCACAGGTCGTAGTGCTCGAAAGCGACGAAGGCCCCGTTGACGAGACGGTCGTTGTAGTCGAGAAGGCCCTGTTCGAGCTTCTCGACGTACTCGAACCTGTCAGCCGAGAAGTCGTCCTCGGTCAGGGCTTCGATCAGCCGCCATGCCAGCGCGTTGATGACCTCGCTGGTGTTCGAAAGACCGCGGGAGAAGAGCGGGTCGATGAACCCCGCGGCGTGCGACATCAGGCACCAGCGGTGCCCCACCGTCTTCGTCGACGAGTACTGCATCCGGTCGGTGCGCACCCATTCGCGCACCGTCCGCGCCCCGGCCAGCTGCCGTTCGACAGCGGGGAACCGGTCGACATGCGACCAGAACTCCTCCTCCGCGGTCAGGTCGGGGCGGGCGGGGTAGCGCCGCGGGTCGAGCTGAATTCCCACGCTGCACAAGGGATTCGTCGCGCCGGGGTGGTTGTCGAACGGGATGACCCACATCCAGCCCCGCTCGAACATGTGGTGCATGGTGCCCTCGTTGAACGGGACCGGCGGCTGGTCCGCCGGGCCGAACCCGAGGTGGTCGTCGGCGGGCTGGACGCCGATCATGTGCGTGAAGAGCGAACGGGCGTGGTGCTTGAGCCTGCTGGGCCGCTCCCGCAGGTTCAGCTGGGTGGCGAGCGGCGAGCGGAACCCGCTGGCGTCGACCAGGTAGCGGCCGCGATGGCTGGTGCCGTCCACCCCGCGCACGACGACCTCGTCCTCGCCGAGGTCGATGCGGTCCACGCGGTAGTTCTGCCGGGCCTGGCAGCCGTAGCGGATCGCGGTGTGCAGCATGTACGCGTCGGTGTCCTGGCGGAAGAAGTGCGCCGCCTGCCCCATCATCGAGGGGATGCGGAACATGTTGGTCTCGCGCGGATCCGGCTCCTCGCCGTCCCGGTGCAGGGCGAACCCGAAGTTGCTCTTCACCCCGTGCGAGCTGCTGATCCGGGACTGGACGGTCTTGAAACTCGCCAGGTCGGCGATCTCCGGCACGTCGTAGCGGGCGGCGATCAGCTTCAGCACGCTCAGCGTCTGCCCGATCGTCGACTCGCCGACGGCGAACCGCGGGTGCTGGGTGCCGTCCAGCATCAGCACCGAGAAACCCTTGCGCGCCAGGATCGACGACAGCATCGTGCCCGACAGGCCAGTGCCGATGACGATGACATCGTGGCGTTCGGTGGACTCGGTCATCTCGTTCCCTTCGCTCACGCCGTGGTGACCAGCGGGCTGTTGCAGGCGTCGGCCCCGCGCGCGAACTCTTCGAGCAGCCCGACCAGCTGCCCGGGGGCCGGCTGCGCCTCGTTCTCCCGCTTCAGGGCCTGCGCGCTGTCGCGGTACTCGGGTTTGGTGAGCACCGCGCCGACCGCGTCGGCGATCGCGTCGGCGGGGGCGGTGTCCGGGTCGGGGACGGAGATCCCCGCGCCGGTGCCGACGATCTTCTCGGCCCAGAAGTCCTGGACGGCGCTCTGCGGCATGACGACCTGCGGGACGCCGTTCGACGCGGTGTTCATCCCGGTGCCGACGCCGCTGTGGTGGACGACCGCGTCGGCGGTCGGCAGCAGCAGGCTGAACGGGAAGTTCTCCACGATCCGCACGTTGTCGCGGGCGGCGATACCCGCTCGCGAGGCGCGGTCGACCGCGACGATCACCTCCGCGCCGAGACCGCCGACGCCGTCGACGATCCGGCCGATCAGCTTGTCGAGCAACGTGGTGGTGAGGCCGGGGGTGACCACGACGCGCGGCCGGTCGTCCCGGCGGACGAGCCAGTCCGGCTCGACCAGCGGCCCGTTGTAGGACACCAGGCGCATCGGCGCCCACGGGATCCGGTGCGGGTCGCGGAGGCTGGGCAGGCACGGGTCGATGTACGCCTCGTCGAAGACCGGCTGGAGACCGTGCGGGGTGAACAGCCGTTCGTAGACCGCCGTCAGCTCGGGCGCGCGGTAGTCGAACCCGAACGCGAAGCCGAAGGTGTGCCCGATCGCCGGGACCCCGGCCGCCGCCGCGGCCACCAGGCCGACGGTCGCCGCCGAATCGTGCACCACCAGATCCGGTTTCCAGGACCGCGCGAACTCGACGGCGTCGGCCGCCTGGCCTTCGGCCGCGGCGAGGATCCGGCTGGCCATGTCGACCCGCAGTTCGGGGTCGAGCAGGTCCGGCTGGGTGACCCAGTTGCCCTTGAGGGTGCGCGGGCTGCCCTTGTACGCCAGGCCCGCGTGCCGGTTCTGGGCCTCCTGGATGGCCTTCTCGTCACCGAGCGGCACCACCGCCAGCCCGGCGTTCGACAGCGCCTGGACACCGAGCGGGCGGACGGCGACCCGCACCTCGTGTCCCGCCAGCTGGCAGGCCCAGCTCAGCGGGACGATCCACGGGACGTGCGCCCCTGCCGCGGCAACAAAGAGAATTCGCATCGCGTCTACCTTCCGGAGTCGGGTTCGGCTTCGGACGCTAGGAAGCCGGCTTCGACAGGACTTCGAGCGCACGGCGAGTGAAGGGCTCCGGCGCGGGCCGTTCTGCTGGTAAGATCGCGAATCGAACGATGTTCCGTCGAAAGGAGAATGGTGTGAGGTGCGCTGTCGAGTCCCCCAGTCGTATGGACCTTTCGACAGCACTGGAGCCATTCATCCATGCAGCACGTCAACATCGGGATCCTCGCCCACGTCGACGCCGGTAAGACCAGCCTCACGGAGCGGTTGCTCCATCAAGCGGGCGTCATCGACAGGATCGGCCGGGTCGACAGCGGTGACACGCAGACCGATTCGATGGAGATGGAACGCCGCCGCGGCATCACCATCCGTTCGGCCGTCGTGTCGTTCGAGCTGGACGACGTCCACGTCAACCTGATCGACACCCCCGGCCACCCGGATTTCATCGCCGAGGTCGAGCGCGCCTTACGCGTCCTGGACGGCGTCGTCCTCGTCGTCTCCGCGGTGGAAGGGGTGCAGGCGCAGACCAGGGTGCTGATGCGCGCCGTGGCCCGCCTGCGGATTCCCGTCCTGGTCTTCGTGAACAAGATCGACCGGGGCGGCGCCCGGTACGAGAGCCTGCTCGCCGACCTGACCGACCGCCTCAGCCTGACTTGTGTCGCGATGTCCGAAGTGGACGGTTTGGGAACCGTCGAGGCGCGGAGCGCGCCGAGACAGCTCACGCCGTCACCGGGTCTCGCCGAAGTGCTCGCCGAGCACAGCGACACCTTCCTCACCGCGTACCTCGAAGACGAGGACGCGTTGACAGCGAAGGACTATCGGGCGGAACTGGTCCGGCAGGCCCGCCGCGGCCTGGTTTCCCCGGTGTTCTTCGGTTCGGCCCGCACCGGGGACGGCGTCGCCGAAGTGACGGCGGGAATCCGCGAATTCCTCGGCGGGGCAGGGAAAGCCATCCCCGACGGCGAACTGCGGGCGAACGTGTTCAAGATCGAACGCGGCAACGCGGGGGAAAAGATCGCTTATGTCCGGGTCTTCTCCGGTGAATTGTGCGCGCGGGAAAATGTCCGGTTCCATCGGCCGGGTCCCGGCGGATTGCTCGAATTCGACGGGAAGGTCACGGCGGTCCGCGTCTTCGACCGCGGGGTGGACACCGTCGAGTCCTCCGCCGGGGCCGGGCGGATCGCGAAGGTCAGCGGGCTCAAGGAGATCCGGATCGGCGACCGGATCGGCGCCGCCGACGGCAGGACGGAGTCCGCGCACTTCCCGCCGCCCAGTCTGGAGACCGTGGTGCGGCCGGTCGATCCGTCGGACACCCCCGCGCTGTTCGCCGGCCTGCGGGAACTCGCCGAGCTGGACCCGCTGATCACCGTCGCGCAGGACGACGAGACGCGGCGGATCACGGTGCGGCTCTACGGCGAGGTGCAGAAGGAGGTCATCCGGGAGACCCTCGCCGGACAACGCGGCCTGGCCGTCGAGTTCACCGGGACGCAGACGGTCTGCGTCGAGCGGCCGACCGGCGTCGGCGAATCGGTGTGGGAGATCGGCGACGGGCGCAACCCGTTCTTCGCCACGCTCGGGCTGCGGGTCGGGCCGGGCGCTCCGGGCTCGGGGCTGACCTTCGGGCTGGACGTCGAGCTCGGCTCATTGCCTTTGGCGTTCCACAAGGCGATCGGGGAAACGGTCGAAACGGCGCTGCTGCGCGGTCTGCACGGCTGGGAGGTCGTCGACTGCGCGGTGACGGTGACCCGCACCGGGTACTTCAGCCCGATCAGCGCCGCGGGCGACTTCCGCCGGGTCACCCCGCTCGCGCTCGGCGAAGCGCTGCGACGGGCCGGGACAGCAGTGCTGGAGCCGGTCAGCCGGTTCGAGATCGAACTGCCCGCCGACGCGGTGAGCGCGACGCTCTCCCGGCTGGTCGAGTTCGGCGGGCTGGTGACCGAGTCCAGCATCCGCGGCACGAGGGCCGAACTGGGCGGCACCCTGCCGACCGGTGAGGTGCACCGGTTCGACCAGCAGCTGCCGGGGTTGTCGCACGGCGAAGGCCTGCTCTCGACGGAGGTCACCGGCTACCAACCGGTGCAGGGCCCGCCGCCGGACCGGCTGCCCGCCCCTGCCGCGCTCTGAAACTGCTCCAAGGGCCCTCAAACGGAAAGGGGTTGTCTGGCCTGGCCGGACAACCCCTTCCCGAGGAGAACCCATGGGCACCATCCTGAGCCTCGACAAACTGCTCGTCCTGCTGAGCGAGAGCGCGGGCGAAGACGAGACCGTCGACTACACCGGGGACATCCTGGACGTCGATTTCGAGGCGCTCGGCTACGACTCGCTCGCCATGTTCAACACGGTGAACCGCATCGAACGCGACTACGGCATCACCGTCGGCGACGACATCGTCGCCAGCGCGAAGACGCCGCGGGTGCTGCTCACGGAGATCAACGAACGCCTCCGAGAGGCCAGCTGACCCCGTTCGCGCCACCGAAAGGAACGACATGTGCGGAATCGCCGGCTGGGCGAGTTTCGACCGGGATCTCGCGGGCCACCGGGACGTGCTGGCGGCCATGACCGCCACCATGGCCTGCCGCGGGCCGGACGACGAGGGCCTGTTCGTCGACGGTCCGGTGGCGCTCGGCCACCGGCGGCTCGCGGTGCTCGACCCGGTGGGAAGCAAGCAGCCGATGACGGCGTACGGCGACGGACGGCCGCTGGCGACGATCACCTTCTGCGGCGAGGTGTACAACTTCGCCGCGCTCCGCACGGAACTGGCGGGCCACGGCCACCGGTTCCGCACCAGCGGCGACACCGAGGTCGTCCTCCAGGCCTATCTGCGCTGGGGCGAGGACCTGGCGGACCGGCTCGACGGGATGTTCGCCTTCGCGGTGTGGGACCACCGGAGTCGCGAGTTGCTGCTGGTCCGCGACCGGATGGGCGTCAAACCGCTGTACTACCACCGGACCGCCGACGGGGTGCTGTTCGGTTCGGAGCCCAAGGCCGTCCTCGCCCATCCGGCGGTGCGGCGGACCGTCGACGCCGACGGGCTGTCCGAGGCGCTGGACATGGTCAAGACCCCCGGCCACGCCGTGTTTTCGGCGCTGGCGGAACTCCGGCCGGGCCATACGCTCCGGGTGAGCACCTCCGGCACGGTCCAGCGGCGCTACTGGGCGCTGCGGGCCGAGGAGCACACGGACGACCTCGACACCACGATCTCCACCGTGCGCGAACTGCTCTCCGATGCCGTCCGGGCGCAACTGGTGTCCGACGTGCCGCTGTGCACCCTCCTGTCCGGCGGGCTGGATTCCTCGGCGATCACCGCGCTCGCCGCGCGGCACAGCCCCGGGCGGATCCGCTCGTTCTCGGTCGACTTCGCCGACGCCGCCACGGTGTTCACCCCGGACGCGGTCCGGGGCGGCGCCGACGCGCCGTTCGCGCGGGAGGTCGCCGCGCACGTCGGCTCCGACCACCACGAGGTGCTCCTCGACAGCGCCGGGCTGACCGACCCCGCCGTCCGGGCCGCCGTGCTGGGGGCCGTCGACCTCCCGCCGGCGTACTGGGGCGACATGTGGCCCTCGCTGTACCTGCTCTCCTGCGCGATCCGTGAGCACGCGACGGTGGCGCTGTCCGGGGAATCCGCCGACGAGCTGTTCGGCGGCTACCGGTGGTTCCACAACCCGAGCGCGATCGGCGCCGACACCTTCCCCTGGCTCACGTCGGGTTCGGCGCGGTACTTCGGGGGGACGTCGCTGCTGGACCGCGGCCTGGTCGCCAAACTCGACCTGCCCTCGCGCCGGGAAAGCGCCTATCGCGACGCGCTCGCCGAAGTCCCGCGGCTCGCCGGGGAGAGCGGGACGCAACGGCGGATGCGGGAACTCTCCTACCTCAACCTGACCCGGTTCGTGCAGACCCTGCTGGACCGCAAGGACCGGATGAGCATGGCCGCGGGTCTCGAAGTCCGCGTCCCGTTCTGCGACCATCGGCTCGTGCAGTACGTCTTCGGCGTGCCTTGGGCGTGGAAGTCGTTCGACGGCAGGGAAAAGAGCCTGTTGCGCGCCGCCGTCGCCGACCTCCTGCCGCGTTCGGTGCTGGAGCGGCCCAAGACGCCGTACCCGGCGACGCTGGACACCGGCTACGAGAAGGCGCTCCGGGCGGAACTGGCCCGGGTGGACGCCGATCCGGACGCGCCCGTGCGGCCGCTGCTCGACCGCGAACGGGTGCGCGCGCTGCTGGCCAAGCCCCTGCGGGAGCAGAGCCGGTCCTATGACCGCGGCGGCCTGGAGATGGCACTGTGGCTCAACTCCTGGCTGGACCGCTACCGGATCCGGCTCGATCTCTGATACGGCACGGGAGGCCCGATGAGAACCGGTCCGCGCGTCCTGATCGTCGAGAGCAACCCCGTCTTCCGTGGCGGGCTGGGGTCCGTGCTCGGCGCCGCCGGGCTCCGGGTGGTCGGCTCGGCCGCCGACGCGCCGTCCGCCGCGCCGCTGATCATGCGGGAGCTGCCGGATCTCGTGCTGCTGGGTGACGACGACCCGGGCTCGGATCTCGAGGCCGGTCTGGACCGCATCCTGGAAGCCCGCGCCGACCAGCAGGTGCTGCTGCTGGTCGGCAGGCACTCCCGGGCCGCCGCGCCACAGCTGCTGCTGCGGCCGGGGGTGCGCGGCAGGCTGCCGAGGGAGGTCACCGACGACCATCTGGTCTCGGTGATCCGCGAGATCGGGCAGAACGACGAATGGATCTTCGTCTCGGCACCCCAGTCGGCGCTCCCCGCACTGCTCACCAGCGAACGCACCGTGCTCTCCCCGCGTGAGCAGGAGGTCGTCCGGCTCATGGCCCGCTCGCTGACGAACCGGCAGATCGCCAGGACGCTGCAGCTGAGCGACGGCACCGTCAAACGGCATGTGCACAACATCGTCGCCAAACTGGGCGCGGCCTCGCGGATGGACGCCGTCCGCCGCTCGGTGCTGATCCCGCCCCGGAGCAATGACGGGCCCTCTTAGCGGAATCCGAGGCGATCGACAAGGATAATTCGCGTGCTATACTTTGCGACGCCGATAGACCGTTCGCCGAAGTAGGGCGAAAAGCGGCCGAAACCCCATTCGACTATCACTCTCGGCACTCGTTCGACTCCGGATCACATTCGTGATTAATCGTCGGGCAAGAGGATGAATCCCAGCGTCCGCACTGCCGGGTAAAGGCTACATTACTCAGTCATTTACTACCCGGAATACGGCGACCATATAGCGATACTCGTCCTCTTTGTCCACTTGAGGACGATTACTCGCGGCGGCCCGACGGGTCACCTCAATGGACGATTCCAAGGCTTCGGCGAGTCGTTAACCTCAGCTACGAGCCCCCCGAGGCGCTCGATAGAAACGCGTACACGGGGAGTTGTTCCTGGGGACGAAGGTATTGCTTGGGGGTTACAAATTGCGATCACACCATTTTCCGAGAATGGTTGATCCGGTTTCGAACAACCAGAACAAAAGGTGTACGGGGCGAAATGCTTCGTCACCGAAAGAATTCCTTCCGACAGGCACGACAGTGACTCCGCGTGTTCGTTCCTGACCGGAAGGAGATGTTTTGCCGTACGCAAACAACGCCACGAGGATCCTGGTCGTCGAGCCGAACCCAGTCTTCCGGATGGGTCTGCAATCCTTCCTCGCCGCCGAGGAGAACTTCGCCGTCTGCGCCGCCGTGGGCAGCGTGGACCAGGCGATCGAAGTGCTGCACCGCCAGCCTGTCGACGTCGTGCTGTACGGAATGGAGGAGGCGGCCCCGAAGCGGACGCCGGCGGCGGGTCTCGCGCGGCTGTTCCGCCAGCGCCCCGGCTATCGCGTGGTGGTGCTCAGCCAGGGCGAACAGCCCGGCTCCGCGGAAGCCTTCCTCGGCTCCGGCGTCAGCGCGTACCTCCCGAAAGACGTTTCGGGAGAGCATCTGGTCTCCGTGGTCCGCGGCGTGAGCGGAGACCACGAACTGGTGTTCATCGTGACCTCACGGGTCGGGATCGCGTCCATCGTGCGCCCCCGTGAGCTGGGACTTTCGAGCCGGGAGCGGGAGATCATCCTGCTGGTCGCCGAGGCGCTGAGCAACGCCGAGATCGCGAGCCGGCTCCTCATTACCATCGGCACGGTGAAACGCCACCTCCGCAACATCTTCGTGAAGCTGAGCGCGGTCTCGCGGATCGACGCGGTGAACAAGGCGCGGGCCGCGGGCATGCTGCCCGTCCCCGCCTGAGCCGCGCCCGGGGGGTGGATCGCCGCCCGCCCCTCGGGCCTCTCCGCCTGTGGTCAGTTCACCGGCGCCGTCGACTCCTCCGGCCGGTACTCGTACCGGACGAGCGAACGCGCGCCCGTGGCGACCAGGCCGATGCCCGCCACACAGGCCAGCCCGCCGGTCCAGACCGCGCGGCGGATCCCGAACAGGCTGCCGAACAGGCCCGCCCGCAGGTCGCCCAGTTGCGGCCCGGCGGAGCCCACCAGCATCTCGATGCCGGCGAGGCGGCCGCGCAACCGGTCCGGGACGACGTGGTTCCACAGCGTGCCCCGGAAGAGATCCGCGACGAAGTTGGTCGCGCCACCGAACGCGAGCATCACCAGGGTCAGCCACCACCACGGGCTCAGTCCGACGCCGATCATCGCCACGCCCCAGGCGGCCGCCGCGACGAGCATCGCGATGCCGTGCCGCCGGATCCGCGACGACCAGCCGCTGGTCGCCGCCGCGACGAGGCCGCCGACCGCGGTCGCGGAGAACATCAGGCCCAGCACCCACGGCGCGCCGATGTCGGCGGCCAGGAAGGCGAACAACGCGAACGGCAGCGCGAGCGCCGTGGCCACCAGGTCCACGAGGTAGCTGCCGACCAGCAGGGGACGGCTGAGCGCGTAACGGACCCCTTCGGCCATCGCGCGCAGCGAGGGCGGCGTCGCGTGCTTGCCCACCGGCTGCGGCCGGACCCAGAAGATCAGCAGCGCGGACAGCGCGAAGGTGACAATGTCGATCAGATAGGCCGCCCGCAGGCCGAGTACGGAGATCAGCACGCCGGCCACCGCGGTCCCGCCGATCGCCGAGGTGTTGGCGCGCAACGAGTTGAGCGCCAGCGCTTCGGTCATCTGCTCGGGCGGCACCAGCCGGGGCACGATCGCGGTCATCGCCGGGCCCTGCAGTCCGCCCACCGCCGCCGCGGCGCCGACGGCGACGTAGAGCGGCCAGAGCAGCGGCCGGTCCAGCAGGACGTTCAGCAGCAGGCCGACCGAAAGCAGACCGAGGGCGATTTCGGTGAACAGCACCATCAGCCGGCGGTCGATCGCGTCGGCGAGGGCGCCGCCGTAGAGCCCGAAGACGATCATCGGCACCAGCTCGACCGTGCCCATCAGGCCGACCGCGAGCGGGGAGCCGGTGAGCTCCTTGATCTGCACCGGGATCGCCAGCAGGGTGAGCACGGTCCCGAACGACGTCACGAAACCGGACAGCCAGAGCAGGCGGAAATCCCTGGAGGTGCGCAGCGGTCTCGTCCCGGGCAGCAGCCCACGCAGCATTCGATGCCTCCGGATTTCGGCTCAGCGAAGCCAAAATCGTAACATCGCCGCCGCGGGCGGGAGATCACCGGCGCAACCGGGTCACCGCCGTCTCGATCCGTTCGTCGGTGGCGGTGAGCGCCAGCCGGACGTGCTTCTCCCCCGCCGGGCCGTAGATCTCCCCCGGCGCCACCAGGATGCCCAGCTCGGCCAGGTCCCGCGTGGTGTCCCAGCACGGCCTGCCCTCGGTCGCCCAGAGGAACAGTGAACCCGCCGAGCCGTCGACCCGGAAACCCCGGCCGAGCAGGGCTTCCAGCAGCAGTGTCCGGCGACGGAGGTAGCGGAGCCGTTGTCCGGCCACGTGGTCGTCGTCGTTCAGCGCGGCGGTCATCGCGGCGGCGATCGGCGCGGGCACGATCAGGCCCGCGTGCCGTCGCACTTCGAGCAGCGTGCGCACCAGCCGTTCGTCACCCGCCACGAAACCGGCCCGGTACCCGGCCATGTTCGACCGCTTGGACAGCGAGTGCACCGCGAGCACGCCCTCGTGGCCGGGGCCGCTGACGTCGGGGTGCAGGATCGAAACCGGCTCCGCAGTCCACCCGTGCTCGATGTAGCACTCGTCGTTGACCACGAGTACGCCGTGCTTTCTGCCCCATTCGACGTATTCGCGAAGTTCCGCCACGGTGAGGATCCGGCCGTCCGGATTGGACGGCGAGTTCAGCCAGAGCAGTTTCGGCGTGAACGCGGGCGGCCCCGCGGTCAGGTCCACCGCCTGCGGCGTCGCCCCGGCGAGCCGGGCGCTGACGTCGTAGGTGGGGAAGGACAACCGCGGGTAGGCCACCGTGTCGCCGGGGCCGAGGCCGAGCGCGGCCGGCAGCCAGGCGATCAGTTCCTTGGTGCCGACGGCGGGCAGCACGGCCGTCTCGGCGACCTCCGCGCCGAGCCGCCGCTTGAGGTAGCGGGTGGCCGCCTCCCGGAATTCGGGGGTGCCTTCGGTCGCCGGGTGCCCCGGCGCGTCGGCCGCCGCCGCCAGCGCGGCGCGCGCCACGTCGGGTGACGGGTCGACAGGGGTGCCGAGCGCCAGATTGACGATGCCGCCGGGATGACCCGCCGCGAGCGCGCGCAAGGGCATCAAGGCCGACCAGGGGAAAGCGGGCAGTTCGCCGATCACGCGCTGTGCTCCTTCGTGGTGAGGTCACGGCTTCGGACGCCTTCGCTCCAGTGGGCGTCGATCCCCCAGGCCGCGACCCGGCGGGGCCGGACGCGGATCAGCGCGTCGTCCCCGGCGCCCAGTGCCTCCGCCGTGCCGCGGATCTCCAGGCCCCGCGGCGACGGCGGGGAACCCGGCGGGACGTCGTCGACGACCAGCGCGACCCTCGGTTCCCGCAGCACGTCACGGAACTTGCGGCTCGCCGCGAGGTCCCGGCCGGTGATGTCGATGGTGCCGAGCTCGGGGTCGTGGTGGAACCCGACGGGAACGACGTGCGGGCCGTCCGGCCCGACGGTCGCCAACCGGGCGAAGGTCTGTCCGGCGAGATAGGCCGATTCGGCCGGGGTGAACGACATCGTTTCTCCTTTCACCAGGTGCTCAGCAGCGCGGTGAGCAGGGTTCGGGCCTGGATGTTGACCTGATCGGGCTGGGCCATCAGGTCGAGTGCCTGGCGCAGGCTCAGCCAGCGGTAGCCGTCGGGGACGGGCACCGGCCGGTCCGCGGGCAGTTCGACGACGCGGTAGCGGTTGACCGCGTTCAGGAACCGGCCGCCCTTCTCGGACTGCAGCGAGTCGTGCCGGACGATGCCCGGCCCCGGTTCGGCGGCGACCTCGGCGCGGAAGGGCACCGGCCGGTCACCGGTGTCGCAGCACTGGACGGTGGGCCCGAATTCGGTGAACCGTGAGGACCCGGCGTCGGCGCGGGCGTGCGTCAAAACCCGGAGCACGCCGTCGAACCGCTGGACCAGCAAGCCGTACAGCCCGGGTGTGACCGGCTCGATCAGCGGCTGGCTCCACCGGGTCACCTCACGCGTCGGCGCCTCGACCCGGACCCCCACGATCTCGAAATGGCGGCCGCTCTCGTGGCCGATACGGCCGTCCGACAGCCGCCAGCCGCCGACCTCGGCCAGCCCGCACGGCCTGGCGACCGGCTCCAGCGCCCCCTTGCCGTCGTTGAACCAGCTCAGCAGGTCGTCGTCGAGGCCGGGACCGGCCAGCGAACGCCGCAGGGCGTCCCGGTACGGGTCACCGGTGTCCGCGGCCGGAGGGGCGACGGGAACGCACGAAAGCACCGTGCGGGTCTCGGAGTTGAGCAGGTTGTCGTGGCCGAGAAGGCCCCAGAGTTGCCCGAGGGTGAGCCACCGGTGGTCGGGCCCGATCGGCACGTCCTGTCCGGTTTCGACCACCATGTTCCGGTTGTGCGTGCCGAGGAACCACTGCGAATGCTCGGCCTGGATCCGGTCCACGAGCGCCCGGCCGGGCCGCGGTGGCAGGAAGTGCTCCAGATGCGGGGTGGGCAGTCCCTGATGAGCGCGCAGGTAGTTGCCGCGCGTCGCCTGCACCGTCGTCGAAAGCTGGACGAGGTTGGTGTTCCCCGGTTCCATCTTCGCCTGCACGAGAAAATGCGGTATCCCGGCGAAATCCCGGGTCACCAGGCCGAGGATGCCGATCTCCGGCTGGTCGATGATCGGCTGCTCCCAGTCGCCGCGGCCGGTCCGCACCCGCACGCCGGTGAACCCGAAGAACCGGCCGCTGGTGTGCCGCAGGTCGCCGGTCCCCGGCTCGAACCCCCAGCCGGGCAGTTCCGTCAGCGGCACCCGCTCGACGGTATAGGAGTGCGCGGCCGACCGGGCCGCGAACCAGGCCGCGAAATCGGCGTTCGGCGAGACCGGGCTGTCGGTGGCTTCGGCCGACCGCGTGAACCGCTCGGCGATCGTCTCGCTCCGGATCGCGGTCATCGAGCCGGTCCCGCGGTCAGGCCGAGCCGGGACCGGTCGCCGAGCAGCAGCCGATGTGTCGACGGTGCCGAAGTACTGTCCAATTCGGACTCCCGGCCGATCAGCGAGCCGGTCACCTCGGCGAGCCCGCGGACGGTCGCGCCGGCCATGACGATCGAGTCCGTCACGCCCGCGCCGGTCAGGACGCAGTCCTGACCGATCGAGACCGACGGGCCGATCCGGCTGTCGGTGACCCGGCTTCCGGCCCCGATGAGGGCGGGCCCCTGGATCGTCGACCGCACCACGCTGGCGCCCGCCTCGACGACCACCGTCCCGCGCAGCACGCTCTCGGCGTCGACCTCGCCGTCGACCCGGCTGGGCAGCTCCGAAAGCAGGGAACGGTTGCACTCCAGCAGTTCTTCGACGGTGCCGGTGTCCTTCCACATCCCGGAGAACCGGCTCGCCACCACCGGCAGCCCGGCGTCGATCAGCGCCGCGATCGCGTCGGTGATCTCGAGTTCTCCCCGCGCGCTGGGCTCGATCCCGCGCGCCGCCTCGATGATCGCGGCGGTGAAGAAGTAGACCCCGATGATGGCCAGATCACTCGGCGGTTTCTCGGCCTTCTCCGCCACCGAAAGCACCGCGTCGTCGGCGTCGAGTTCGGCGACGCCGTAACAGCTGGGCTGGCTCACCTTCGCCACCATCAGCCGGGCCGCGGGGCGCTCGGCGCGGAACCGTTCGGCGGCCGCCGTGACGTCACCGACGAGCACGTTGTCGCCCAGGTACATCACGAAGTCTTCGTCACCGAGGAAATCGCTCGCCAGCAGCACGCAGTGCGCGAGACCCGCCGGGCGATCCTGGTGGAGGTAGGTGATCCGCAGACCGAACCGTGACCCGTCCCCGAGCACGTCGGCGATCTGGCCGGCGTGCTCGCCGACGATCAGGCCGACCTCCCGCACGCCCAGCTCGCGGACGTTCTCCAGGCAGAGTTCGAGCACCGGCCGCCCCGCCACCGGGATCAGCTGTTTGGGCAGGGAGAAGGTCAGCGGGTGCAGGCGGCTTCCGGTTCCGCCGGCCAGCACGAGTGCTTTCATGGCGCCACTCCTCAGAATTCGGCTCGGGACGCGATGAATGCTCGGCCCGCCGCGTCGAGCGCGGATGGAGCGCGGCGGCTGGATCCACGCTCGAACCCGGCGCCGCATCGTCTGCCGGGAAGCCCGCACCCGGAGCGAGAAAGGGCATGGCATGAGCGAGCTAGGCCGTCAGATCCTCGATCAGGTCCGCAGCTACCACACCGAACAACGCCAAGCCGCGACGTTCGTGCCGGGGGTCACCCCGATCAACCCGGCGGGTGCGGTGCTGGACGAGGAGGACCGGGTCGCGCTGGTGGCCGCGGCGCTGGATCTGCGGATCACCTCCGGCGCCATCGCCACGCGATTCGAGCGTCAGTTCGCGCGATCCATGGGGCGGCGCAAGGCTTATCTGACGAACTCCGGTTCCTCGGCGAACCTGCTCGCGCTGTCGACGCTGACCTCACCGCGGCTGGGCGACCGCGCGCTGCGGCCCGGCGACGAGGTGATCACCGCCGCGGCCGGGTTCCCCACCACGGTGAACCCGATCCTGCAGAACGGGCTCGTCCCGGTGTTCGTCGACACCGAACTGGGGACCTACAACCCCACCCCGGAGCGGATCGCCGAAGCCATCGGCCCGCGCACCAAGGCGATCATGCTCGCGCACGCGCTCGGAAACCCTTTCGCCGCCGAGGAAATCGCCAAGATCGCCGAAGACAACGACCTCTTCCTCATCGAGGACAACTGCGACGCGTTCGGTTCGACCTATCGCGGCAAGGCCACCGGTACCTTCGGCGACCTGGCCACGGTCAGCTTCTACCCCGCGCACCACATCACCACCGGCGAAGGCGGCGGTGTCGCCACCGACAACCTGGTGCTGGGCCGCGTGGTGGAGTCGATGCGGGACTGGGGGCGGGATTGCTGGTGCCTGCCCGGCGAGGACGACACCTGCCACAAGCGGTTCACCTACCAGCTCGGCACCCTGCCGCTCGGCTACGACCACAAGTACACCTACTCGCACGTGGGGTACAACCTGAAGTCGACCGATCTCCAGGCCGCGCTCGGGCTGACCCAGCTCCCGAAGCTGCCCGCGTTCGCCGAGGCGCGGCGGCACAACTGGCGTCTGCTGCGTGACGCGCTCGAAGACATCCCGAACCTGCTCCTGCCGAGCCCGACGCCGGACAGCGACCCGAGCTGGTTCGGCTTCGCGATCACCGTGCAGCCTGACGCGCCCTTCAGCAGGCTCGAACTGGTGCGGTTCCTCGATTCCCGCCGGATCGGCACGCGCCAGTTCTTCGCCGGGAACCTGACCCGGCATCCGGCGTACGAAGACAAGCCGCACCGGGTGGTCGGCGATCTGTCCACTTCGGACATCGTCACCGAGCGGACCTTCTGGGTGGGCGTGCACCCGGTCCTCACCCCGGAGATGGTCGCCTACCTCGCCGAGTCCCTCTGGGACTTCGTCAAGAACCACTGAACTTCCGTGCAGGACGAGAGAAAGGACGCCCCCGGTGCCGGGTGAGGACGAACGTGACCCCGTTGTGGTGACCGGAATCGGCGTGGTGGCGCCGAACGGCTGGGGGGTGAAGGAGTTCTGGGCGGCGACCCTCGCCGGCCGCAGCGGCCTGGCCCCGGTGAGCCGGTTCGACACGTCGGGCTATCGGGCGCATGTGGCGGGCGAGGTGAACTTCGAGCCCAAGGACCACCTGCCGAGCCGTCTCCTGCCACAGACCGATCACATGACCAGGCTCGCGCTGGTGGCCGCCGAGGAGGCGCTGGCCGACGCCGGGGTGAGTCCGGCGGGCATGCCGGAGTTCGCCTGCGGCGTGGTCACCGCCGCCTCGGCCGGTGGCTTCGAATTCGGCCAGCGCGAACTGGAAGCGTTGTGGAGCAAGGGCGGCTCCCACGTCAGCGCGTACCAGTCGTTCGCCTGGTTCTATCCGGTGAACACCGGGCAGATCTCCATCCGGCACGGGATGCGCGGGCCCGGCTCCGCGCTGGTCGCCGAGCAGGCGGGTGGCCTGGACGCGCTCGCGAAGGCGCGGCGCACCGTCCGCTCCGGCACCCCGGTGATGCTGTCCGGCGGGGTCGACGGCTCGCTGTGCCCGTGGTCGTGGCTGTGCCTGACCCGCAGCGGGACGATGAGCCCGGAACCGGATCCGGCGCGGGCGTTCCTGCCGTTCGACGCGGCCGCTTCGGGCAGCGTCCCCGGCGAAGGCGGGGCACTGCTGGTGCTGGAGGATCCGGCGCAGGCGGCAGAGCGCGGTGCCGAACACCGGTACGGCGCCATCGCGGGCCACGCCTCGACGTTCGATCCGCGGCCCGGTTCCGGCCGCCCGCCGGCCCTGCGGCGCGCGATCGAACTGGCCCTCGACGACGCCCGGCTCACCGCGGCGGACGTCGACGTCGTGTTCGCGGACGCGAGCGGCGTCCCCGCCCAGGACGCCGAAGAGGCCGCCGTCCTCGCCGCCGTGTTCGGCGCCCGCGGTGTCCCGGTGACCGCGCCGAAGACGATGACCGGACGCCTTTCGGCAGGCGGTGCGCCACTCGACGTCGCGGCGGCGCTGCTTTCGCTGCGCGACTCGGCGATCCCCCCGACCATCCACATCGGACAGTCGTCGTACGCCGCGGAGCTGGACCTGGTGCTGGACCAGCCTCGGGAGGCCTCGCTGCGGACGGCCCTGGTGCTCGCCCGCGGGCACGGCGGCTTCAACAGCGCGCTGATCGTCACCGCCTGACCCGTCCGAAGACCAGGGCGTGTTCGGGCGAGACAGGCGATCACGCGTGATCAGGCGGCGATCACGCGTGATCAGAGAGGTAACTCGCGTGATCGGACGCCGTTCACCATGTTCGCCGCCTGATCACGCGAGTTACCTCTCTGATCACGCGAGTTCCGTCTTCGCTCACCGCGACTTGCCCGACGCCCTGCCCTCCCAGCCCATCGCACGGAAAGAGGAACCATGCCCGCCTTCGAGCAGCTCACCCGGTTCCTCCTCGTGGTGGCCCTCGTGCTCTGTGTCTGTCACCTGGCAGGCGCGCTGTGCGGCAGGCTGCGCCAGCCGCCGGTGGTCGGGGAACTGGCCGGGGCGCTGCTCCTCGGCCCGTCGCTGCTGGGCGCGGTCGCCCCCGGCGCGCACCACGCGCTGTTCACCCCCGCCCTGCTCACCACGATCGACCTCGCCGGGCAGCTCGGGCTCGTCGTGTTCATGCTGCTGCTCGGCAGCGAACTCCGGACCGATCTGCTCGACGGCGACCGGCGCGGCATCGGCCTGATCGTGGCGGGCACGATCGCCGTGCCGTTCGCGGCGGGCTTCGGTTTCGCCGCCTCGGTGGGCGAGTGGTTCGCGCCACCGGGCGTCCCGTTCGCGGCGTACCTGGTGTTCTTCGGGCTCGCGATCTCGATCACCGCGATGCCGGTCCTCGCGCGGATCCTGACCGATCACCGTGTCGAGGGGTCGCCGACCGGCACCCTCGCGCTCGCGGTCGCGTCGATCGGGGACGGACTCGCCTGGGCGATCCTGGCTGTCGTCCTCGCCGCCGCGGGGGCGGGCGACGCGGGCACGGTCGTCGTCCGCGGCCTGATCGCGGTCGTGCTGCTGATCGTCTCGTTCACCCTCGTCCGGCCCGCGCTGGCGGCCGTACTGCGGCGAGCGGCGAGGCGCGGCACCGGCGAACGGGCGATCGCGGCGTTCCTGGTCACCGGGGCCGTGGCGTTCGCCGCCGTCACCGACGCCATCGGCCTGCACCCGGTCATCGGCGCGTTCCTGTTCGGGGTGCTCCTCCCCCGCGGCCGGGACGTCGTCGTCCGGGCCGGGGCGAAGCTGAACGACTTCGCGGTGGTGGTCCTGCTGCCGCTGTTCTTCGCCAGTGTGGGCCAGAAAGCGAACTTCGCCGCCTTCGGTGGCCAGGCGGGCTGGCCGCTGCTGGTGGCGGGGCTGGCCGTCGCCATGCTCTCGAAGTTCGCCGGCACCGCCGGGGCGGCGACCCTGGCCGGCAAGGGCGGGCGCCAGGCGCTGCGGCTCGGCGCGCTGATGAACTGCCGCGGGATCACCGAACTGGTCATCGCCAACGTCGGCCTGCAGCACGGCCTGATCACCCCGCTCGGCTACACGATCATCGTGCTGATCGCCGTCGTCACCACCGCGATCACCGGCCCGCTGGCCCGTCTCCGCGCCGCTGACGAGGACCTGCTGCCCCCCGTCAGCTCCACACGTACCGCCGTTCGGGCCGGCCGGTCCCGCCGTACTTGAGGGTCACCTCGGCCTTCCCCGTCGCCACGAAATGCTCGAGGTACCGGCGCGCGCTCACCCGGGCGACGCCGGTCGCCTCGGCGCATTCGCTCGCGGACATCCCGCCCGGCGCGCCGCGCAGCGCGGTCTCCACCAGCCGCGCGGTCTCGGCGGTGAGTCCCTTGGGCAGCACGGGTTTCGCGCTCGGCCGTGCGCCGAAGACCTGGTCGACGTCGGCCTGCCCGGCTTCGGCCAGCCTGTCCAGCCGCCGGTGCAGCGACGCGAAATGGGTGAGCTGATCACGCAGCGACGCGTACTCGAACGGCTTGATCAGGTAGTGCAGGACCCCGCCCCGCATCGCCTGCCGCACGGTTTCCACGTCGGTCGCGGCGGTGATCAGGATGACGTCGACGTCCTCGGTGGCGCGCAGCTCCCGCAGCACGGAAAGCCCGTCGAGATCGGGGAGGTAGACGTCCAGCAGCACCAGATCCGGCTTCAGCTCCCGCGCCAGGCGGATCGCGTCGGCGCCGGTGTGCGCGACCCCGACCACGGCGAACCCCTCCGTGCGCGTGACGTATCCACTGTGGACTTTCGCGACCATGAAATCGTCGTCGACGACGAGCACCCGGATCATCGCGGCAACCTCGCCGTGAACACCGCGCCACCGGAGTTGTGCACCTCGACGGAGCCGCCCCGCCGGACGCACGCCTGCCGGATCAGCGCGAGCCCGAGACCACGCTGCCCGTGCGCCGCGGCCTTCGTGGTGAAGCCGTGCTTGAACACCTCTTCCGCGATCTCCGGAGCGACTCCCGGACCGGAATCGCGGACCTCCACCCGCACTTCGTCCTCCTCCTGCCATACACCGACCTCGATCCAGCCCTGCTCGCCACGCTGTTTGGTCGAGCTCAAGGCGTCCAGCGCGTTGTCGACCAGATTTCCCAGCACGGTCACCAAATCCGTGGAGAGGGCATCCTCGACCCGGTCCAGTTCGCTGTCCGGCGCCATGCGCAGCCCGACCCCGCGTTCCGCGGCCAGCGACGCCTTCGCGATCAGCAGCGCCGCCACCGCCGGATCGCCGATCCGCGAACCGACCTCCGCGCGCCACTCGCCCTGCGCCGAGCTGATCCGGCTGACGTAGCCGCGCACCTCGTCGTATTCCCCGAGTTCCAGCAGCCCGGAGATGGTGTGCAGCCGGTTGCTGAACTCGTGCGCCTGCGCCCGCAACGTATCGGTGGCGTGCCTGCTGGCGTCGAGTTCGTCCCGCAGGGTCATCAGATCGGTGCGGTCGCGCAAGGTGACGACGGCGCCCCGCACGTCGATCGGCATCCGGTTCAGGGTCAGCACCTTCCCTTGCCGCAGCACGATCTGGTCGGCGCCGGTCGCGCGGCCGGTGAGCAGGTCGCGGATCCGCTCGTTGAGGTCGAGGTCTTCGACCGACCGGCCGACGGCGTCGTCGGGCAGGGCCAGCAGTTCGCGGGCGTGATCGTTCACCAGGGTGATCCGGTGCTGCGGATCCAGCCCGACGACGCCCTCCTTGATGCCGTGAAGGAGCGCTTCCCGGTTCTCCACCAGCGCGGTGATCTCGTGCGGCTCCAGGCCGAGCGTCTGGTTCTTCACCCGCCGCGCCAGCAGCAGCGAACCGCTCACGCCGATCACCAGCGCGACACCCAGGACGCGCAGCGCGTTGTCCGGCGAGTCGAGGAAACCGGCGAAGAAGCCGGGCGACTTCGAGCCGGCCGCGACCATGCGGACCACCGTGCCGCCCTTTTCGTCGAGCACCGGGACATGCGCCACGATCGAACCGTCGAGTTCGCCGACCCACGACCGTCCGGAAAGGACGGTGCTCTCGCCGATGTCGAGCGTGGTCCGGAGCTGATCCGGATACGGCGAAGCGAGCACAGAGCGCTGGGCGTCGGCGATGACGACGAAATCGACCCCGGAGAGGCTCCGCGCGGTCTCCGCGGGCGCGTTGAGTTCGAACGGGCCGTTTTCGAGGTCGCCGACGACGCCCTGCGCGGCGACGGTCTCCGCGACCGAGAGCACCCGGCGTCCCTCGGTGGTGCGGAAGTTGTTCCCCGCCTGGGTGACGGCCAGCACGCCCACCGCGCACAGTAGGCAAGTGACGACTACCAGTTGCCACGCGAGGAGCTGGCGGGCCAAGGAACCCCGAGCACCCATCGCCACCTCCGCGTGACCAAAACGACCACAACAACCATTGGGCCCGCAAGCGGGACATCTCTGTTTACACGAGTGCAACATGTCCAACCACGCGGCAGAGAGGCGGGGATCACAGTGAAGCCCAGTAACTGGTTGGCCATCGCGGCGGCGCTCGTCGCCGTTTTGCTGGTGCCACCGTTGCTCACCCCGGGCAGCGAGGCCGACGAGGGCTCGCAGATCCGGTCGCTGCGGGTGCTCGTGCCCAACGCGCCCGGCGGCGGTTACGACATCACGGCCCGCACGGCGACCAAGGCGATGGAAGACGCCGACCTCCTCGGCAACGCGGAGGTGTTCAACCTCCCCGGCGCCGGTGGCACGGTCGGCCTCGGCCGCACGGTGGCCGAACGCGGCAACGGCAAGCTCGTCATGTCGATGGGACTCGGCGTCGTCGGCAGCGTGTTCACGAACAAGTCGCCGTCTTCGCTGCTCGACACCACGCCGGTGGCGAAGCTGATCGAAGAGTCGGACATCGTCGTGGTCGGCAAGGACTCGCCCTACCAGACGATCGGCCAGCTGGTCGAAGCGTGGAAGAGGGACCCGGGCGCGGTCCAGGTCGGCGGCGGTTCGTCCCCTGGCGGCCCCGACCATTTGGCGCCGATGCTGATGGCGAAGGCCGTCGGGCTCGCGCCCAAGACGGTCAACTACGTCCAGTTCGACGGCGGCGGCGAACTGCTCGCGTCGGTCCTCGGCGGCAAGGTCGCGTTCGGTGTCTCGGGCGTCGGCGAATACCGCGACCAGATCGCGGCGGGCACGCTCCGGGTGCTGGCGGTGACCAGCGAGAAGCGCATCCCCGGGATCGACGCACCGACGCTTTCGGAGTCCGGGGTGGACGTCAAGTTCACCAACTGGCGCGGCATCGTCGCGCCGCCCGGCATCACCGAGGCCGACCGCGCGAAGCTGGTCAGCCTGTTCGAGCGGCTGCAGAAGACACCGCAGTGGCAGGAAGCCTTGCAGCGCAACGGATGGACCGGGGCGTTCGCCCCCGGCGAGCAGTTCGGTTCGTTTCTCAAAGAGGAGAACACGCGAGTGGCAACGGTGCTGAAAGAGCTGGGTCTGGCATGACTGGGTCTCGCATGACGACCACGTGGCTGAAGGAGCGCTCCGAACTCGGGGTGAGCGTCGGGCTCCTGGCGCTCGGCGTACTGGTGCTCACCGACGCGCTGAGCATCCCCACCGACTTCGCCCAGCGCGGGCCGGTGGGGCCGAAGGCTGTGCCGATCCTGGTCGGCTCCCTGCTGCTGCTCGTCGCCGTGCTGCTGGCGCGCGACGTGCTGCGCGGCGGCAAGGGCGAGGCCGAGGGCGGCGAGGACATCGACCTCACCGAGCCCGCCGACCTGCGCACGGTCCTGTTGCTGTGCGGCGCGTTCCTCGCCAACGCGGCGCTGATCGGCCTGGTCGGGTTCCCGATCTCGGGCGCGATCCTGTTCTGGGGCGCGGCGTACGCGCTCGGCAGCCGCAACCTGGTGCGTGACCCGCTGATCGCGGCGGGCATGTCCGTCGTGACCTTCCTGGTCTTCAACAACCTGCTCGGTGTCCCGCTCCCCGGTGGCCCGTTGATGGAGGTGTTCTGATGTTCCAGCAACTCATCGACGGCTTCGGCACCGCGCTGACCCCGACGCATATCGCGATGGCGGCGATCGGGGTCCTGCTCGGCACCGCGATCGGCGTGCTGCCGGGCATCGGCCCGGCCATGGCGGTGGCCCTGCTGCTCCCGGTGACCTACGGCCTGGAGCCCACCGGCGCGTTCATCATGTTCGCCGGCATCTACTACGGCGGGATGTTCGGCGGCTCGACGACGTCGATCCTGCTGAACACCCCGGGCGAGAGCGCGGCCGTGGTCGCGGCCATCGACGGCAACCCGATGGCCCGCAAGGGTCGCGGCGCGCAAGCGCTTGCGGCGGCCGCGATCGGGCATTTCGTCGGCGGCATCCTCGGCACGATCGCGCTGGTCATCCTGGCCCCGGTGATCGCGAAGCACGCCGTCGACATCGGCGCGCCGGACCTGTTCGCGATCATGGTGCTGGCGTTCATCGCGGTCACCTCGGTGCTCGGCAGTTCCCGCATCCGCGGCGTCGCGTCGCTGCTGATCGGGCTCACCATCGGCCTGGTCGGCCTGGACGAGATGACCGGCCAGCAGCGGCTGACCTTCGGCTCACTGCACTTGGCCGACGGCATCGACGTGGTGATCGTGGCGGTCGCGCTGTTCGCGGTCGGTGAGTCGCTGTGGGTCGCCGCGCATCTGCGGCGCAACGCGTTCAAGCCGATCCCGGTCGGCAGGCCGTGGCTCTCGCGCGCCGATCTGAAGCGGACCTGGAAGCCGTGGCTGCGCGGACCGCTCATCGGGTTCCCGTTCGGCGCGGTGCCCGCGGGTGGTGCGGAGATCCCGACGTTCCTCTCGTACGTCACGGAAAAGCGGCTCTCGAAGCACAAGGACGAGTTCGGCAAGGGCGCCATCGAAGGCGTCGCGGGCCCGGAAGCGACGGCGTCCGCGTCGGCCGCGGGGACGCTGGTCTCGATGCTGACGCTCGGCCTGCCGACCACCGCGGTCGCGGCCGTGATGCTGGCGGCGTTCCAGCAGTACGGCATCCAGCCGGGACCGCTGCTGTTCGAACGGGAGTCTTCGCTGGTGTGGGGCCTGATCGCCTCGCTGTTCGTCGGCCTGACGCTGCTGCTGGTGCTGAACCTGCCACTGGCGCCCCTGTGGGCGAAGCTGCTGCGGATCCCGCGGCCGTACCTCTACGCGGGCATCCTGTTCTTCGCCAGTGTCGGCGCGTACGCGGTCAACGCGGACATCTTCGACCTGCTGGTGATGTTCGTGATCGGCCTGATCGGGTTCGCGATGCGCCGCTACGGGCTCCCGGTGCTGCCCGCGATCATCGGCGTCATCCTCGGCCCGGCCGCCGAACAGCAGATGCGGCGCGCGCTGCAACTGAGTGACGGCAGCCTGGGCGGCTTGTTCAACACCCCGTTCGCGATCGTGGTCTACGTGATCATCCTGGTGATCCTGTTCTTCCCGTTGATCAAGCGCTTCCTGCCTGCCCGTCCCACCGCCACCGAGGCGGAGCCCAAGGACAAGGTGGACGCCTGACCAGTGGGAATCCGGCCCGGCCTCGACTGCCCCGAGGCCGGGCCTTCCCGCGTCCAGAGGAAAGATTAATATAACGAAAAGATAACGGCAAGATCGCTTTTTGAACCGACCTTGTTTCGGGGCCGTTTCAGCCAACGCGGAGTCAGTGACGCCGGCGCTGCCGGCGTCGCATCCCCCGGGCCTCGCGCAACGACACCGAACGAGGTGAACAAGTTCATGCCCCGTAACCAAAGAACCGCCGGACGCCACCGCATGGCGCGTCGCACCAAGATCGCCACCGGCGCCATCGCGCTCTCCCTCGCCGTCGGCGGGATCGTCGTGGTCAACACGACCGGAACCCCCGACTCGGCAAGGGCGGACGGCGCGGACAAGTCGTTCTTCATCGACATCAAGAAGGTCCCCCGCGGCAACAACGTCAACCTCGACCTCGCGAAACGAGGCGCCCGAGGGACGTTCACCGTGGACTGCGGCCGCAACGAGAACGGCCATTTCAACGGCGACAACTTCATCGCGCAGCCCGGCGTCCGCAATGGAGCCGAGCACCTCCACGACTACGTCGGGAATCTCTCGACCAACGCCGACTCGAACAACAAGAGCCTGCTGCGCGCGGGCACCACCTGCAAGAACGGGGACAAGTCGGCCTACTTCTGGCCGGTCATCCGGATCGACACCGAGGAAGAGGAAGAGAACGCGGCGGCGAACGACGAGAAACTCGCCGCCGACCGCGTCGACGCGGCCAAGGACGAGGCGGGCGCCCAGGTCGACTGCCCCGACGTCGCCAGCGAACTCAGTGAGCTCAGTGACGTTCCCGACCAGGCCACGCCCGCGGTCGACGAGAACCTCGACAAGCTCGACAAGGATTCCGACAACGCGAACAACCAGCTGGCGCAAGGAAAACAAGCGGGCCAGGTGCTCGACGAGCTGAAGAACAAGCGAAAGCCGTCGATCAAGAAGATCAGCGACACGATGAAGCAGGCGGGCAAGCAGGTCGAGAAGAACGAAGACCAGCTCGCCGGCTGCGCGGTGAAGCAGAACGGCGAAGGCGGCCTCGACAACGGCGGCCAGAACAGCAACGTCAACGCCGCCGGTGCCGGCGACGCCGAGAAGAAGAAGTCCGACGGCAAGGCCGCCGACCTGCCCGGCGTCGACGGCAACAACGAGATCGGCGACAACGAGGGCGAGATCCAGCGCCCCGAGAAGGCGGACCTGACCTTCACCAGCGGCGGCGCCCGCCGCGTCGTCGCGATGCCGAAGTTCCTGCGCGTGCTCTACGGCGACGCCAAGCAGAGCACCAACGGCCCGGCCAACGCCCGGCCCAGCTGGACCTGCACCGGCTTCGAGGACCGGCTCACCGAGCTCTACCCGATCTGCCCGCAGGGCAGCAAGATCGCCCGGATCCACGCGTTCCCGAACTGCTGGGACGGGAAGAACACCGACAGCGCGAACCACCGCACGCATATCGTGTTCTCCGACCGCGACGGGAAATGCCCGCGCGGCTTCAGGAACGTGCCGCAGCTGCGGATCACGCTGGTGTACAACATCCCGCCGGACATCCAGGCGGCCGGACAGTACGCGGTCGACGCTTTCGCGCAGGAGAAACACAACCCGCGCTCCGATCACGACGACTTCGCGAACGTCATGTCGCAGCGGCTGATGAACCAGCTGGTGAAGTGCGTCAACAGCGGTAAGCGCTGCCGCCAGTAGGCGGAAGCGCTGCGTGGGGGCGCGGTGGGGATGACCCGCGCCCCCACCCCCGCGCCGGGGGTCCGGTTCCTGGCCCGGCGTAGGGGTACCGGGCCAGAAACCGGCGAGCGATACGGCTTTCCCTCCCTGGAAACCGGACCGCCCGGTCTGTGGGTCAGGCCGTCGTCGACAACCGGCTCACCCGGTTGAACACGAGCGGCACCGCGACAGCGGGGTTCAGTTCGGCGAGGACCGCTTCGGCGTCCAGGCCGGGCAAGTGGATCCACGCGCTGTCCGCGAAGTCCGGGGTCGTGACGCTGATCCGGGCGCAGCGCGCGGGCGGGACCAGCGCGACCCCGAACGGCTCGACCACGTTGCGCCACACGGATTGCGAGACGATCATCCCGGCGCCGAACTTGTCGCCCGTCGGGTCCGAACGGCACCAGTAGCCGACGGCGTCGTTGAACGTCGAGGCGCACAACAGCCTGGTCAGCGTGATGTAGGTGCGGTGGTACCGGTGGTTGTCCGCCATCGGTCCCATGTGGACCGCCACCCGCGCCCGCATCGGGACGCGGGCGTAGCGGTTGCGGGTCCGGAGCAGATGGTCCAGATGGAACGCGACCTCGCAGAGCTGGCCGACGGCGTGGTCCGGATAGGCGACCATCAGCCCGTCCCCGGTCTCCCGGAAGTGACGCGCATCCCCCGGAGCGAGTCCCACCGCGTTGAAAGAGCGGGAAACCAGCGTCTCCATCTCGGTCTTCATCGGGTCCAGCAGGTCGTCACTGGCCTTGGACGAACCGACGATGTCGACGGAAAGTACGGCGTGGGTGTGCGCGTTGTAGTGGCCTGAGGTCAGCACCTGCATCTCTGCGACCCCTCCCCTGATCGGTGAAAACTGGCGGCAGGAAGCAGTGTTCCCACTCCTCACCGGAAGTTCTGTTCGGAACCGAACAAAACCTGACCCCGCGCTGGTCAACGCCAGTGAGCTAAGTCACACCTTTTTCCGTGATCACGCGCAATGCCTCGCGGTCGATGACGGTGATCGCACGGCGCGAACTGGCCACGACTCCCGCCTTCCGGAGCTTGTCCAGAGCCTGCGCGACCATGGTCCGGCCCATCGGGATGAACTGGGCGAGTTCGTCCTGGCTCAGCGGGATCCCGATCCGCCAGCCGGCGGGTGTCCGGATGCCACAGACGTCGACGAGGTAGTCCAGTCTCGTCGCGACCCGCGCCACCGCCTGCGGTTTCCAGGACTGCGTCCGCTGGCGCTGGGCGAGCACGAACCGGCGGGCGACGCTGACGAGCACCTCCCGCATCGCCGCCGGATGATCCAGCAGGAACCGGTTGAACTCGCTCGCCGCGATGCGCCGGACGTGCACTTCCTCGATGGCGACGACGTCGGCCATCCGGATGCCGCCCGCGATCACCGCTATCTCGCCGTGCAGATCGCCGGGCACGCCGACGTCGAGGATGACCGTCGCACCCATCCGGTCGGCGCTGGTCACCTTCACATAACCGTGCCTCAAGAGCATGACGAAGTCGCCGGGCTCGCCCGCCCGCATCAGCGCCTGTCTGCTGTCGTAGGTCTGCGGGGTACCCATCTCCAGCAACCGGGCGCGGACGGGTTCGTCCAGCCGCTCCAGGAACGGACGTTCTCTCTCTTCGGCGGCCTCCGGGCCCAAACCCACGAAACACCCTCCCAGGCAGTCGTGAACACCTATCGCGGAGAGTAACCGAATCGGCCACCCGATCCGGCGGCGGAACCGTCATGGGTGGTGAAGATGCCCAGCCGGACCAGCTCCAACCTGATCCACTCGGCCAGCCGGTGCAACGGTCCGTCTTCGGCCTCGACGAAATAGCTGTCCACGATCTGGTGTCGCCTATCGGCGTGCTTCGCCGCATAGAGCAGCGCTGACCGTACCTCTGACACCTTCAGCGGAGCGACCTTGATTCCTGGAGCGGGCCGCACGGTGCTCTTGGCGGCCATCACCGCCAGCACGGCTTCCTCCAGGCTGAACCGGTGCTCCACCGGTACGACCACATGTTCCACGCCCTCGACAACCCGGCGCCCGATCAACGGCATACTGTCAGATCAGCATGACGCACGGCCGTAGTCTGTTCGGCACTGAACACTCAGCGTGGTTCGACCACTGCGATGGCCTCTTCGAGTGTTTCCCGATACACCCTCATCCGCTCGACGAGCATCACCGGATCCGGGTTCTCATCTCGCGCGTGTCGCTCCAGCTTTTCGGTGGTCTGCTTCACCGTCACCCGCAGTTCGAGGACCTCGGACCCGTTCTCACTCCGACGGCTTTCGAGCCTCGCGACCGCCTTCCGGAGGGCCCCCGAAAGCTCCGATTCGCCTGGCTGCACCGTTTCGATGGCCGTCAGCGCCCGCCCGAGCAGGCTGAAGTGGTCATAGACGGCCGCGGGTTCCGGCGCGCGGACCTCCCTCGCCGGCTTCGATCGCTTGCCGTTCAACACGAAGAACGCGACTTCGGCGGGAAGCAGCACGGCGAAGACGGCGACGGCGCCGAAGAGCCAGGCCGCCGGATGCGGATAGGTCACCGCGCGGCCGATCAGCCCGGCGATCAGCGCGAGGACGCAGGCGACGACGTGGAACGGGCGGTTGTCGTGCTCGGCCATGTCAGAAGTTACTGAAGACGTTGACGAACATCTTGTCGATGCCCTGCGGGTCGACGGCCTGATAGCTGCGGGCCTTGGACTTCTGCGCGATCTCGTCGAGAACGCGACTGTCCGCCTGCGCGCCGTAGGCCATGGTGAAGATCCGGACGGAGTTGTCCAGCCGTTCGGCGTCGACGGCCTGGAGCGCCTGCTCCTTGGTGGTCCCGACACCGGTGTTCTCGCCGTCGGTCAGGAAGACGATGGCGTTGATGACGTTCGGGTCGAACGTCCGCCGCATCTCGTCGTTGGCTTTCACCACGGTGTCGTAGAGCGCCGTGTCCCCCTTGGGGGTCAGGTTCTCGACCAGGTCGATCATCGGGCCCCGGACGTCCTTCACCTTGCCGATCGGCACTTTCTCCTCGTACTTGTTCGAGAACGTCCACAGCCCGACCTCGTCTTCGGGATGCAGGTACTCGAGTTGTTTCTTGATCGCGGGTTTCAGCAGGTCGATCCGGCGCTCGGAGTACGGTTTGTCCTTGCGGTTCTTGTCGAACGGCTCGCCCATCGATCCCGACAGGTCCAGCACCAGCAGGATCCGGCCGCGCCGTTGCGTGTACTCCCAGCCGTCCAGCATCTTCTGGATCTGCTCGCCGGTGGGGGTCTCGATCTTCGGGGTTTCCCGGGCGCCCTGGGTGCGCACGACCTTGGCCAGGTCCGGGTTCCCGTTGCCGTCGGGGTCACGGAACCCGAGGTCGCGGAACCGGTTCTGCTGGCCGGGTTCCCGCAGGAAGTCGTAGAAGTCCTTCGCCGCCGCCTGTTGCTCCGGCGAAGCGCTCGCGGTGGTCAGGAAAGGATGGTCGATCAGCATCGTCCCTTCCTTGGGGTGGACCGCGACCAGCGGGCGCACCGGCGCGACGGGGTTCCCGTTCAGCTGCGCGGGGTCCCCGGTCGGCACGCCGCGGTTGTAGAGGTAGACCATCTGTTCCTGCATCGCCATCGCGCTGATGTAGGGCGTGGGCTTCTTGCGGTCCTCTTCGTACAGCGTCTTCAAGAAGGACACCGAATCGTCGCTGTAGTAGGCGACCGACGCCTCGATGCCGCGGACGAACCGGACGGCCTCCGTCGTGTCGATCTTGGCGTAGTCGCCGCCCGTCGCCGCGTAGTAGGTCGCGATGGTCGCGGCGAGCCCGGACGTCGACCGCCGCGGGTTGTCCTTGCCCAGCGTGAAGTTCCCCCAGGGGGCGTTCGCCGCGCCTTTCGAAGCCCAGCCGCCGTTCTGGTTCACCTCCAGCACGTCACTCCAGCCGATGTTCTTCTCCGGCCAGCCCATCGCCGCGGCCATCGGCTCCGGCATCGCCATCACCATCGGGCTGGTCGCGAGCGAGGTCTTCGGCCCGACCTTGATCCGCTCGCCCTTTCCGCGCTGGCGCAGCAGATCGAGCCAGAGCGACGAACTCGGCAGCCAGGCCTGGGGCTCGGGCTGGTGATCGTCGATGTCGTTCCAGCCGTCGGCGATGAGGTCGAGCGTGGCCCCCGAGGTCTTCTTGAACGCTTCGACCTTCGCGCACCGGCCGCCGTCGAACGTCCGGCCGGTGTTGTTGTACCGCTCGGCCAGTTCGGCGATCAGGTCGCCCTTCTCCGTGGAAGAACTGGTGACCAGCCGGACGCAGTCGGCCCTGGCCGCGTTCGAAGGCGCGGTGACCGTGGTCGCGAGCAGGACGATCACGAGCGTCCCGACGAGCGCGCCGAAGACGAGCGAAAGCCAGCCTGATCTCCGCATACGCCGCCCCCTTGCCGTTATAGCGGGCAAGTGTAGCTACAACGTGGTTCCCGGTTCCGTTTCCTCGGTCACGAGATCACAGGTTTCGAAACTGAAGCGGGCGAGGGTACCCACCCAATTCCGATAGACCTGTAGATCATCGAAGGATTCGACGTCTAGCCGCCATTCAGGTGGAAAGGCTTCCCGCGGCGATTCGCCGCCGGAAAGCGCGACGAAGGTCGAGCGCGCGGCGCCCGGATCGGCGACCAAGAGCGCCAGCAGGACGAGCACCGCCCGATACGGGCCGCCGACGAACCGCGCCAGTTCCGCGTCGGGAATGCCGATGCGCACGAGCCGGTACAGGTTGACCAGTTTCCGGATCTCGCGCGGTGTGTTCAGTCTTTTCCGGAGAACGTGGACGAAATCGCGTTCGACCTCGGTGAGCCGCAACCGGTCGGGCCGCATGTTGTAGAACGTCGGCGGGGCCGTGTCCTCGACGAGGACCCGCACCGGTTCCTCGCGTTCCCCGCGTTCGAAGCCGTCCTCGGCCCATTCTTCGTGCCCGCGCGCCGACGGCTCCCGTCCTTCGATCGGCATCAGGACATCGATCAGTTCGTCCGCCGCGGCTCCCATGGGGCGCAGAGCGAACACGATCTGGAAGATCTTGTCGAGGTACTCGGTCCGCCTCTCCTCTCCGGCGCCGAACAGCTCCTCGTGGTGCTGGTCGAGGCATCGCCGCAGCCACCTCGGATCGACGGCCACCACCACGACGAACGCGGGCAGGGCCAGCAGCAGGTGTACCGCGGCGAGCACCTCGATCACCTTCGACGGCGGGCAGCGGTCGAGGTCGTCGATGTAGAGCACGATCCGTTCCAGTGGCGGCTCACCCTTTCCGCCCGCCAGCTGCCATTCCTTCCGCGCGTCCACCAGATCGGCGCTCAGGCCCGCGAGATCTTCCCGGACACGGGCGAAAACCCCTTGGTAGTCCCCGTATCGGCCGGTCTTCGCCTCTTCGATCAGGTCACCGAGCCGGGTGGCCGCGTCCAGCCGCCGGAGCCGTTCCTCGGTCTCGCGGACCTCGGTCTCGAACCGTTCGGCGCGTTTGTCGACGTCATGCCGCAATCTGTCCAATGTGGACTTCACCGGGGCGAGCGCCGCCTTGGCCGTGGTGAGCGCCGGGGTCAGCACGGCGCCGAGCGCGACGACGGCACCCGCCGCGGCGAGGATCGCGTTGTGCCACAAGGCCCAGCCGGTGATCGCCGCGACGACGCCGAGTACCCACAGCACCGCGTAGCCCGCGACGGCGAGGCGCCGACGACGACGTTCCGCCTGGTCCACCCCGGACACCAGGAGCCGCCAGCGCCAGGTGAGCGGGGAGTCCCCTTTGACAGCCCGGAGGCTCGCGAGCCGGGTCCGCAGTTCCTCGCGTTCGGCACGGACTTCGCCGGCGTCCGCGTGCGCCTCGGGCGCGCCGAGGTTCCGGAACAGGTGGTCCACCAGCCCGACCCACAGATGGTCGTCGTGGTACTGCCAGGCGTTGAACCGGATCTGCCGGATCTCACCGGCGAACACGCTGCTGGCGGCGTCGCCGCGGGACCGGCGGGCCAGTTCGGCGACCCGGTCCGTCACCTGGCGCACGAAACTGGACTTGCCGGAGCCCCAGGGGCCCAGCAGCGCGACACACAGCGGCGGGCTGGTCTCGCGGTCGGCGATGACCGCGGCGAGGGTGCGCACGTCGTCCTGGAAGCCGATCAGGTCGAGCGGGCTTTCGACGTCGGGCGTGATCCGCGGCCGCGCCCGCCCCGGTTTGGGCTCGACGAAACCGGTGCCGTCGATCTGGTTGCCGAAGCGGTCCCACACCCGGATCGTGCGGTCGTCTCCGACCGTGACGATCTTCTCGTTGCCCGCGGTGCAGGCGATCGCGCGGACGTTCCCCCGATGTCCCTTGAGGAGGGTGTACCCGGCCGGGTCGTCGATGTCGCGGACACAGACCTCGCCGCCGGAACCGCCCGAGAACACCAGTTTGCCGTCCGGACTGAAGGCCAGTGTCCGCACCACCCCGGCGTGCCCGGGGAAGACGAGGGCCGGATCGCCCTTGCGCCCCCACAACCGGACAGTCTCGCCCTCACCGGACAGCACCCGCTCGCCGTCGGCCGAAACCGCGACCACGTGGACCGCGCCCGCGCCGCCGAACCGGTAGTGGGAAACGACTTCCCTGTCCCACAGCCGGACTCCTCCGGTGTCGTCGCCGGCGACGACGATCCGGCCGTCCGGGGTCACCGCGACCGATTCGATCTCCGGGCCGCCGGTGCGCAGTCCCCGCACCGTCACCCCGTCCAGCCGCCGGACCTCGACAGTGTTCCCCGCGCCGGACACGGCGAAGTCCTGCGCCACCGCGACCACGACGGTCCGCTTGGTGGTCTGGACCTCTGGGGGCTGCGCCTCATGCCCGGCGAGCCGCCAGCGCCGCACCGTCGCCCCATCGCAACCGACCACGTGCTGCCCCGAGATACCCACCGCGAGCACCGGCCGATCATGGCCGCTCAGCGCGAACCGCTGGCTGCCGGTCTCCAGGTCCCAGACCCGGACCGTCCGGTCCGCACCCCCGGTGACCAGCCTGTTCCCCTTCACCGCGACCGCGAGGATCGGTTCTTCGTGGCCGGTGAAACGCGCCGTCGTCATAACGGCACAGTCTTCCTGGCGAGTCAAGATCATGGTTAACGACAGGCGACTATCGGCGGGTACCCCGACGACCTCGGCAGGTCCTAACATCACGCGGAGGCAACGGAGGATTACGCACAGATCCCTCCCGCCAGAACAAAAGTGTCGACACTGCTCCGAAATTCCAGCACGCCTTAACGCGAGGAGTTCAACGTGCTTCGACGTACCTTCGCCGCGGTGCTCACCGGCGCCGCGCTCTCCATCTCGGTGCTCTCGGCACCCTCCGCCGGTGCCGCCGAGATGTTGGCGACCACCCTGACCTACGACGACAGCCAGGCCGCGGAGTTCAAGGACGCGGTGGCCGCCGGCATCAACGTCTGGAACACCAACGTCACCAACGTCCGCCTGGTGAAGGCGACGCCGGGGCAGCGGGTCAACATCCGGATCGTCGCCGACAACGGCTGGCCGCGCGCCACCCTCGGGCCGGTCCGCCCGAGCGGCACGGTCACCGTCTGGTACGGCAGGCAGGCCGTCCAGCAGGGCTACAACAAGACCCGGATCGCCTCGCACGAACTGGGCCACAGCCTCGGCCTGCCCGACGTGAAGCCCGGGCCGTGCTCGTCGCTGATGTCCGGTTCGACCGGTGGCGTCAGCTGCGCCAGCGTGAACCCGAACGCCCAGGAGAAGGCCCAGGTCCAGCGGAACTACGCCGGCACCGCCGTGCGGAGCGCCGACGCGGGCAAGGTCCTCGCGGAGATCGGCTGATCACGCGCCAGGGGGTGCCCGCCCGGCACCCCCTGGCCACGTCAGCCCTTCGCCGTGATCGCCGCCGCCGGGCACGCACATCCCGCGCGCCCACACAGCGTTCGCGGTCGACTTCGATCCTCATCGCGATCAGCCCCAGGCCACCGGGAGCGCGTAGACCCCGTAGATGTCGGAATCCGACCGCATCGGGACCTCGTCTGCCGGGACGGCCAAGCGCAGCGCCGGGAACCTGGCGAGCAGCCCGGTGAAGGCGACCTTCATCTGGACCCGCGCGAGCTGCTGCCCGAGGCACTGGTGGACCCCGTGCCCGAAGGACAGGTGCCCGGCGGTCTTCCGGCCGACGTCGAGCCGGTCCGGCTCGGGGTACTTCAGCGGATCGCGGTTGGCGGCCAGCACCGAGAGCGCTACAGCCTCCCCCGCCTTGACGAGCCGCCCGCCGATTTCAACGTCTTCGAGCGCGGTGCGCACCCCGGTGTGCGCGATCGCCAGGTAGCGCAGGAGTTCCTCGATCGCGCCGTCGATGCGCTCCGGGTCTTCGCGCAGGGCCGCGAGCTGATCAGGATGCCGCAGCAGCGCGAAGGTGCCCAGCGCCAGCATGTTGGCCGTGGTGTCCAAACCGGCCCCCAGCAAGAGGAACGCGATGCTGGTGAGTTCTTCTTCGGTGAGCCCGGTAGCGGCCAGCTCGCCGAGGATGTCGTCCGTCGGCTCGGCCCGCTTGGCCACGACGAGCTTGTAGAGGTACTCCCCCAGCGCGTTGATGGCGGTGTTCTGTTCTTCGAGCGAGGCGTCCGGCCTGTTCAGGGGTGCGACGCTGAGCCGGAAGAACTCATGGTCGGCATAAGGGACGCCGAGCAGTTCACAGATCATCAGCGCCGGGATGGGCTGGGCGAAGGCCGTCACCAGATCGGCGGTCGTTCCCTGTCGTTCCATCGCGTCGAGGTGCTCGGTGGTCGTCTGCTCGACCCGTTCGGTGAGCAGCCGCATGCGGCGGACGGTGAACTTGCCGGTGAGCAGCTTGCGGTAGCGGCCGTGTTCCGGGTCGTCCATCTTGATGAACATCCCCGGTACCGCGGGCGGCGGCACCACCATCGCGGACGGTCCCGGCAACGGTGAGTGCAACAGTTCCTGCCGTGCGCTGAACCGCTGATCCGCGGTGATGTCCCGGACGATCGCATGACCGGTCGCGAGCCAGCCTTCGTGCCCGTCAGGAAACGTCATCCGGACGAGCGGGTGTTCGTCGCGCAGCGGGCCGAGCTCGGCGGGCGGGTCGAACGGGCAGCCCTTCGGCCGTTCGAGGGGTAGCTCCGCGAGATGGGGTGCCGAAGACGTCATGACTGTTCCTCCCAGTTTAGTGATAACTGAAGGCTACGTTGCGTTCATTGATCACCCAAAGGTCACTTCTGGCTATTTTATGGTTCTTTGCTGGTAGAGTTCCGAAATCGTTGCAACGGTTTTGCCCGTGAACGCAACGCGTCGTTGCAATGAAATGACGCTGAACGCAAAAGGAGGCGCCGATGCCCGGCGGCAGACTGACGCTCGAAGACCGCCGCTTGATCTCGGCCTGGCTCGGGGACGGTCTCGGATACGCCGAAATCGCGCGACGGCTCGGGCGCCCGACGTCGACGATCAGCCGCGAAGTCGCGCGCAACAGCGGCCACTCCGGCTACCGCCCCGAAGAAGCGAACCGGGTGACCGGGGAACGGGCTCGGCGCCGCAGACCACAACCACGGGCCACCCCCACCGTCGCGAACGGGTACGGGCGGGACCCGGAGGCCGTGCGCGCCTTCGAGACCGACTTCGCCGAGATGATGGTGGCGACCGGGCTGCCCCGGATGATGTCGCGGGTGCTCTCGTGCCTGTCCGTCAGTGACGACGGTGTCCTCACCGCGGCCGAACTCGCCCGGCGCCTCCAGGTCAGCCCGGCGTCGATCTCGATCGCCGTCGCCTACCTGGAGACCCAGGCGTTGCTCCGGCGGGACCGGGACGGCCGGCGGGAACAGTACGTCATCGACGAGGAAATGCCGCAGCGAGTATGGGCCGAAAGCGTCCGGGCGAACCAGGAATGGGTCAAGATATCCCGCCAGGGCGCCGAAGTACTCGGCACCGCGACACCCGCCGGTGCCCGCATGGACGACCTCTCCCGATTCCACGCGCGGATCAACGAAGTCATGCTGGACGACCGCGTCGAGGTGTACGCCGCCGACGCCCTGACGGCTCTCGCCGCACTATTGCATGCCGGACGCGCGCTTTCCGTCACGGCGCTGGCGTCCGCGCTGGAGTGGCCTTCGGAACGGGTCGCGAGGGCTTTGCGGGTGGCTGAGGAGTCTCCGCACATCGCCGGCCCGGTGAGGGTGGTTTCCGGCGGTTCCGGGTATCGGGCGGTTCCGTTGGTGGAACGGCTGACCGCGGCGCAGTTGGCGGCTTTGGGCTCTTGAGCGCGGTGGCCGTTTTTCGGCGATGGCCGGCTCAGACTTTGGGGAGCCGAAGTCGGGCCCTGGCCATACGAACGGCTAGTCGCCGTTCTGCACTGACTGCCCCAGACAGTCGAAAGCAACCGATCACGCCCACGACCGGTAGCCGTTATTCGGCGATGAGGTTGCCGTTGGGTCGAGCCGGACCCTCGATACTCGCGGTCTGTCTCTGGACGAGCTTGCCGAGGACTGCCAGCGGGGTGCGCGGCATCCGACCGTCGCCAGTTTTCGGCAACGAAGCTCAAAACGGCGGCAGTGAGGGCGCCGTCGGGTGCGAGGCCCGTAGCCCGTAGGTCGCCCCGGGGCCTCAGCACTCACGTCCCGTCACTGACTGAGCTCGCCGAGGCCTGCCAACGGGATGCGAGGCGTCCGCCCGTCGCCGGTTATCGGCAACGAAGCTCAAAACGGCGGCAGTGAGGGCGCCGTCGGGTGCGAGGCCCGTAGCCCGTAGGTCGCCCCGGGGCCTCAGCACTCACGTCCCGTCACTGACTGAGCTCGCCGAGGCCTGCCAACGGGATGCGCGGCATCCGACCGTCGCCGGTTTTCGGCAACAGCACTCAGAACGGTGGTGAATCGCCCCGGGTTCGGTAGAGACTCGTTGTTGGGGTCAGGCGACCAGGCTGATCAGGTCGCCGTCCTCGTACAGGGTCTCGAACTCGACGGGTGGCCGGTCGCCACATGCTCCGTGGAGTCGCTGGGTGTTGTACCACTCGATCCACGCGGCAGTCGCGACGTCGACTTCTTGCTTATTGTGCCATGGCCCGTTCGGCTTAATCAACTCGGTTTTGTAAAGTCCGATGGTGGATTCCGCGAGCGCGTTATCGAGGGCATCACCGACCGTGCCGATTGACGCGTCGATACCAGAATCGATAAGGTGCTGCGTAAACCGGAACGGCGTATACTGGCTTCCGGCGTCGGAATGGTGAATCAGCTTGTCCTGTCCCTCGCTCCACCGGTAATTCCGATGGCGCAGCCCCCGCTCGATCGCGTCGAGCACCAGGCCTGTCTCCTTGGAGGTGCTCGCGCGCCAGCCCACAATCCTGCGGGAGAACACATCGATCGCGAACGCGACATAGACCGTACCCGCCCAGGTCGCGACGTAGGTGAAGTCCGCTACCCACAACCGGTTCGGTGCACCGGCCGTGAACTGGCGTTTCACCAGATCCGCGGCGCGGACACCGCCAGGGTCGGACACGGTGGTGCGCACTGTCTTCCCGCGGACCGCGCCGGCCAGGCCCATCACGCGCATCAACCGTTCCACCCGGCCCCGACCCACCCGAATGCCTTCCCTGTTCAGCTGACGCCATACTTTCCGGGCACCGTACACCCGATAATTCACGTCGTACACGCGGCCGATTTCCTCCTTCAACTCCTCATCACGAACTTCCCTCGCCGACGCAGGGCGGGACAACGCGGCATAATAGGTGGACGGAGCGATCTTGATCCCGAACTCGGTCAGCACGGCACAGATCGGCTCGACTCCGAACAGGTCCCGATATTCCGTGATGAACGCTACGAGCGCGGCGGTCGAGGGTCGAGCTCCCTCGCGAAGAAAACCGACGCCGCTTTCAGAATCTCATTCGCCCGACGCAACTCACGATTCTCACGCTCCAGCTCACGCACCCGCTCCGACTCCGCGGTCGTAACACCCGGCCGCGCACCCCCATCAGTCTCGGCCTGCCGCACCCACCGGCGCAACGACTCGGCCGACACCCCCACCTTCGCCGCGATCGACGTGATCGCCTCCCACTGCGACGAATACGCCCCTACCTGCTCAAACACCAACGCAACCGCACGCTCACGCACCTCACGCGGATGCCTCGAAGACCGGCCCATAACTCCATCCTCACTCACACGATGGAGCCTCCATCAAACCCGGGGCGGTTCAATCCGACCGTCGCCGGTTTCCGGCAACAGCACTCAGAACGGCGGCGGCTCCTCGCTGTCTCTCGGGCGGGGGTCGTGGAGTGGTGGTGGGGTGCTGTGGTGGGTGTGTCCGGTGGGGGTGGTGATGGTGAGGGTGCCGTCGTGGTCGAGCCGGTAGGTCCAGCCGGGTTCGTCTTTGAGGCGGTGGTCGCGGCGGCAGAGGTCGATGAGACCGTCGGCGCTGGTGCGCCCGCCGTGCTGCCACGGCACCGCATGATCGAGATCGCAGGCCTGCGCCGGACGGTGGCAGCCCGGTCTTCGGCACTCACGATCCCGCACCCGGACGAACTCACCGAGACCGGCGGTGGGCCGATACCGCTCCCGCCCCAGATCGAGGACCTGCCCGGACAGCGGATCGGTGATGATCCGCCGCAACACCGTGCCCGGCCCGGACGCGATCTCCCGCGCCACCCCGGCGGGCAGATAACCATGCCCGGCCAACTCCGCCGGATCATCGCTGACACCAAGATACGTAGCCAGGTCCATGTACAGGAACACCTCCGCACGCTCGCTCACACCACCGGTGCCGCCGAGCAGGAGATCGAGCGCGACATCGGCACGCAGCTGATCCAGGGTGCGGGTCTCACCGCCGGCCCTGAGCGCCCGGGCCTCACGATCGATCCGCCGATAGGCGGCGGTGACTTTCTCGACCGGGCCGTCCTCGACCTCGATCGACGCGACCCCCGTCTCCCCCTGCCGCACGGTGACACGACGCCCCTCCCGATGACGCTCGGCACGAGCCTCGGCACCCTCACGATCGACCGTGATCGCCGCGTGACTCGCCGCTTTCCGGATCTGGTCGGCGTTCCTGCCCGGTAACCGGTCCTCCAGCAACGCGTCAGCAGCCCGCGCGTCCTCATCCGACAGCCACGCCGTCGCCGCGGCCACTTTCATCGCACCGAAACCACTCACCACACCCTGATCCATCAGATGCAGAGTGCGGGGCAGCCGGGTGGTCAACGCCTCCGCCGCGGCGACCATCGCACCCGCGTGATTGTCCCCAAGAGACAACGCGAACGCGACCTCCTGAGTCACGCTCCGCGCCCCGTCACGATGACGGTTCAGCTGCGCCAGTGCCCGGAACCGGACCGCCTCCAACCGCGTGATCCCCACCGACACCGCCTGCGCCACAGCAACACAATCCTGGTCAGACCAAGAACCGGCACCAGCATTGACCAACCCCAAAACACCCGGGCCGACAATATCCTCAAGTTGCGCCACCGCAGCGGCTTTACCTGTGTCCACCCATCGAACATACGGTCGACCACCGACAGTTTCCGATCACCCAGACACCCCAAGACATCGCCGATTTCCGGAAACGAAGCCCGAGCGAACCCCCGACGGCCATCCCAGCCAGCCAACAGCCTGATGACCGAGAAACCATGCGGCCTTACTGCACAGCGTTGCCAATTTTCGGCAACGGCCGGAAGTCTCTCTTCGACTCGCATTACGCCCGAACAACCGCTCCGAGGCAAGGCATCGCCGACTTCCGGCAACGAGACCCGGCAAGCCCTACTCCGCAAAGGATCACGCGCGACCAACCCGCCACAAGGCTCGGCAACGCCCGAAAGCCTTTCCCGGCAGCCGAAATCCGGCTGCCGGGAAAGCCCTACATCACGTCCCGAACGACCATCCGCTCCGAAGCCCGCTCGATAGCCGCTTCCACCGCGCCGACCCGGTCCGCCAGCAGCCCCATGGCGCCGACAGCCCGGCTCATCGGGTCCTCGTCGTCCCCGCCCAGCGCCTGCGCACGCAGGTAAGCCGCCTTCACGTCCGCCCACCGCTGCGCCTCCGAGGCGCTCAGCCGCCCCCGCAACTCGGCCAGCTTGAGCAGGTTCGCTTCCGCGCCCGAGGTGAGCGTCTGCGCCTCACCGGCGTAGTGGTCGTCGATCAGGGCTTCCAGCTCGGCGTCGTTCATCGCGGGCACGATCCGGCCGGCGAGTTTGTTCATGTTCCGGTACGAACCCTGCAGCTGGAACGGCGGTTCGACCCGGGACGCGTCCGCCTGCGCCGCCGAAGCGATGTAGGCCTGGTTGTTCTTCAGGACGATCCGCTGCACCTGGCTCAGTTTCCTCAATACAGCGAGGATCTGCTCCAGTTCGGTCGCCGAGTAGGCGTGCTTCAGCTGATCCGCCCGCACCGAACCGTCGCCGCGGGCCAGCCGCACGAGAACGTCCACATCGGACCGTTCCCGTGAGACCAGCGGTGCCAGTACGGTGTTCGCGGTGAGCGAGTTCTCGATGTAGCTCAGCGCGAACAGTTCTTCCTTGCCCGAAAGCACATCGCCGAGGTTCCACACGTCCGCGCGGTTGGCGAGCATGTCCGGGATCCGGAACCGCTTTCCTTGCTCCGTATACGGGTTGCCCGCCATACAAACAGCGAACCGCTTGCCCCGCAGGTCATAGGTCCGCGTGCGACCTTCCCACACGCCTTCCATTCGCCGCTGCGCGTCGCACAGCGAGATGAACTTCTGCAGCAATTCCGGCGAGGTGTGCTGGATGTCGTCCAGATACAGCAGCACGTTGTTACCCTGCTCCAGCGCGAACGAGATCTTCTCGACCTCTTGCCGCGCGGTCGCGTTGGGCGCGTCCGCCGGATCCACCGACGTGACCTCGTGCCCGAGTGCCGGTCCGTTCACCTTGACGAACACCAGCCCGAGGCGGCTCGCGACGTACTCCATGAGTGTCGTTTTGCCGTATCCTGGCGGCGAAATCAACAACAGCAGACCTGATTGGTCGGTGCGCCGGGCGTCGCCTGTCGCGCCGAGTTGCTTGGCGAGGTTGTCGCCGATCAGCGGCAGGTAGACCTCGTCGAGCAGCCTGTTGCGCACGAAGGCGCTCATCACCTTCGGCTTGTACTCGCCCAGCCGCAGCCTGTCCCGTTCGGCGGCCACCAGTTCGTTGCGCTGCCGCTGGTACGCCCGGAAACCCGGCACCCGGTCACGCCGGAACCGTCCCGTCCTGGCCAGCGTCTCGTCGAGCCGCAGGGTCAGGGATCGGTTGACGATCCGGGAATGCGAGCCGAGCAGACCGTCCACAGTGGCCGAAAGCTCCGCCGACGAGTCGTAGCGGGGCAGCTCGGCCAGTTCGATCGCGACGGCCTCCGCCAGTTCGTCGCCCGGCAGACCTGCCGAGTCCACAAAGGACGAAAGCCAGGCTTCGGCGAGCTGGTGGCGATCAGCGAGGTCTTCGAGCGCCCGCAGGTCTTCGGCGAAGCTCCGGCGGTCGAGGCGGAACTTGTCGAGCAGCGTCCGCGCGCCACCGCTGGTGACGAACCCCGGCGACGCGTCGGCCAGTTCCTCGAACAGGTACTCACCGGCGGATTCGAGGTCCAGCGCCAGCCCGGACGACGCGGCGAACGCGGCCATCGCCTCGGCGAGCTCCCCCGCCAGCGAGTCGATCGCCGTGGTGTGCCCGAACGCCTCCCGCACCCGCGCGAGCGACGCGGCGCGCGTCGTCCATGCGGCCTTCGGTTCCTCTTCGGCGCCGAAAGCCCAGAACAGCTGAGCCGCGGCCCGCGCGGCGGGCGGATACCGCAGCAGCCCGGCGGCGGACCGCAGGCGCAGCAGCGCGGACAGGATCGCGGCGGCGTCGTGGTCGTGCACGCCGCGCGCGTAACCCTCGTCGTAGCGGTCCCCCGCGACCCGCCGGACGACCTCCAGCAGGCCGTCCTCCGTCAGATCCGGCTTGTCCAGCAGGATCGACGTGGCCAGGTACTCGGCGCGATACACCTCGGCCGACTCCGAGACCAGCAACTGATCCCAGTACGGCCGCGTCGCCTCGAACGACTCGTCCCGCACGGGCGAGCGGTAGTCGGTGCCGGTGATCGCGAACTTCATCCCGCCGTCGTGCGGCACCAGCGTGAGGTCGATGTCCTGCGTGTTGACCGCGAAGGTGTTGCGGCCCAAGCGGATCGTCTCCCCGCCCTCGCCGTAGAGGTCGAGCCTGTCGCGCAGCGCGCGGCCTGCCTCCTGGCGAGCGGCCTTGACCCGGCCTTCGAGCTCTTCGGCACGCACCTGATCGCCGAGTTCGCGCAGTTCGGCGACGACACTGCGCAGCTTCGCGACCATCGGATCGGAGGCGAAGTAGGTGTTGATCTCGTCGACCGAGCCGAGCGTGCCGACCCGGCGGGTGACACTCGTCAGGATGCGTTCGGCCGAATCGACCAGCCTGTCCGCGCGGCGGGCCCGCTCGTCGAGCAGCGCCTGCTTGCGCGAGGAGAACGCCTCGTAGACGTCGGTACGCTTCTCGCCGAGCGACGCCAGGAAGTCGTCGAACTCGCCGAACCGCGATTCGAGGTTTTCCAGCTGCAGCAGCAGCCTGCCGAGCTGCTCGTCGCAGCGGTCCGGGGTGTCCGCGACCGCGAGCCCGCCGGTGATGGCCTGCGCCAGCAGCGCGAACTCGGCGGCGAACTCCGCCCGGCCCTCGGTCTCCAGCAGTTCCTTGCGCCGAGCGTCGAGGGTGGCCCGAGCCCGGTTGACCCCGCCGATGACCTCGCCGACGCGTTCCAGGATCTTGGTCCGCACCACGGCGTCCGCGATCTCCAGCCCGCCGACGACGTCGGTGAGGACTTCGAGCCCGCCGGACTGCTCGTCCAGCTGCTCGGCGACCGGGACCGCCTCGGCGACGGTGGCGATCGCGCCCGCGGCCTCGATCAGCCTGTCGACCTCGGCGTGGTAGCTCGTGAAGGCTTCCTCGCCCTGCAGGAACCGGACGGCTCGCTGCGCGGCCTCGCCGAATTCCGTGTCCAGGTCGGCGATCACCTTGTCGACGCGGGCAGTGTCGACGTACCGCAGTTCCCGCACGGTGACGAGATGGCCTCGCGCGCGGTGCATTTCGGCGAGCCTGCGCACCCACGCGTCGGCCGCGTTCAGTGCCTCGCCGCGAACCTTCCGCACGAGCGACGCGGTTTCCGCCGCGGCTTCCTCGACGGCGTCGGCCGCCTGCGCGGTGAGCGAGGTGACCGTCTCGAACTCGTCGAGCACCTGCTCCGCGGTGACCCGGACGTCCGAAAGCGGCGACCGCAGATCACCGAGTGCGGCCTCGCCCAGCCAGTGGTAGTGATCGAAGACCCGGGCGCACGCGGCGATCAGGGCCTCGAACACCGCCGCCGACGGAGCCATCTCGCCGACCATCCGGCCGATCGAAAGGCAGTCGGAGATCCCGCGGACCAGATCGGCGTTGCCGATCCGCTCCAGCGGCCCCGTCCCGGCCGGCTGCGACGCGGCGTAGGTGTCCGACTGGAACGGCGTCCGCCAGACCTGCATCGGGTGCACCCGGCTCGGCTCGTCGGACAACGCGCGGAACAGGACCATCGTGCCGTCGTCGAACAGCGAGTACCCGTGGCACGGGATCGGGTTCGAGACCTCTTTGCGGATCACGTTGTACGGCAGGAGAAGCGAGCGTCCCTCGGCCCGCGCGTGGAAGACGTAGAGCACGTCCTCCCCGTTGGGCGAGCGGATCACGCGCTCGAATTCGAGCTCGTCCACCGTGGTGTCGAACGTCTTGCTGATGCCCGTGTCGAGGTAGTAGCCGCCGGGGAAGATGATGCCGTGGTCCTCGGGTAGCCGCTGGCACGCCTGCCCGATCCCGTCCAGGCGCACCACGTCCCGGGTACGGGTGTTGAACACCAGGTACCGGTGCACGGTCTCCTTGTACGGCAGCATCCTTAGCAGGATCAGCGGGCCGATCCTGGCGTAGGAGACCTCGGCGTCGGCCAGGCTCTGCAGCGGCTCGTCGACCGGTTCGGAGTAGACGCCCTCGCCGGTCTCGGTGTTGTTCTCGACCTTGATCGTCAGGTTGCCGCCGACGGTCTCGACGAACACCTCGTCCTCGATCGAGATGTGCGGATGCCGCCCGAGGACGTGCTGCTCGCGGCTGGTCTCGATCCATTCGAAGTCGTGCGACGGCGGGAAGACGTGGTCGCGTTCGCCCCGACTGTCCACATAGGACAGATTGCCGTCGGGGGCGATCCCCCAGCGCAGCACGCGGATGTCCTCGGTCCGGGGACCGATCTGGAACACCGCGAGCAGTTTGCCCTCGACCCGCCGCAGCTGCAGCAGTTTCGCCTGCCGGTAGTACCGGTACAGCTCGGCGAAATCGCGGACGAACCGCTCGTCGCGCAGCAGACCCGGCAGCTCTTCGGCGGGCACGTCGTCGAAGCGGAAGGCCTGGTCGTCATGACTGAAGCCATGGAGCGAGAAGACGTCGTCGGCCGTCGTCTCGGGTTTGAGGCCGATGAAGACGTTGTAGCCGAACAACATCCGCCCGCCGACCGACACGACGTCCCGCGGCACGCAGTTGTTCGCGGTGCGGATCCGTTCCGTGCCGATCAGCGCCAGCTGCGCGCTGCCGAAGACCCCGAGCCGCGCGGTGTTGAGCTCGTCCGCGCGTTTCGCCAGTTCGGCGGCCTGTGCGGCGAGCCGGGCGCGGAGCACCTCATAGGTGCCCGCGTCCAGCTGCTCCGTTCCTGCCGCCGGTTCGGTCGCCGTCACTGCTTCGCGGGGGCGAGGGCGGCGACGGACTTGTCGGCCAGGCCGAGCCGCTGCGCCATGGCCAGCAGCTCCTGCACCTTGCCGCTGTCCGGGCCGCCCGCCTGCAGCTGCTTGGCCAGGAAGGCCGACAGCGTCAGGTTCTTCACGTCCTCGGTGCTCACCGAGCCGACCAGCTTGGTCAGGTCGTCGGTGAAGCTGCCCGAACCGTCGAGCCACGACTTCCCGAGTGTCTGGATGACGTCCGAGTGCTCGACGAACCCGTCCACGCTCTTGCCGAGCCCGATCGAGCCGATGACCTTCTCGAAGAACATGGTCTCGCCGCCGACGATGTCGATGTCGGCCTTCTCCAGTCCGATTCCGAGCACCGTGGCCTGCGCTTCGGCGACCTCGCGCTGCACGTTGAGGGCGGCGAGCCGGATCTCCTTCTCCGCCTCCAGGCGCAGGCGGTACTCCTCGTGCTCGCGGCTGGCGGTGTCGAGCGCGGCCATCGCGGCGGCCTTCTCGGTGAGACCTTCGGCCTCGCCCTTGAGCTTGTCGCGCATCCCGTCGGCGAGCACGATCGCCTTCTCACGGGCGACGATCGCCTCGGCGCGGCCGACCTTCTCCAGCGCGTCGGCGTCGCGTTCCTTGACCTGCGCCGCGGCCAGGCCGATGGCGGCCTCCTCGGCCTGGATGCCCTCCGCGAGACGGATCTTCGCGCGGGTCTCCAGTTCGGCGGTCTGCTGACGGGCCTCGGCCAGCGTCAGTTCCTCGCGGGCCTTGTGCTTCGACGCGGCCTCGGCGGCCTCCGCGGCCTTGATGTCCTTGACGAGGTTTTCCTGCGCCTCCGCCTCGGCCCGGATGATGATGGCCGAGCGCTGACGCTCCGCCTCTTCGACCACGCGGAGCTTCTTGATGTTCTCTTCCTGCTCCGCCACGGTCTTCTCGACCGCGATGCGCTCGCGGATCACCTCGGCGATGGACCGCTTCTCGGTCTCGACTTCCTTGTCCTTGGCGATCCGGGACAGCTCGGTCTCGCGTTCGCGGCCGATGACTTCCAGGAGCCTGTCCTTCTCGATGCGCTCGCTCTCGATGGCGATGACGCGCTCGCGGTTCTTGCCCGCGACCTCGATCTCACGCTGCTGGTTCTGGTGCTGGACACCGAGCTGCTCGTCCGTGCGCAGGTCGGCGGCCTGCGACTTGAGCCGCTCCTCCGCCTGGACCTTGGCGATCTCGGCCTCTTCGCGCGCCCGCATGGTCTCGACCTCGCGGCGCTGCTTGATCTCGGCGTCCGCCTGCCGCCGCTCCAGTTCGAGGATCGCCTCACGGGCGTCCACGTTCTGGCGGGTGATCTCTTTTTCCTCACCGCGGCGGAACTCGTTGGTGCGCACGTGCTCGATCGCGGTCAGCTCGGTGATCTTGCGGATACCCTGCGCGTCGAGGATGTTCGCGGAGTCGAGCTGCGCCATCGGCGTCTGCTCGAGGTAGTCGATGGCCGCGTCCTCCAGGCTGTACCCGTTGAGGTCGGTGCCGATGACGCGGATGATCTGGTCGCGGAATTCGTGGCGTTTGGTGTAGAGATCCACGAAGTCCAGCTGCTTGCCGACGGTCTTCAACGCTTCGGAGAACTTGGCGTTGAACAGTTCCTGCAGCGTCGCCTCGTGGCTCGCGCGTTCGGTGCCGATCGCCTGCGCGACCTTGATCACGTCCTCGACGGTCTTGTTGACCCGGACGAAGAACGAGATCCGGATGTCGGCGCGGATGTTGTCCCGGCAGATCAGGCCTTCGCGGCCGGTGCGGGTGATCTCCATCGCCTTGACCGAGGTGTCCATGATCTCGGCCTTGTGCAGCACCGGCAGGACGATCGCGCCGGTGAACGTCACGTCGACGCGGCGGACCTTCGAGATGATCAGCGCCTTCCCCTGCGGCACCTTTTTGAACAACCTGGTGATCGTGAAGAGCAAGACCAGGAGGATGACAACTATCACGGCGATCAGAACGCCGGCCCCCACGCTGATGGCACCCATAGTGTTCCTTTTCTGCTTCAGATGTCCAAGGACTCGACCCAGAAGAACTCGCCTTCGGAGTCGTAGTCATAGAGAACTACGCGGCTGCCCGCCGTCAGGTTGCCTTGGCCCGCCTGCCGAACGTCCACAATGGCCGTCGACCCGTCGGCGGCGGCGACTTCGGCCTGACCGAAGTCGTGGGTCACCGACGAAGTGCGGATGACGGCGGCGCGACCGACGAAGTCCCGCCTGCTCGGCTCCTTCGCGGGACCGAATACCCGGCGCAGTGGCACCACGATCACCCTCGTCCCGAGTGTGCCGAGGACGAGCGCGACGGCGAGCACGCCGACCCCGAACCCGATCCTCGATGGTGTCGAAAGCTCCAAGTCATCGAGAAGAACCGTTCCTGCCAGGCTGGCGAACCAGGTGAATGCGATCAGCAAAGAGAGCGAAATGGACAGTGGGACGCCGCCGAAGCCCGCCAGGAGCCCATCGCCGCCGTCGAAGCCAACAGCGTCATCGACGTCAACACCGCCGAACAGTGCCAGCAGCCAGTAGCCGATCACCACGATCAGCAGGAAGCTGAAAAGCACGGCCGGAAACCCCAGAGCCGCGGTGACGAACCCGCCCATCGCCGTCGTTCCCTCCCCCATTACCCCGGGTCAGGACTATAACCAGCGCGTGACGCCGGGCGGGCCGTTTTCGGCTACGAGTGGGTCACGGTGTGCGGAAGCGTGCGGGCCCGGCCACCTGCCGCGTTTCGTCCTCTGAATGCGGCGGGGTCGTGGGGGCCGCTGGAAGACCGGCAGGTCCGTGAAGGGCTCCTTGCCTACCCTGAAGGTAGGGAAGGAGGCCTTCACGGACTTCAGGCAACCAGGGTCGCGGAGGGGCGCGACACGGAAGGCGCAAGCGGGCGCGGAGCGTTACGCCGACCGGCCGCGCGGAAGCCATCCAGTTGGACCTGTCGCACCACACGAGCGAGCCCTACTCTCCAGTATTGAGAGTGACACAGGACACACCACGGTCTTGGGAGGCTCCATTGGGTTGGCACGTTCGCGAGACGATCGACGAGGATCAGCGCGAACGGCGGATCCGCCACGTCACCCGATGTCTGAGCTGCACGCTCACCTGCGTCCATTGTGGACTTCCTGCGCGCTTCGCCGTTCCCGCGGGACATCCCGGGCTCGGCGTCGTCGAACATCTCCCCGGCGTGAGCAGTCCGGGCCTGCCGGATCTCGCCCTCCTGCACCGCTTTTGCCGCGACCACACCGGCACGGACGCCGGGATGGCGCTCAGGCGCGCCTATCTCGGCCTGGCGACCGAACTCTTCGAAACGGGACGGCGGATCCGCCGTCACCACAGGCTCGGCGTGCATCCGCCACGGCCGGGGCACCTCGAGGCCTACCGAAAACGGTGGCGAGTGGCCAAAATGCGGTACGCCTGCAAGGCGTGCCGGTACTACACCGGCTCTCACTGAGCCGCTTCTCCCCCGGAGGGCTCGTGCTCGTTCGTCTCATCCTCGGCCTGCTCATCACCGTCGCCGGCCTCGCTTTCGCCGCTCGCCGCGCCGCCTGGCTCGCCAGACTGATCCGCTCCGGCCAGCCGGACGAGAAACGCTCCGACGTCATGGCCGTCCGCGCGAAGACGCATCTGGCCGAGGTCTTCGGGCAGCGCAAACTGCTCAAGTGGTCCGTCCCCGGGCTCGCGCATCTGTTCACGTTCTGGGGTTTCGTGATCCTCGGCTCGGTCTACCTCGAGGCGTACGGCGCCCTGTTCGACCACGACTTCCACATCCCGCTCATCGGGCACTGGGCGGTCCTGGGCTTCCTACAGGACTTCATCGCCGTCGCCGTCGTCGCCTCGCTAGGCGTCTTCGCGGTCATCCGGATCCGGCAGGCGCCCGAACGAAAAGACCGCGCGTCGCGCTTCTTCGGCTCGCACACCGGCGGCGCCTGGCTGATCCTGTTCATGATCTTCAACGTGATCTGGACGATGTTCTTCTTCCGCGGCGCGTCGGCGGCGGTCGGCGTCTTCCCGTACGAATCGGGCGCGTGGGTCTCGCTCGGCGTGGGCGAACTCCTGGAGCCGCTGGGGCTCTCCGTCACCGAACCGCTGGAGACCGTCGGGCTGCTGCTGCACATCGGCGTCATGCTGGCGTTCCTGTCGATCGTGCTCTACTCCAAGCACCTCCACATCTTCCTGGCGCCGGTCAACGTCACCGCCAAACGGCTCCCGGACGCGCTCGGCCCGCTGCTGCCGATGGAGTCCGGCGGCAAGCCGATCGACTTCGAGGATCCGGGCGAGGACGACACCTTCGGCCGCGGCAAGATCGAGGACTTCACCTGGAAGGGCATGCTCGACTTCGCCACCTGCACCGAATGCGGCCGCTGCCAGTCGCAGTGCCCGGCGTGGAACACCGGGAAACCCTTGTCCCCCAAGCTCATGATCATGGACCTGCGCGACCATCTCTTCGAGAGCGCCCCGTACATCCTCGACGGCAAGGAGGCGCCCGAAGAGCGTCCACTGGTCGGCACCAAGGAGGCCTTCGGCGTCATCGACCCGGACGTCCTCTGGTCCTGCACCACCTGCGGCGCCTGCGTCGAGCAGTGTCCCGTCGACATCGAGCACGTCGACCACGTCGTGGACATGCGCCGCTACCAGGTGATGATCGAGTCGGCCTTCCCGAGCGAACTCGGCGTGCTGTTCAAGAACCTCGAAACCAAGGGCAATCCCTGGGGCCAGAACAACTCCGACCGGCTCGCCTGGACGAAGGACCTCGACTTCGAGGTCCCGATCTTCGACGGCGAGCTGGCCGAAGACGTCGAGTACGTCTACTGGGTCGGCTGCGCGGGCGCGTTCGACGACAACGCCCGCAAGACCGTCCGCGCCACCGCGGAACTCCTGCACCTCGCCGGGGTCAAGTACACGATCCTCGGCACCGACGAGTCCTGCACGGGCGACCCGGCCCGCCGCTCCGGCAACGAGTTCCTCTTCCAGATGCTCGCGCAGCAGACCGTCGAAACGCTGAACGCGGTGTTCGAGGGCCGCGAGCCGGGCACGCGCAAGATCGTCACCACCTGTCCGCACTGCCTGAACACGCTCGGCCGCGAGTACCCGCAACTCGACGGGCACTACGAGGTCCTGCACCACACGCAGCTGCTGAACCGCCTGGTCCGCGCCAAGAAGCTGACGCCGGTCAAGCCGGTCGACGCCGGCCCGGTGACCTACCACGACCCGTGTTACCTCGGCCGCCACAACAAGGTCTACGAGCCGCCGCGCGAACTCGTCGGCGCGACCGGCGCCACGCTCAGCGAGATGCCCCGGCACGCCGACCGCTCGCTCTGCTGCGGCGCCGGTGGCGCGCGGATGTGGATGGAGGAGCAGATCGGCAAGCGCATCAACCTCGAACGCGTCGACGAGGCGCTCGGCACGGACGCCGAAACCATCGTCACCGGCTGCCCGTTCTGCCGCGTGATGCTGAACGACGGCCTTGTCCAGCGGCAGAGCGAGCAGCGTGGCGAAGGCGTCACCGTGCGCGACGTCTCCCAGCTCCTGCTGGAGACCGTGAAGGAGCGAGACCGGACCGCTACCGAGATTTAGGCACCGGTTGGCGGAGCTGAGATGCATGCCGGGGACGGACACAACGCGTGAACCCGCCCGGCCGCAGGCCCCGCTATCGCGGTGGCAGGGCGCCCTTCCTGCTCGGCCTGACCGGTGTGACCATGCCGCGCCCTGCCGACGTCGATCGCGGACGCGGGTTCACCCAGAGATTTAAGGCACACGGGAGTTGGAAGTTCGGCGCACCGAACTCTAGACTCACGGGATGGCGAATCTGTTCAAGGCCGTCTGCGGGCTGGCCGCGTCGGCGCTCGTCCTGACCGCGTGCGGCGGCCCGGCGGGCGGCGCGGACGACAAGCGGCCCGTGGTGCTGACCACGTTCACGGTCTTGGCGGACGTCGCGGCGAACGTCGCGGGCGACAAGCTCAAGGTCGAGTCGATCACCAAACCCGGCGCCGAGATCCACGGTTACGAGCCCACGCCGGACGACATCAAGAAGGCCGCGAAGGCCGACCTGATCCTCGACAACGGGCTGAACCTGGAGGCGTGGTTCGCCCGGTTCGTCAAGGAGAGTGACGCGCCGCACAAGGTGGTCAGCGAAGGCGTCCAGCCCATCGCCATCGGCGAGGACTCCTACCAGGGCAAGCCGAACCCGCACGCGTGGATGTCGCCGAAGAACGTCGGCATCTACGTGGACAACATGGTCAAGGCGTTCAGCGAGGTCTCCGCCGGTGACGCCGCCGTGTTCAAGGCCAACGGCGACGCCTACAAGGCGAAGCTGCAGGCGGTGCAGGACGAGATGACCGGCGCGCTGAGCGGGCTGCCGAAGAACGAGCGCGCGCTGGTCACCTGCGAAGGCGCCTTCTCCTACCTCGCACGCGACTCCGGCCTCACCGAGCGGTACATCTGGGCGGTCAACGCCGAACAGCAGGCCACCCCGCAGCAGATCACCCGCGCGATCGGCTTCGTCAAGGAGAACAAGGTCCCCGCGGTGTTCTGCGAGTCGACCGTCTCCGACGCCCCGATGCGCCAGGTCGTCTCCGCGACCGGTGCCGCGTTCGGCGGCGTCCTCTACGTCGATTCCCTGTCCGGCCCCGAAGGTCCGGTGCCGACGTACCTCGACCTCATCCGCCACGACGCGAAGACGATCGTGGCCGCGCTCACCGGAGCGAAGCCGTGACCGCCGCGATCCGCGTCGAGGGCGTCACCGTCCACTACGGCGACGTCCTCGCGCTCGACGGTGTCGACCTGACGCTCGAACACGGCCACGTCTGCGGTCTGGTCGGGATGAACGGCTCCGGCAAGTCGACGCTGTTCAAGACGGTCATGGGCATGGTCCGGCCGGACACCGGCACGGTCTCGGTCGACGGCGGCACCCCCGCGCTGGCCCGCAAGACCGGCGCGATCGGGTACGTGCCGCAGAGCGAGGACGTCGACTGGTCGTTCCCGCTTTCGGTACGGGACGTCGTGATGACAGGCCGCTACGGTCACCTCGGCTTCACCCGGAGGCCGCGCCGCGCCGACCACGAGGCCGTCGAGAGCGCGCTGGAGCGGGTGGAGCTCACCGAACTCGCCGGACGGCAGATCGGCCAGCTGTCCGGCGGGCAGCGCAAACGCGCGTTCGTCGCGCGCGGCATCGCCCAGGGCGCCCGTGTCCTGCTGCTGGACGAGCCGTTCGCGGGCGTCGACAAGCGGTCCGAAGCCACGATCACCCGGCTGCTCAAGGAACTCGCGGCCGACGGCGCCGCGGTCCTGATCTCCACCCACGACCTGCACGCGCTGCCCGGTCTCGCCGACGAGGCGATCCTGCTGATGCGCAAGGTGCTCGCGCACGGCTCCCCCGGCGAGGTACTCCGGCCCGAGAACCTCGCGCTGGCCTTCGGACTCGACGTCCTGCAACGGGAAGAGGAACCCGCGTGAGCCTCTACGACCTGTTCCTCGAACCGCTGAGCTACGACTTCATGGTGCGGGCGCTGGCCTCCACGGTCATCGCGTCCGCGGTCTGCGCGGTGCTCTCGTGCTGGCTGGTGCTGATCGGCTGGTCGCTGATGGGCGACGCGGTCTCGCACGCGGTGCTGCCCGGCGTCGTGCTCGCGTACGTCCTCGGCGCGCCCTTCGCGCTGGGCGCCGTCGTCTTCGGTTTCCTCGCCGTGGCGCTGATCGGCGTCGTCCGCGACACCAGCCGCGTCAAGGAGGACGCCGCGATCGGCATCGTGTTCACCACGCTGTTCGCGCTCGGCCTCGTGCTGATCTCGGTGACGCCGAGCCAGACCGACCTGAACCACATCATCTTCGGCAACCTGCTCGGCGTCGACACCTCGGATCTGATCCAGATCGGCGTCCTCGGCGCGATCACGCTCACCGTGCTGGTGCTCAAACGCCGCGATTTCACCTTGTACGCCTTCGATCCCACGCACGCGCACGCCATCGGGCTGAACCCGCGGGTGCTCGGTGCCGCGCTGCTGGGGCTGCTCGCGCTGACCGCGGTGGTGGCGTTGCAGGTGGTCGGCGTGATCCTGGTGGTCGCGATGCTGATCATCCCCGGCGCGACGGCGTACCTGCTGACCGACCGGTTCGGCCGCATGCTCGTGATCGCGCCGTCGTTCTCGGTGCTCGCGGCGGTGACCGGGCTGTACCTGAGCTACCACCTCGACACCGCGTCCGGCGGGATGATCGTGCTGGTGCAGGGCGCCGGGTTCACGCTGGTGTACCTGTTCGGGCCGCGGCACGGGATCGTCGGGAAGCGGCTGGCCAAACGCAGGCGGGAAGCCGCGCGGGCGGTTTAGGGGTCAGGCCCAGCGCCCGGCGAGGACCCTGGCGATCACCGCGCCGAGCACCCGCACGCCGTGGAAGGAACCGGGTTCCAGCCCGACGAGTTCACGGACCCGGCGGAACCGGTAGTCCAGCGTCCGCGGGTGGATGTGCAGCGCCCCGGCGGTGTTCAGGCGGTTCATGTCGTGCCGGTAGTAGGCGTCGAGGGTGGCCACCAGATCGGGCCCGGACTCCAGTCGCCGCGCGATCCCGAGCAGCCAGTCGTCGACAGGTGGCAGCCGGGCGACACCGAGTTCGACGAAGAGGTCGGTCATCACGGGCAGCCGGCTCGGCCTGGCCTCGACGGGGGCGACCCGGCTGATCCGCCGGGCCAGCGTGGCGGTGTCCCGCAGCGCGCCGACACGTCCGGAGGCCGCGCCCGCCGCGCAGAGCCGTCCGGTCGATGCCGCGCATTCGCGAGCGAGGCCCAGCCCGCGCTCTCGTGCCTCTTCGGGGTCTTCGCAGGGCAACAGGACCACCAGTTCGCCGGGCTCGCGCCACATCATCGGCACCCGATCGCGCTTCAGCAGCACACCGATGATCTCCTCGCGCCGCTCCTCCGAAGGCAAGGGAGAACCGGAAAGCCGCACGACCGTGATCAGGTACCGGTCGGTGAAACCCAGTTCGAGGCTTTCCGGGAGTCCGGGTATCACCGCTTTGTCGTCGAGCAATGTCGCGGCGAATTCCTGGGCCCGTTTGACGAACGGCGTGCCGCGTTTCTGCCCGGCCAGGAATCCTCGGAGATAGGCGTTCTGCCCGGCGAGGCCGTTGGCGGGCAGCCAGCCGATCATCTCGGTCACGTGCCCGACCTCGCGCAGGCCCGCCGCCTCGTGGATCTCCCGCAGGGTGAGCACGTCGTGCAGGTCGAGCACGTGGCGCCCGGAAGTCGGCGAAACGCCCTGACCACCGCGTTGCTCGCCGAAAGCGGTCAACACCGCCAAGTCCTCACCGGTGAAGGGCGCGCCCTCGGCGGCGAGTTCGATCTCCCGGCGCCTGAGCAGGACGGCGAAGTCCAGCATCGAGGGGCGGACCCCGGCCATCCTGGCCGCCGCACGGAAATCGGGGACCTCACTGAGATAGACGTCGACGGCCCGCCGCCCGTTGAAATCCACCCGATCCCACAACAGCTTGTAAAGACCTTCCATTTTCTCCCCGCATCCTCGCGGTTCGAGACTAAGCAGCGCGACTGGACGTTTTCTGGACCGAGGGCCGCCCACCCGCCCGCGGTAACCGGACAATCACCCCGCGCTCTGTGTCTCTCGCGACATGGGGATGATCCGATCCTTAGGTTAGGCTCCCCTCATGTCTACGGAAGACGCGCTGCTCACCGGCCATGACCTGGTGCTCGCGCACCAAGAGCGGGCCGTGGTGGACGGCGTGTCCCTGTCGCTGCGTGCCGGCACGGTGACCGCACTGGTCGGGCCGAACGGCTCCGGCAAGTCGACGCTCCTGCGTTCGCTGGCGCGGCTGCATCGTCCTCGCGCGGGCAGCGTCCACCTCGGCGAACGCACCGTCTGGGGCGGAAACGCGTTGTCCGGCAAGGAATTCGCCCGCCAGGTCACGCTGCTGACCCAGCACCGGCCCACGCCGAGCGGGGTCTCCGTGCGCGACGTCGTCTCCTACGGCCGGTACCCGTACCGCTCGGGCTGGCGCGGGGTCGACGTCGACGGCGCCGCCGCGATCCGCCGCGCGATGGAACTGACCGGCGTGACGCCGATGGCCGAACGCGGCGTCGACGAACTGTCCGGCGGGGAGCTCCAGCGCGTCTGGCTCGCGTCCTGTCTCGCCCAGCGGACGTCGGTCCTGCTGCTGGACGAGCCCACCAACCATCTCGACCTGCGCTATCAGGTCGAGATCCTCGACGTCGTCCGCGATCTGGCCAATGAAGGTGTCGCGGTCGGCGTGGTGCTGCACGACCTCGACCACGCGGCGATCATCGCCGACGAGGTCGTGCTGCTGTGCGAGGGAACCATCGTGGCCACGGGTGACATCGGGCAGGTGCTCACCACCGAGCACCTCTCCCAGGCCTACGGCGTCACCGTCCACGTCGCGAACGACCCGGTGACGGGCGCGATCCACTGCAGGCCACTCGGGCGGCATTCGCCCAGGCCCGCCTGAGAAACCAGGAAGAACCATGCGTTTGCTGACCCCTGCCGCCCTCGTCGCGGCGACGGCGTTGCTGCTGTCCGCCTGCGGCACCACCGAGGACACCGCGGCCGCGCCGAGTGAGGCCGCGGCCGCGAGCGGACCGGTCACGGTGACCGACGCGCGCGGCAAGGCCGTCACCCTCAAGGCCCCGGCGAAGCGGGTCGTCGCGCTCGAGTGGGGCGAGGCCGAGATGGTCGCTTCGCTCGGCGTCATGCCTGTCGGCGCCGCGGACGTCGCGGGCTACAACGTCTGGGACAAGGCCGTCCCGCTGACCGCGGAGGTCAAGGACGTCGGCAAACGCAACGAGCCCAGCGTCGACGCGATCGTCGGGCTGAACCCCGACGTCGTCATCATCGCCGAGGAGCGCGACTCGCCCCTGGTGCCGCAGATCGAGAAGTACGTCCCGGTCGTGGTCACCAAGACCAGCGACGCGAGCCGCAACTTCGACCGCCTGCGCGAGGACTTCAAGCTGATCGCCAAGACGGTCGGCAAGGAGACCGAGGCGGACAAGCAACTGTCCGAAATGGACGCCAAACTCGCCGAGGGCAAGAAGGCCGTCGAGGGCAAGGGCGCCGCGGGCACCCCGTTCCTGATGGCCGACGCCTACCTCGAAGGCAGCACCGTCAGCGTCCGCCCGTTCGGCAAGGGCTCGCTGGTGTCCGACACCGCCGAGGCCGTCGGCCTCAAGAACGTCTGGACCGGCAAGGTCGACGCGCAGTGGGGTCTCGGCCAGACCGACGTCGAAGGCCTGACCGCGATCACCGACCCGAAGACCGTGCTGTTCTACAGCGCGTCCGAAGAGGACGTCTTCACCACCGGGCTCGCGCGGAACGCCGTCTACCAGCGGCTGCCGTTCGTGGTGTCGAAGAAGATCCACAAGCTGGAATCCGGCACGTGGACCTTCGGCGGGCCGAAGTCGGTCATCATGACCGCCGACCAGATCGTGAAGGCCACCACCGCCTGATGACGAAAGAAGTACGTGCGCCTCAAGCGGTGCGCACGGCGGTGGTGTCGGCGGGGCTGGTGGTACTGATCGCCGTCCTCGCCGGCATCCACCTGACCCAGGGCACGTCGACGTCCGGCCCCCTGGACGTGGTGAAGGCGATCTTCGGTCACGGCGACGCGCAAACCCTCGCGGTACTGGAGGGTTCGCGCGTCCCGCGACTGCTGGCCGCGTTGCTGCTCGGGGTCGCGCTCGGCGTCGCGGGCGCGGGAATGCAGTCCGTGGCACGGAATCCGCTCGCCTCGCCCGACACGCTCGCGGTCAACGCGGGCGCGCATTTCGCCGTGGTCGCCATCTCCGCGTTCGGGCTTTCGCTGCCGCTCGTCCCGGTGGGCGGGGCGGCGTTCGTGGGCGGGCTCGCGGCGGCCGTCATCGTGCTGGGCCTGGCGGGCGGCGGCTCGGCGAGTCCGAGGCTGGTGCTCGTCGGCTCGGCGGTCCTGCTGGCGCTGCAGTCGGTGACCATCCTGATGCTGCTCATGTTCGAGCAGGAGACGTCCGGTTTGTTCGCCTGGGGCAGCGGTTCGCTGACGGTGTCCGACCTGCGGGCAACCGGCCAGATGACGCCGATCGTGGTGATCGCCGTCGTGGCGCTCATCGCGATGGGCCGCAAACTCGACGTCCTCGCCCTCGGCGACGACAACGCGACCGTGCTCGGCCTCCGGGTCCGCCGGACGCGGGTCGGCGCCATCGTGCTGACCGTCGCGCTGACCGCGGCGGCGGTGACCGTCGCCGGGCCGGTCGGGTTCGTCGGGCTGAGCGCGCCGGTGATCACGAAGCTGCTGCTGCCGATCGCGAAGCACCGGGTGCTGCTGCCGGTGTCCGGCCTGGTCGGCGTCGTGACGGTGCTCGGCGCCGACGTCGTCCTGCGGGCGATCATGGGTTCGGCCGCCGCTGTCCGGGTGCCGACCGGCGTGGTGACCACGATCATCGGGGCGGTCGTCATGGTGTGGCTGGCCCGGCGCGGCCGGGGCAGCGGCTCGCGCCGTCCGGCTCCGGCGGGACGGGTCGGGGTCGCCGGGTCGACACGGCGGCTCGTGCTGATCTCCGTCGTGCTCGTGGCGCTGCTCGCCGTGATCCCGGTCGTCGGGCTGATGCTCGGCGACCGGATGGTGCTGCTCGGCGACCTCGCGAACTGGGTCACCGGCGACACCGGGACCGCGCTCACTTTCGTGCTGGACCAACGACTTCCGCGCGTCTTGGCCGCGCTGCTCGCCGGTGCCGCGCTGGCGGTGTCCGGCTGCGGGATCCAGTCGGTCAGCCGCAACCCGCTCGCCGAACCGGGTCTGCTCGGCATCACCGCGGGCGCCGGGCTCGGCGCGATCACGCTGATCACGATCGTCCCCGTGGCCGGTGCCTGGGCGATCGCCGGGGCCGCCGGAGCGGGCGCGACCGTGGTGTTCCTGCTGGTCTACGGGCTGGCTTGGCGGTCGGGGCTGGATTCGGACCGGCTGGTGATCATCGGCATCGCGGTCTGGTCGGCCGGGATGGCGCTGATCACGCTGCTGATCGTGGTCTCCGACCCGTGGAACTCGGCCAAGGCGCTGACCTGGCTTTCGGGGTCGACTTACGGCCGGACCCTGGAGCAGGTCGCGCCGGTGGCGCTGGCGTTCGTCGCGCTGACGCCGTTGTTATGGCTCAAGCACCGCGAACTGGACCTGCACGCGCTCGACGAGGACACCCCGCGGGTGCTCGGGATGCGCATCGAACGGTCGCGGCTGCTGATCCTGGGGGCTTCCGGGATCCTGGCGGCCACCGCGGTGTCCGCGATCGGCGTGGTCGTCTTCGTCGGACTGGTCGCGCCGCATCTGGCGCGGTCGCTGGTCGGCGGACGGCACGGCCGGATCGTCCCGGTGGCCGCGGCGCTCGGGGCGTTGCTGGTGAGCGTCGCGGACACCTTGGGGCGGACGGTCATCGCGCCCGCCCAGATCCCGGCCGGCCTGGTCATCGCCATGGTCGGGACGCCGTACTTCGTGCTGGTGCTCTGGAAGACCCGGCCCTGAGAGCGCAAGCCCGGCGGTTGGTCGTGGTACCCACAGTCAGGCGGTTTCGCGTGATTGGAGGGGCAACACACGTGACTGGGTGGGCGACTCGCGGTGTGGCCCGTCCAATCACGCGTGTCGCCCGTCTGAGCACGCGTGTCACCCACCCAGTCACGCGAAGCACCGACTCGGCCGAACTGGTCGTGAGCCACGAGCGATCACGCGTGATCGGGTCTACAGGGTCTTCTGGAGGTGTGTGGCGAGGAGTTTGGTGAAGCGGGCGGGGTCGCCCAGTTCCCCGCCCTCGGCCAGCAAAGCCATGCCGTAGAGCAGTTCCGCGGTCTCCCCGAGCCCCTCGGACTCGCCCTTCTCGGCGAACGACGACCGCAGCCCGGCGACCAGCGGGTGGCCCGGGTTGAGTTCCAGGATCCGCTTGATCTGCGGCATCTCCTGGCCCATCGCGCGGTACATCTTCTCCAGCGTCGGGGTGACGTCGTTCGTGTCGCCGACGATGCAGGCGGGCGACGTCGTCAGCCGCGAAGACAGCCGGACCTCCTTGACCTGCTCCGACAGCGTCGTCGTCAGCCAGGTCAGCAGCCCGGAGAACTCTTCCTTCTGCTCGTCGGTGGTGTCGGAGTCGAGTTCGACCTCGCCCTTCGCGACCGACTGGAACTGCTTCTCCTCGAAGCCGGCGACGGCGTCGACCCACATCTCGTCGATCGGGTCGGTGAGCACGAGCACCTCGTACCCCTTGGCCTGGAAGGCTTCCAGATGCGGGGAGTTCTCGATGCTCTGCCGCGAATCACCGGTCAGGTAGTAGATGTGCTCCTGGCCGTCCTTCATACGCTCGACGTAGTCGCGCAGCGACGTCAGCTTCTCCGGGTCATTCGTCGAAGCGAACGAGCAGATGTCGAGGATCGCGGTGCGGTTCTCGTGGTCGTCCAGCAGGCCTTCCTTGACGGCCCGGCCGAACTCCTTCCAGAACGTCTCGTACTTGTACGGGTTCTCGTCCGCCATCAGGATCTTGACCGTCGAGAGGACCTTCTTGACCAGGCGACGGCGGATCAGCTGGATCTGCCTGTCCTGCTGCAGGATCTCGCGCGAGACGTTGAGCGAGAGGTCCTGCGCGTCGACGACACCCTTCACGAAGCGCAGGTACTCCGGCATCAGCGCTTCGCAGTCGTCCATGATGAAGACGCGCTTCACGTACAGCTGGACGCCGCGTTTGCGCTCCCGCATGAACAGGTCGAGCGGCGCGTGTCCCGGCAGGAACAGCAGCGCCTGGTACTCGAAGGTGCCCTCGGCCTGGAGCCGGATCGTCTCCAGCGGGTCGTTCCAGTCGTGCGCGACGTGCTTGTAGAACTCGTTGTACTCGTCTTCGGTGACATCGCTGGACGAGCGGGCCCACAGCGCCTTCATCGAGTTGACCGTGGCGACCTCTTCGCCCTCGGTCATCCGGATCGGCCAGGTGATGAAGTCCGAGTACTTCTTGACGATCTGCTTGATCTTGGTGGCCGAGGTGTAGTCGAAGAGCTGGTCTTCGGCGTCCTCGGGCTTGAGGTGCAGGACGACCGACGTGCCCTGAGGCAGGTCCGGGACCGTCTCGATGGTGTACGTGCCTTCGCCCTCGGACTCCCACCGGACGCCCTCGTCCGAACCCGCGTGGCGCGTCAGCAGCGTGACCTTGTCGGCCACCATGAAGCTGGCGTAGAAACCGATGCCGAATTGGCCGATCAGATCCTGCGAGGCCGCGGAATCCTTGGTTTCCTTCAGCTTCTTCAGGAATTCGGCGGTGCCGGATTTCGCGATCGTGCCGATCAACGCGACGACGTCGTCCCGGCTCATCCCGATTCCGTTGTCCCGCACGGTGAGGGTGCGGTTTTCGGGGTCGGTGTCGATCTCGATGTGGAGATCGTCGGTATCCGCCTGGAGTTCCTTGTCGCGGAACGCTTCGAGGCGGAGTTTGTCCAGTGCGTCGGAGGCGTTGGACACCAGTTCCCGCAGGAACGTGTCTTTGTTCGAGTAGATCGAATGGATCATCAGCTGAAGCAGCTGACGTGCCTCCGACTGGAACTCGAGTGTTTCGGCAGAGGTGGTCACGCGCCCGATATTACCGAGCGCGGAATCGGCTCAAGCCAGCCTCTGCCTGGCCACCTCGACGAGCCCGTCGACGGTGGCCTGTTCGATGGTCGTGACGGCGGTTCGTCCGGTGGCCTCGACCGTCGCGACGACGTTGCCGAAATGCGGGCCGGACAGTTTGGCCCAGGTCACCGGATCGGGTCCGACACCGCCCCGCGTCGCCCAGCGGCGCGCGAGCGACGCCAGCCTGGGAGACCAGGTGGCGGCGAAGATCGGCTTGAGCGGCCGCGGCATCGCGTTGTGCACCGGCGAGCAGGTGAGCTGGTAGACCGCCGATTCCACTGGCCTCGGGTACCGCGCTTCGGCGATGTAGGCGTGGTGGACGTCGCCGGAGAGCACCGCGATGGTGGCGGGCGGGTCCTCCCGGCGTCCCTCGCGGGCGATCATCGCGGCGAGCCGCTCGAACGAGGCGCGGAACGCCGCCCAGTGTTCGAGGTCAGCGGCCTGCCGGAGCTTCTCCGCGAACCTGCCCCGCCGTCCCGGGCGCGCGCAGGACCGCTCGTTGAGCGACTGCAGATGGGACACGACCGGCGGCAGCAGCCACGGCAGCGACGATCCGATGAGCAGGTGGTCGCACGGAGCCGCGGCATTCTTCTCGATCCAGTCGAACTCGTCTTCGTCGACCATCGACCGGGTGCCGCCCGCGAGGATCCGCCCCGCCCGGCTGTCGATGACCAGCAGCCGCACGGTGCCGAAGTCGCGGCGATAGCTCCATCTCGCGCCTTTGGTGCCGTCGCGTTCGTTGTCGGCCTCGTCGGCGTACGAGACGAGCAGGTCCGCGTTGTCGCCACCGGAGGTGACGGCCTTCTGGAAGGTCGCGTCCTCGGCGAGTTCGGCGGGGCCGAGGTTCCCGAGGTGCTGGTACACCCAGTACGACATGATCGCGCCGCGCAGGCGCTCCTTCCACCACGGCTGCGCGCGCATCTGCCGCTGCCAGGTGTAGGAGGTGTTCCAGTCGTCGCGGACGTCGTGATCGTCGAAGATCATCGACGTCGGCACGGTGGACAGCAGCCAGCGGATCGCCGGTTCTCCCCAGGCCTCGTGGTAGAGGTGGGTGTACTCCTCGAAATCCGCCACCTCCGTGCCCGGCGGTTCGGCCGTGTCGCGGCGGCGGCTCAGCCATTCCTGCGTCTCGTCGGTGGTTTCGTCGGCGTAGACCTGATCACCGAGCATCAGCAGCGCCTGCGGCCAGTCGGCCTCCTCGCCGTCCGCCATCCGGCGGGCGTACGCGGCCAGCGCGTCGGGGCCCAAGGCATCGTCGTCGTGCGGTTTGCGGCAGGAGCCGAACACGAGCCGGAAGCGGGACCCGTTCCCGGGCAGTGTCCGGATGCGGCTGGGCGGGAACGCGGAACCCTCCAGGGGCCACGCCTTTTCGCCGTCCACGCGCACCTCGTACTCGACGCACGAGCCGGGTTCGAGACCGGTCAGCACCAGCAGGGCGTAGTGGTGGCCCCGGATCTCGAAGGTCCTCGCGGTCGTGCCGAGGACTTCGACCTCACCCTCGGCCCGCGTCTCGACCCAGACCGTCGCCGACTTCTCGTCTACGTGCCGCAGCAGGGGACCCAGGAGCAGGCTCATGCCTGAAACGGTGCCACAACGGGGCCAAGATCGTGCGCTGAGCGGAAGGTCAGCCGAGCCGGGCGAAGATCTCCTTGATCTCGGCCAGCCCCTTCCGCCGTTCGGCGTCGTCTTCGTAGTACCCGTCTTCGGCGCGGGCTTCGACGATCGCCTCGGGGCTGAACTCCTCGCCGAACCGGTAGTCGCCGAGGCAGTAGGTGAACCCCGACTCGCTGAACGCGTCGAAGCCTTCCCTGCGACAGTGGTCGAGGAAGCCTTCGGCCTGCGACCACCGCTCGCCGTCGAACCAGAACACGCCGCCGGCGTAGAGGATCGTGGCTCCCGTGTCCTCGTCGACGATGTTGAGGGACTCGTAGTTCTCCGGGCGATCGCGCACCAGCCGGACGAGGTGCTCGGGGACGCCGCCGTAGAGCGCCGTCTGATCCTCGTAGGTGCCTTCGGCGAACAGGTTCAAGGCAGACTCGTGGTCGAAGGTCAGCAGCAGTGCGTGCCGATCCGGCGTGAAATACCAGACGGCCGACTGTCCGCCGCCGTCGTTCCAGGCGAACCGTGTCGCACCGTCCACCTCGACCGGCTCGATCTCGGTGACCGCGTCGATGATCGCGGCGCGCCGCCGCACCTCGTCCAGGGTCGTCGCACCGAGGGCCGCCCAGATCTCTTCACTCACCGGCGCAGACTAGCGACCTTTGAACCACCGGGTCCCCCAGTCCGTGTAACCCGATGAAGGCTGCCCCTCGGAAAGGTTCCTGCGTTGTCGGTTTTCACGCGTCCCGCCCTGGTGGGCCTGCCGGGCGACCGGACGGCCGCCCGCGAGATCACGTCCAGCGCGGTGACCACCTCCTCCGCCGTCCTCGTGCTGTTCGCCCTGCTCGCGCCGAACGACCTCGACAGGCTCACCCCGGAAGCGTTCGTGCGGCTGCCGGTGGAAGCGCTGCTCGGGGTGGCTGTCGTACTCGTGTTGCGCGACGGGGCGCGGCGGATCGTCGCGGTGTCCGCCGGCGCCGTCCTCGGTCTCCTGACCGTCGTCAAGGCCATCGACATCGGCTTCGGGCTCGCGCTGAACCGGCGGTTCAACCCGGTGTTCGACTGGGGTGTGCTCGGCAACGGCGTCGACCTGCTCGGCATGTCGATCGGCCGGACCGGGGCGATCGCGTCGTTCCTCGGGCTGACGCTGCTGGCCGTGGTCGTGATCGTGCTGATGGCGCTGGCGACGCTGCGGCTGAGCCGGGTGGTGGCCGGGCGGCGCACCGCGTCGACCAGGGTGATCGCCGTGCTCAGCGTGCTCTGGATCGTGGGCGCGGTGTCCGGCGCGCAACTCGCCCCGGGGCAGCCGCTCGCGTCGCGCAGCGCGGCCGCCTTCGCCTACGACGACCTCCGCCAGGTGCGGGCCGGTATCCGGGACCGGGAGGCCTTCGCCGCGGAAGTCGGCGCCGACGCCTTCCGCGGTGCCCCGCCGTCCGGGCTGCTGAACGCGTTGCGCGGCAAGGACGTCCTGTTCACCTTCATCGAAAGCTACGGGCGGGTGGCCGTCCAGGACTCCGACATCGCGCCCAAGGTCGACGCGGTGCTCGACGCCGGGACCGCGCGGCTCAAGACCGCCGGGTACGGCTCGCGCAGCGCGTTCCTGACGTCGCCGACGACGAGCGCGGGAAGCTGGCTGGCGCATTCGACGTTCCAGTCCGGCGTCTGGGTCGACAGTCAGCACCGCTACGACGACTTCGTGAAGACCGACCGCTTCACCCTCGGCGGCGCGTTCAAACGCGCGGGCTGGGAGACCGTCGGCGTCGTCCCGGCGCATACGGAGGACTGGCCGGAGGGCAAGGTCTACGGCTACGACCGCTACTACGACTCACGCGCCGTCGGATATCACGGCCCGCCGTTCTCCTACGCCACGATGCCGGACCAGTTCACGCTTTCGGCTTTCCAGCGCGCCGAACGCGCACTGGAACGTCGAAAACAGGATCATCCGCCGCTGATGGCGGAAATCGACCTCGTCACCAGTCACTGGCCGTGGACGCCGCTCCCCCGCATGGTCGACTGGGCCGCCGTCGGCGACGGCTCGATCTACAACCCCATGCCGTCGCAGGGGAAAACGCCCGACGAGGTGTTCACCGACTCCGCCAAGGTGCGCGGCGCGTACGGCGACTCGATCGCCTATTCGCTGAACTCGCTCATCTCGTACGTGGAGACTTTCGGGGACGACGATCTCGTGCTCGTGTTCCTGGGCGACCATCAGCCGAACCCGATCGTCGCCGGCGCGGGCGCGGATCGCGACGTGCCGATCACCGTCGTCACGCGGGACAAGGCCGTGCTCGACAAGGTCGCCGGATGGAGCTGGCAGGACGGCCTGAACCCGGACCGGAACGCGCCGGTGTGGCGGATGGACACGTTCCGGGACCGGTTCCTGACCACCTTCGCGCACTAGCCCCTGCATTCAGCGGACCAAACGCGGGTCGCGTCGCGGTACCGGTCGGCCAGTGTGCGCAAGTAGTCGACCAACTGCGGGGGCTCGGTGACCTTGAAGGGGTACCCGAGGAGTCCCAAGTGGACCGCCAGCGTCTCGATGCTGTCGGCGCCGGTGTGCAGCACGCACGTGCTCGCGTCGACGGCCTCCACCGTGCCGACGGCCGGGTTGATCCGCGCCGTCACCTCGTCGGCAGGCGCGTGCACGGTGACGTCGGCCCGGTACCGCCACGCGGCGGACGAAACACCGCGCCGCACCCGGTCCGTGACGTCCTCGGGCAGCTCGCGCGGGGTGAACCGGGGTCCGATCGGGACACGCGGGGTCAGCCTGTCGACGCGGTAGGTGCGCCAGTCGCCGCGATCGAGATCCCACGCGACCAGGTACCAGCGGCGCCCCCAGTTCACCAGGCGGTACGGCTCGACCTTGCGGACGCTTTCCGAGCCGTCGTGGGCCCGGTAGCCGAAACGTATCTGCTCGTGGTCGCGGCAGGCGGCTGTCAGTACGGTGAGCGTCTTCGCGTCGACGCGCGGGCCGGGATCATCCCTCGGTACGGGAATCGTGTACGCCTGCAGGGCGTTCACGCGGCGTCGCAACCGGGACGGGAGCACCTGCTCCAGCTTCGCGAGCGCGCGCAGCGACGTCTCCTCGACGCCCGCGATGGTGCCGCCCGCCGCGGTGCGGAGTCCTATCGCGACGGCGACGGCCTCCTCGTCGTCCAGCAGCAGCGGCGGCAGGTCGGCGCCCGCGCCGAGGCGGTAGCCGCCGACGGAACCGCGGGTCGCGTTCACCGGGTACCCGAGCGCGCGCAGGCGCTCGACGTCGTTGCGGATCGTCCGGGAGCTGACTTCGAGGCGTTCGGCCAGTTCAGTGCCGGTCCAGTCACGGGGAGTCTGCAGAAGGGAGAGCAAACGGAGCAGCCTTGCGGAAGTTTCCAACATTTTTCGAGACTGCCTCTCCATTAGGAATGGTATGTTCCTAATGGCAGCTTACCTTGGCCTCATGAACGAGAACACCGAGATCAGACCCTTCCGCGTCGACCTCCCGCAGTCCGAATTGGACGATCTGGCCGATCGCCTCGCCAAGGTCCGCTGGGCGAGCGAACTGCCCGCCGACCAGGTGACCGACGGGGTGCGGCGTGGGCCGGTCACGCCGGGCTGGGAGTACGGCGTGCCCCTGGAGTACGTGCGGCGCCTGGTCGCCTACTGGCGCGACGGCTACGACTGGCGGGCGTGGGAGGCGAAGCTCAACCAGTACCCGCAGTTCACCACCGAGATCGACGGGCAGAACGTCCACTTCCTGCACGTCCGCTCGCCGGAGCCGGACGCGACGCCGCTGATCCTCACCCACGGCTGGCCGAACTCGGTCTTCGAATACCTGGAGCTGATCGACCAGCTGACCGACCCGAAGGCTCACGGGGGCGATGCGGCTGACGCGTTCCACGTGGTGATCCCGTCGCTGCCCGGCTTCGGCTTCTCGGGTGCCACCCGCGAGAAGGGCTGGAACCGGTACCGCACGGCTCGCGCGTGGGCCGAGCTGATGCGTCGGCTGGGCTACGAGCGCTACGGCACGCACGGGAACGACGCCGGTTCGTTCGTCGCCCCCGAGATGGGGCGCGCCGACGCCGAGCACGTCATCGGCGTGCACGTCACGCAGCTGTTCTCGTTCCCGAGCGGGGACCCGGCGGAGTTCGAGGGCATGACCGAGAAGGAACTGGAGTACATGCAGTTCCTTCAGACCTTCAACGACGACATGTCCGGCTACGCGAAGCTCCAGGAGAGCGCGCCGCAGAACCTCGCGCACGCGCTGGCCGACTCGCCGACCGGGCAGCTGGCGTGGAGCGCGCAGTTGCTGTCGGGCACGAGCGACGACCACGTGCTCACCAACGCCACGCTGTACTGGCTGACGAACACGGCGGCGTCGGCGGCGCGGTTCTATTACGAGGACAAGCACACCGAGCACCCGGCCGAGCCGACGACCGCGCCGACCGGGCTGGCGAGTTTCGCCTACGACTTCCGGCCGCTGCGCCGGTTCGCCGAGCGGGACCACACGAACATCGTGTCGTGGCAGGAGTTCGACCGCGGCAGCCACTGGGCGACGCAGGACGCGCCGGACCTCCTGCTCGGCGACATCCGGGCGTTCTTCCGCAAGCTGGTCTGAAGGACTCGTGAGTGGTGAGGATGGGTAACCGCCCTCACCACTCACGAGCAGACGAAGACCGCGTAACCCCCAGGTACACCCGGGCTCGTCTTGAACGAGACCATCGGGTGGCCTCGCGGAGGTGATCGTGGCAGGTTCCGGTTTCAAGCGGGCAACAGCGGTAATCTGGCGTATCGGGAGGTGAACGCGTATCCCCTGCTTCGGTTTCGGCGTGCTCGGCCCGCTCGAGGTGACCCGCGACGGGGAACCGGTGACGATCGCCGGGCCCAAACTGCGTGTGCTGCTCGCGGCGCTGCTGGTGCGGGCCAACTCCACGGTCTCGCTGGACCGGCTCGCGGACCGGCTCTGGGGCGAGGACCAGCCGTCCACCGCCCGCAAGAGCACGCAGGTCTACGCGCTGCGGCTGCGCCGGATGCTGGGCGACGGGCTGATCGAAACCCGCCCGGACGGCTACCGGATCCAGGTGCGGCCCGAGCAGCTGGACCTGCTCCGCTACCGGCGGCTGGCCGACGCGGGCCGGGAAGCGGGCAAAGCGGGCGATTCCGCCAAGGAACTCGCCCTGCTGGCCGAAGCGCTGGAGTGCTGGCGCGGCCCGGCCCTCTGCGACGTCCCGTCGGAATCCCTGCAGCGCGACGAAGCCGCCCAGCTCGGCGAAGAACGCCTCCGCACGCTGGAGCGCCGGATCGAAGCCGGTCTCGAAGCGGGCGGGCATCGCGAACTGGTCGCCGAACTGATCACGCTCACCAAGGAACACCCGTGGCAGGAGACGTTCTGGGCGCAGCTCATCACCGCGCTCGACCGGTCCGGCCGCCGCGCCGACGCGCTGGAGACCTACCGTTCGACGCGCCGGATGTTCGCCGACGAACTGGGCATCGAACCCGGCCCGCGGTTGCGGCGCGTCCACGACGCGATCCTCGACGAGGGCACCGATCCACCGGGGGAGCCGATCAGCCAGCTGCCGCCGGACGTCCACCGGTTCGTCGGCCGCGCGGATCCGATCGCCGAACTCGCCGGGTTGTCGCTCCCCGCGACCGGGCGCAACGTCGTGATCTCCGGGCCGCCGGGCGTCGGGAAGACAGCGTTCGCGGTGCACGTCGCGCACCTGCTCCGGCCGCACTTCCCGGACGGCCAGCTTTATGTGAACCTCCAGGGCTACGCCGCAGGCCCGCCGCTAGACCCGTCGGCCGCGCTGACCCGGTTCCTCGGCGCGCTCGGCGTGCACCGGGACCGGATCCCGGCCGAACCCGCCGAGCAGGCGGCGCTGTTCCGCAGCGTGCTGGCGGACAAGAAGATGTTGCTGCTGCTGGACAACGCGGTGCACGTCGACCAGGTACGACCGCTGCTGCCGGGGCGGCCCGGCTGCGCCGTGCTGATCACCAGCCGCCACGACCTGCGCGGGCTCGCGGTCAATCCGGGCGCCGTGCACCTGCCACTCGGCGTGCTCGCCGAGGACGAATCGCGCGCGGTGCTCGCCGAACTGCTCGGGCCCGCGCGCGCGGCCGCCGAACCCGAAGCCGTCGGCGCCCTCGCCGCGGCCTGCGCACATCTGCCGCTGGCGCTGCGGATCGCCGGGGCGAACCTCGCCGCCGACACCGGACGCGGCGTCGCGGAGTACACCGCCGAGCTGACCCGTTCGGGACGGCTGGAGGAACTGGCCATCGACGGCGACGCGTCCTCGGCCGTGCGGGTCGCCTTCGACCGGTCCTATCTCCGGCTGTCCGAACCGGACCGGTCGTTGTTCCGGATGCTCGGCCGCGCACCGGGTCCGGACTTCGGCGCCCCCGCGGCGGCCGCGGTCGCCGGGGCGCCTCGGGTGGAGACCGGCCGTGCCCTGGACCGGCTGGCAGCGGCGAACCTGCTGCAGCGGACCGCGCCCGGCCGTTACCAGTTCCACGACCTCATCCGCGAGTACGCCGCCGAACGCGGGCACGCCGAAGACCCGCAGACGGCCTCGCTGGCGGCGCTGTCCCGGCTGATCGAGTCCTATGTGGACACCGCAGCCTCGGCCACCCGGGTGCTCTACGCCGGCGCCGCCTCACCCATCTTCGACGAGCACACCGCGCTGCGCTGGCTGGACACCGAACGGGACAACCTGGTCGACACGATCGCCTGCGCCACCACGGATCCCGCGTTCCAGCCCGCCGCGTGGCGGCTGATCGACGTGCTGCGCGGCTACCTCCAGGCGAGCGGGCACGCCCGGGAAGCGGTCGCGACCTGCACGGCGGCCCTGCGCTCGGCGACCGAGACCGGCAACGTGCGGGCGCGACTGTCCCTGCTCGACGTCCTCGGGCAGATGTCGCACAACCTCAGCGACTACGACCGGGCCATCGAACACTTCCACCAGGCGCTCGCGGCCGCGCGGGAGCTGGAGGACCTCGACGCGGAGACCGACGCGCTGCGCAACCTCGGCCGTGCGTCCAGCCAGCAGGGCAAGGCAAGGCAGGCGCTGCACTTCCACGGCCAGGCGCTCACGGTCAGCCGCCGGGCGGGCAACACCGGGGCGGAAACGCTGGCGTTGAACTGCATCGGTGTCATCCACACCTTCTCCGGCAGGCCGAGGACGGCGGTCGACTGGCACGACAGGTCCCTGAAGCTGGCCGAGGAAACCGGGCAACGGGAAGCCGCGTTCCACGCGCTCAACGGCCGCGGGATCGCGTTGTGGGCACTGGGCAGGTTCGACGAGGCCATCACGGACCACGAACAGGTGCTCGCCTACACCCGCGAAGCCGGCCTCGGCTACGGGGAGACAGCGACCCTGAACTGCCTCGCGGAAACCCACTGCGACGCGGGCCGTCTCGACCTCGCGATGACGCTCGCGGTCGAATGCAACGCCCGCTCCGTGCAGATCGGCGACCGGCGAGGCGAGGCCGCCGCCGTAGAGGTCATCGCGACGGTGCGGAACCGGCGGGGCGAGCACGCGGAGGCCATCGAGGGGCTGCACGAGGCGTTGCGGGTGTTCACGGAAATCGGCCTCGGCTTCGGCCAGGGGTCCGTCCGGATCGGGCTCGCGTTCGCGCACCGGAGTCTCGGCGACGCCGCGAAGGCGTTGGGGTACGCCGAAAAGGCGTTGGCCACGCTTCGCGAGAACGGTCAGCTTCTGCTGGAGGCGGACGCCCTCACCGAGATCGCGCACGCCCGGCTGGACCTCGGCGAGCCGGAAGCCGCACGGGAACTGGCCGGCCAGGCGGTACGGCTCGCCGCGAAACGGGGACGGCGGCTGCCGGAGGAGCGGGCCAGGGCACTCAGCCGCCGGGCCTCGTGAGTGGCGAGGACGGCTATTGAGGGGTAAGGCGGCCGTGGCGTGTCGTTGAGGTGTGTCCCCGGTCGGTGGCGTCGGCTGTGTGGATTTTGGTGCGTTGGATGACCAGAATCCATACAGTCCCGCGTGATCGGACCGGTCACGACGGCCGGGTAGCCGAGAGGCTTGAGGGGTGTGTGGCACCTCGCGCCCTCGCCGGCCCGACACCTTTGCCCTTGCCCCTCACTGGAACCGTCCTCACCACTCACGAGGCCCAACGCTCACCGCCGCTCACGAGCCGGGCAGCACCGACTGAACGGCGTCCGGGGCGTGAGGCTCACTCGGCCAGGCGGTGCAGCAGGAAGATCCCGTTCAGCAACGGCCTGTCGAGCCGCTGCTGATCGGTGGCCACGTACTCGTCGAGGATGTCGAGGATGCGGTTGTCGAGTTCGGTGACCTCCTCCGGCGAGAGGTGCAGCGCGAACCGCTCGACGACCCGCACCGAACCGGGGCCTGCCTCGCGAAGTTCGTCCTGGAACGCCTCGATGGGACCGAATCGGGTATCGGCGTCCTCGCCGTTCAGCGGCCCGTCCAGCCACCAGCTCTTGCCGACACTGCGGTAGGGCTTCTCGAGCGCGCCGCTCGTGCCGGTGCGCACTGGCGCCTGCTCCAGCAGACCGGCCTCGGCGAGCTGCCGCACGTGGTAGAGCACGGTGCCGGGATCCTTGCCGAGCCGGTCGGCGATCTCCTTGTTGGTCAGTTCCCGCTCGCCGCAGAGCCGGAGGATGCGCAGCCGCAGGGGATGACCGAGCGCCTTGGCCTCGCGCGCCGTCGCCTCGCGCCGCCGGTCCGCGACCCTGGCGGCGACCTGATCGTCCATGACCGCAGCGTAGTCGACCGATGGGGAAGAGATACATCGATGGAGTTTTCTCAATCGATGTGCAATCCTCGATCGATGACCTCACTGGGGACCGCCTACTGGCGGCTGTGGAGTTCGTCGGGGCTGTCGAATCTGGCCGACGGGATCGTCAAGATCGCGCTCGGCCTGGTGGCCATCCAGTTCACCCGGTCGCCGGCGCTCATCGCGGGGCTGACGTTCGTGTCGTCCTTGCCGTGGCTGGTGTTCGCCCTGCACGCCGGGGTGCTCACCGACCGCGTCGACCGCCGTCGCGCGATGCTCACCGCCAACGTGTTCCGCGCGGGCCTGCTCGGCGCGCTCGCGGTGGCGATCGCGCTGGGCTTCGGGTCGATCTGGCTGCTCTGCGTGGTCGCGCTCGGGCTCGGGCTCGCCGAAACGGTCCACGACACGGCCGCGCAGGCGATGCTCCCCCAGGTCGTCGGCCGCGAGCAGCTGACGCGGGCCAACAGCCGCCTCTACGCCGCGGAAGTGACCGCGAACGAGTTCGCCGGCCCACCGCTGGGCGGATTCCTGGTCGCCGCAGGCGCTTTCGCCGCGTTCGCGGCTCCCTCGGCGCTCTGGATCGTCGCGGTCGTCGCGCTCTTCGTCGTCCCCGGCTCGTTCCGCGCCGAGCGGACACACGGCACGAGCGTGCGCGCGGATCTCGCCGAAGGGCTGCGTTTCCTCTGGGAGAACCGGATTCTCCGGGTCACGGCGATCATGGTCGGCGGGTTCAACTTCGCCACGAGCGCCATGATCACGGTCTTCGTGCTCTACGCGGTGGGCCCGCCCTCGGAGATGGGCCTGACGGAACAGACCTACGGTTTTCTGCTGTCCGCCATCGCCCTCGGCAGTTTCGCCGCGTCGTTCGCGGCCGAGCGGATCGAGCTCGCGCTCGGGCGTTCCCGGGCCTTGGTCCTCAGCCTGCTCACCGGCGCCGCGCTCGTCGGGATCCCGGCGGTGACCACGAATCCGTATGTGATCGGCGCGGTGTTCTTCGTCGGCGGGGCCGGGGTCGTGGTGTGGAACGTCATCGTCGTCTCGCTGCGGCAGCGGATCATCCCGGACCACCTGCTGGGACGGGGCACCAGCGCCTACCGGCTCGTCGCGTGGGGCACCAAGCCGCTGGGCGCGGCGGCCGCCGGACTGCTCGCGGAGATCGTCGGACTGCGGCCGGTTTTCGCGGGAGCGGCGGCGCTGATCCTGGCGCTGGCGCTGCTCACCCCTCGTGAGTGGTGAGGACGGTCAGAGCGGACCGATTTTTGCCGGCCTACCGCTGACCTGCGCGAAGGTGGCGTTTCAGGAGAGTGCCGGGTCGACGATGGAGGAATCGGGACGTTCAGTGTCCCAATTCCTCCATCGTCGCGAGGACACCCCTCACTGGAACCGTCCTCACCACTCACGAGGCCCAACGCTCACCGCCACTCACGAGCCGGGCAGCACCGACTGAACGGCCTCCGGGGTCCGCCCGACGACGGTCGTGCCGTCGTCGGCGGTGATGATCGGCCGCTGGATCAGCTTCGGATGCGCGGCCAGGGCGTCGATCCACTGGTCACGGTCGGCGGGCGTGCGTCCCCAGGTCTTCAGCCCGAGTTCCTTCGCGACCGCCTCGGCGGTGCGGGTGATGTCCCACGGTTCGAGCCCGAGCCGCTTGAGGACGGCCTTCAGTTCCTTCGCGGTCGGCGGCTCCTCGATGTACTTCCGCACGGTGTACTCGGCCCCCGCCGCGTCGAGCATCGACACCGCCGACCGGCACTTGGAGCACGCCGGGTTCACCCAGATCTCCATCCGAGACAGCCTCCCTTCGAAAAGCGCTCACTTGATGAGCACTTTGGTTCCGATGATGGTCACAGACGTTACGACGAGAGGAACCCGGTCATGGACGAGCCCACCTTCACCGCCGCCACCCCCGCCGAGTGGCGCGCCTGGCTGGCCGAGAACGCCGGTACCGAGAAGGAGGTCTGGCTGGTCATCCGGCACAAGGGCAGCGGGATCGCGAGCGTCCGCATCCACGAGGCGATGGAGCAAGCCCTCTGCTTCGGCTGGATCGACGGGCTGCACCGCAAGAACGGCTCCAGTTCCCGGCTGCGGTTCACCCCGCGCCGCCCCCGGAGTTCGTGGAGCCGGATCAACCGCGAGCGGGCCGCACGCCTGGTCGCCGAGGGGCTGATGACCGAGCGGGGTCAGGCGGCGATCGACTCGGCGAAGGAGAAGGGCCGCTGGGCCCCGGAAGGGTGACTCAGTTCGGTTCGCGCCGCGCCACGAGGAGGGCGATGTCGTCCTGTGCCGGTGTCGCGCCGACGAGCGCGGCCATCACCCGCGCGCACACCACGCCGGGCTGGTCGGGGGTGACCACTTCGGTGAGCCGCTGCAGGCCGACGTCGATCAGCTGGTCCCGGCGCTCCACGAGACCGTCGGTGTAGAAGGCGAGCACGCCGCCGAGCGGCAGTTCGACCACGGTTCGTCGCCGACGCGGCCCGGTGACCCCGATGGGCGGGTCGACCGGGACGTCGACGAACGCCGACGGCCGGCCCGGCGCCGCGAGCACCGGGGGCAGATGACCCGCCAGCGAGATCGCCACCTTGTCCCGGGAAGCGGGCACCAGGCCGTACACGACGGTGGCCAGTGCCCCCGGTTCGAAATGCTGGACCTTTCGGTCCAATTTGGACAGGACTTCCGCCGGGTCGTCCGATTCGAGCGCGTAGGCGCGAAGCGCGCTGCGCAGCCGCCCCATGATCACGGCGGCGTTGAGGCCGTGCCCGGCGACGTCGCCCATCACGATGCCGAGCCGGTCGCCCGGCAGCGGGAACAGGTCGTACCAGTCACCGCCGACCCCGGGTTCGGTACCCGGCACGTAGCGCGCGGAAAACCTCATTCCGGCGATGTCGGGCAGCCGTCCCGGCAGCAGGCTCCGCTGCAGCGCCGCCGCGGCCGCGCGGTCGGTGGTGGAGTTGTCGATCTGCAGCGCCAGCGCGAGCCGCGCGGCGACCAGCCGCAGCAGCTCGACGTCGGCCTCGGGGAACTCGCGCGGAGTCACCGAGCCGACGTGCAGCACGCCGATCAGCTCGTCTCCGGCCACCATCGGCACGCCGAGCAGGGTACGGAGCCCGCGTTCCTGCAGCAGCGCGTTGACCACGGTGGTCTCGTCGACGTGGTCGAGGAACACCGGACGCCGTTCCAGCGCCACCCGGCCGGCGAAACCCGCGCCGACGCCGATCCGGACGTCCTGGAAGACCTCTTCCTCGATGCCGGAAGCGGCGATGGCCTGCAACAGCTGCGAGTCCGGGTCGTGCCGCAGCACGGTGGCCGTGTCGACCCCGAGCACCTCGCGCACCCTGGCGAGGATCTTCGCCATCACCACGTCCTGACCGAGGTGCCCCAGCGCGGTGTCGGTGATGGCTTCGAGCACCTGGAGGCGTTCGTCTGCCGTCGATGTCCCGGACATGCGCTGAGCCTAACCAGTTCGATCGTGTGACGTCTTCCAGCCCGCCGCCACTTCATCCAGGTCGGCGGCCAGTTCGGCGCTCGGCGGGAGCGCGTCGCGCGGGACCCGGCAGGCGAGCGCCGTGCCGAGCCCGGCCATCCGGATCACGGTGTCGATCAGCGCCTCGGGTTCCTCCGGCCAGTCGAACCCCGGCTGGGCGATCAGCAGGCTCACGCAGCCGTGCATCGCCGACCAGAGCCCCATCGCGAGGACTTCCGGTTCGCCCCGCAGGATGCCCGCGCGCACGCACGCGGCCGTCGCGTCCGCGAGATGCCGGAAACAGGCGACCGCGCCGGGAGACGAACCGGCGGACGGGCGCATCAGGAGTACCCGATACTGCACCGGATGGTCCAGGGCGAACCTGGCGTACACCCGCGCGCAGCGGCTGAGCGCGCGCATGGGGTCGGCGACCCCGGCGGCGTGATCGCGCATCCGGTGCGCGAGTTCGTCCCACACCCGGAGACAGACAGCCTCCAGCAAGGCGTCGCGGCTCGGGAAGTGCGCGTAGACCGAGGGAGTGGAGACGCCGGTCCGCCGCGCGACGGCGCGCAGCGTCAGCGCCTCGTCGTCTCCCGCCTCGCCGAGCAGGGCATCGGCGGCGCACAGGATCTCGCCCCGCAGCTTCTCCCCTTCGCCCGGCCGCGCCTTCGTCCGCTTCGCGCCCATGCCGTGATGCTGCCAGCATTGACTTGACACCGTCAACTTGACGATGTCAGCTTGAGGCATGGCGCACTTCCGGACCGCGACCGCCCTGCTCCGCCGGGGCGAGGGCCAGGTATTCGACACCGAGCTCGATCCACAGTGGACGATCGGCACGAAGCTGCACGGCGGCTACCTGCTCGCCGTGCTCGCCAGGGCCGCCGCCGAGATCTCCTCACATCCGCATCTGACCGCGATCAGCGGCTCGTTCTCGTTGGCGCCGGACCCCGGTCCCGCGGTCGTCGAGGTCGAGGTACTGCGCGAAGGCCGCGGCCTCACCCAGCTGCGCGCGCGGCTGAGCCAGAACGGCGCGCCCTGCACCGAGGCCCTGATCACCCAGGGCGTCCTGACCGACGGCGACGCGTGGTGGTCCGGAGTGGACCCGGTCGAGATCCCGCCGGAGCAGGACTGCCTGCCCGTGCCCGCCGACGGCGGTGGCGGCTTCCGCATCGGCCTGATGGACGTCGTCGAGCAGCGGCTCGACCCGGCCGCGGCGGGCTTCGCGGTGGGACAGCCGTCCCGGAAAGGCGTCATCTCGTCCTGGCTGCGGCTCGCCGACGGCACCGACTGGGACCCGGCGAGCCTGCTCGTGGCGCTCGACCCGGTGCCCCCGATCTCCTACGACCTCGGCATCGCGGGCTGGGCGCCGACCATCCAGTTCACCGCGTACCTGCGTGGGCTCCCGGCGCCGGGCCCGGTCCGGGTGCGGATGCGGGCCGGCGAGGTCGGCGGCGACCGGATGGACGAGGTCGCGGAGCTTTGGGACGAAAAGAACAGGTTGATCGGGCAAGCCACCCAGATTGCCGCCGTCCGGGTCCCCTGAACCACCCGAAAGCGGGGCCATGACGGAACTCCGGGAGTTAAGATCCGGCGTCGACGTCATTGTTCTGGGGGCAGGACCATGGAAGTGGAACCACGCCGCGCGGACGCGGACGGCTCCGACGGGGACGGGGCCGAGATCACCCGGCTCTGCCGGACCCTGGTGCCGCTGGCAACCGCGGGCAAGCACGCCGAGGCCGCGTCGACCTATCGGTGGGTGACCAGGGCCTCGTCCGGGGCCCCGGACCGCTACGGCGACCACGCTTCGCGGCTGGAGTTCTGCGCGCTCACCGGCAACGAGCACACCGGTCTCGCTCTTCTGTCGCTTTTGGACGGTGTCGGCGACCACTCGGAAGCCATCGGCAGGCTGGAGTTCTTCGCTTCGGCGGCGCTGCTCACCCGACGGTTGACAGAAACCGGATACGGCGAGATCTCGTTCGTCCTCGACGGTCCGTACGACGGGCTTTCCCTGAAACTGCTGCACCGGCGGATGCGGGCGGCGGCGCTGGTCGAGGCGGAGGAACTCGACGAGCGCGATCCCGCCGGGTACTTCGCCGCGCACGCCGAACGGAAGATGGCCGCGAAACCGGTCGCGGAATTCGTCCCGCTCCTGCCTTCCGCGCTTCCCCGGGTCCCGATCCTGCCTCCGCCTGGCCTGTCGGCGGAGGAACTCGTCACCCGCGCCGAAATCCACAACCACCGCTGCGAGCCCGACGAGGCGCGGGCCTGTCTCGCCGAGATCGGCACCATCCCGGACGGGATCGCCCCGCGGCTGGCCGAGTTGCGCGCGATCTTCTTCCAGGACGGCGACACCGAGGAACGGCTGCGCCGCGCGGCGGCCGGGTTCCGGCGGCACGGCGACGAAATCCGGTTCCTGCTCAACCAATGCTGGCTCGGCCTGTGGCTCGTCTTCGACGATCAGGCCGAGACCGGGGTCGCGCTGACGACGGTGGCCGCGGCGCGGTTGCGGGCCGGGGCCGACGACAGCGCGGCCTGCTGGGGCGAATACTGGCTGGCGCACGTGCTTTCCGGACAGGGCCGCACTCCCGAGGCGTACGAGGCCTTGCGAAGGGGAGCCGAGCGAGCTCGTGAAGCGGGCGATCCCTTGCTGCACGGCACTCTTCTGTGTCTGGAGGCGTCGCTGCGCAACGGCGACGGCGAAGATCCGTTGACCACCCTGGAACGCGCGCAGGCGGCGACGGACGCCTTCATCGTCGGAAACGTCGGCGAGAAAGCCGTCGAGGCCGTGGAACAGGTCCGGATCGCCTATGAACGCACGGGATCGCTCGACGAATTGGACGTCTTCGTGGAGCACCTGCTGTCGACGCTGCCCGTCGGCGGCCCGGAACGGTTGCGCGGTCATCTCCGCCATCTCCGGGCGCTGTCCCTGATCGGCACCGGCCGGTTCGCCGAAGCCGTCGAAGACGCCTACGCGTCCCTCGGAGTCGCCGTGTCGAAAGGCAAGGACACCGCGGAACACTGGTACGTCCTCGTCACCGCGCTGCACGGCGCCGGCCGCTACGACGAGGTGCTCGACGTCGCACCCCGCACCATCGACCTGCTCGCCGGGTTACCGGACTGGGGGCACCGCTGCCGGTGGATGTACGCCGACAGCTACCGCGCGCTCGGCGAATCTTCGCGCGCCTTCAACGAATACGCCGTCCTCGCCGAAATCCTCGAGGAGTCGGGCGACACCGGGCACTCCTACATCTCGGTGAGCATGGCCGCCGCCGAACAACTGGATCTGCTCGGCTACGGCGCGAACGCCGCCGACTTCTACGCGCGGGCCGCCGACGCGGCCGTGGCGATCGGCGGCGGCTACGTGGCCGCCACCTGCCGCAACGCCGCGACGCTTTCCCGGCTGCGGTCCGGCGACCTCGACGCGGCGCTGACCGCGCTCGACGCCGCGGAAACCGCGGTGCACGCCGTGGAGACCGAAACCGCCCCCGCCAGGGAGCATCTCGTCGCGCAACTCGACCACGTGGCCGCCCACGTGCTCAGCGCCGCGGGCCGGATCCGGGAAGCCGCCCGCCGCGCGCTCCGCGCCGCCGAAACCTTCCACCGGATAGGCGAAGCCGAGTCCGCCCGCGATGTCGACCTGTTGCTCGAACAGATACTCCTCGGTGAACAAAAGTGACGTGTGTCCTGTTCTGTCAGTGACATGCCCACCTTGAGCTGCTTGTGATTCCTGCCGGTCCAGACCTCTTCACCGCATCCGGATGCCTCATCCCCGCGAGGAAAAGGCGGTTCGGCATGACCAGAAGATTCCTCAGCCTCGTGGCAGGCGCCGCGTTGGCGCTCGGCGTCATCCCGGTAAATGCCTCGACGTCCAGGGTGGCGGCACGGGCGAGGGCACGTGGCTGGTGATCTCGACCTGCACCGGGTCCGCCGGCCAGTCCTGGCAGATCCCCGCCTGAGGCACGGCCAACGGGGAGGGTCCAGGTGGTCGTGAGTGGCGAATGGGGTTAGAACACCACTTGCCACTCACGACCACCCCGCCACCGCACCCTCGCCAGCCACCGGGCCCTTGCCACCCGCCTCGCCCCGGAGAAAAATCCCCGGCATGTCCGGAGGAACCAGCGGTATCCGAAGCCTGCCCATCGGCTCGATCGCGCTGTGGGTCGTGCGCGTCGCACTCGCCGCCGAGTTCCTCTACAGCGGCTACCTGCTGTTCGCGGGCGGCCACACCGAACAGACCTTCGCCGAGATCGGCCTCGGACAGTGGCTGCGGTACGTCACCGGCGTCCTCGAGGTCGGCGGCGCGATCGGGCTGCTCGTCCCCCGTTTCGGCGGGCCGTCGGCGCTGCTGCTGGCGGGCGTCATGGTGGGCGCGAGCGTCACCGAGCTGTTCATCCTGACCAACGGCGACCCGGTCCTCCCGCTGATCCTGCTGATCTTCACCGCGACGCTGGCGTGGTTCCACCAAGATCAGACCCGCACGCTCTTCGGCATCGAGCCGCCCGAAGACGACGAGGATTCCCGCTAGCCGAACGCGAGGCCCCGTTCCCCTGAACGGCGCAGCACCCCCCTGCCGAATGCCCCGGTCACCGGCACAGTCAACGAAAAACCGCATGTCAGCGCGCCTCGCGACATGCTGACGGGCGTGCCGAAATCCGATCATCAGCGTGATCATCCGCTCACTCAAGGTGAAAGATTGCGGCTCGTTTACAACGAACCGGCCACCCGCTTGACAGTCGGAGTGGTACGTACCACGCTGCCGACATTGGTCTACACCATTTTGTGGGAGCCCGGCACAGTGGCCGGGCATCGAAAGGACGGCACGAGTGAAGCGCTGGCTCAAGATGGCTGCGGGCGCCGCCGCCATCACCCTCGCGACGGCGGGCTGCGCCGGTTCCGGCAGTGGCGACAGCACGAATTCGAGCGCTCCGGCCTCGAACGGCTCGCTCACGGTCTGGCTCATGACCGGGACGGCCCCGGAATCTCTGACGAACTCGCTCCACAAGGAATTCGAAGACGCACACCCCGGCGTCAAGGTCAAGTACGAGATCCAGCAGTGGAACGGCATCCAGCAGAAGCTGACCACCGCGCTGGCCAGTGACAACCCGCCGGACGTGATCGAGCTGGGCAACACCCAGACCCCCGCGTTCGCGAACCAGGGCGTGCTCGCCGACCTCACCTCGAGCGTGGGCGACTTCAACGGCGCGCAGTGGCTGCAGGGCCTCAAGGCTTCGGGCGAGTTCGACGGCAAGACCTACGGTGTCCCGTTCTACGCGGCCAACCGTGAGGTCATCTACCGCAAGGACATGTTCGAGCAGGCGGGCATCACCGCGACGCCGAAGACGCGCGCGGAGTGGCTCGACGCGATCACCAAGCTCAAGGCCAAGTTCGGCAGCGACCCCGAGTTCCAGGCCCTCTACCAGCCGGGCCAGAACTGGTACGAGCTGCTGTCGTTCATCTGGGACGAGGGCGGCGACATCGCGCAGGCCAACGGGAAGTCCTTCAAGGCGACCCTGGACTCCGCGCAGGCCAAGGCCGGGCTCGAGTTCTACAAGCAGCTCACCGACGCTTCGGGCACCAAGGCCCCGAAGGACGCCGACGAGGCCACCCCGCAGCAGGCCGGCATCTACGGCGCGGGCAAGGTCGCGATGATGGTCGGTGTCCCGGGTGAGGCCGACACCGCGGCGAAGACCGACCCGAAGATCAAGGAGAAGTCGGGCGCCTTCGCGATCCCGGGCAAGACCGCCGACAAGTCGGCCCCGGTCTTCCTCGGCGGCTCGAACCTGGTCATCCCGGCCAACAGCAAGAACGCGGCCGCGGCCAAGGACTACGTCAAGCTGTTCTCCACCCCGAAGTACCAGACCGAGCTGGCCAAGGCCGGTTACGTCCCCGGTACCTCGACCGACGTGTCCGCGCTGGACGCGAACCCGCTCACCAAGGTCATGGCCGAGGCTTCCAAGAACGGCCGTGCCGTCCCGACCAGCCCCAAGTGGGGTGACGTCGAGTCCGGTCAGAACCCGATCAAGGACATGCTGACCGCTTACCTGACCGGAACGAAGACGCTCGACCAGGCGACCGCCGACGCCAACGCAGCGCTCGACAAGCTCATCGGCGGATGACCACGACCAAAGATGTGACGACGCCGGCGGGGGCCACCCCGCCGGCTTCGCCGCGCATCAAGCCCCCGAAGTCCACTCGGCGTCTCCGTCTCGGCGAACGGACGGCGCCGTACCTGCTGATCCTTCCGGCGCTGGTCGCGATCCTGGTCCTGCTGGGCTGGCCGACGATGCAGCTGATCGGGATCAGTTTCCGCAAGCTCGACCTCCGTGAGCTGGTCTCCGGAGACATGGTCTGGGTCGGGTTCGAGAACTTCTCCGCGATCCTTTCCGACCCCGAATTCTGGGAGATCACGGTCCGCACCCTGGTGTTCACCGCCTCGGTCGTGATCATCACCCTGCTGCTCGCGCTGTTCATGGCGCTGCTGATGCGACACCTCAACCCGGTGGTCCGGGTGATCCTGCAGGTCGCGCTGATCCTCGCGTGGGCGACGCCGGTGGTCGCGACGACCACGGTCTTCCAGTGGATCTTCGACCAGCAGTACGGGATCCTGAACAAGACGCTCGCGAAACTCGGTTTCGAGGGCTTCATCGGGCATTCCTGGTTCTCCACCGGCCCGAGCACCCTGACCGTCATCGGCCTGCTGGTCGTCTGGCAGGCGGTACCGTTCGTGGCGTTCACGCTCTACGCCGGGCTCCTCGGCGTCCCGAAGGAGCAGTACGAGGCCGCGGGCATCGACGGCGCCAACGGCTGGCAGGCGTTCTGGGCGGTCAGCTGGCCGGCGATCCGGCCGATCCTGACCATGGTCACGTTCCTGTCGGTCCTGTGGGACTTCAAGTTGTTCGCCCAGGTCTGGGCGATCCGCCAAGGCGGGCCGGACGGCGCCAGCACGACGCTGCCGGTCTACATGTACCTCAAGGGCCTCGCGGGCAACCACTTCGGCCTGGCGGCGACCGCCGCCCTGCTGATGATGCTCGTGCTGATCCTGCTCACCGCCCGGTACGTCCAGCTGCTGGTGCGCACGAAGGAGGCCGACCTGTCATGAAGAAGTCCCTGACACAGCGGATCGGCCTCGGCGCGTTCGGCGTGGTCGTGGCCCTCCTGTTCGTCTTCCCGACGTACTGGATGATCACGTCCTCGCTGAAGACGCCGGGCCAGGTCCTGTCCCCGGACTACGACCTGATCCCGTCCGCGGCGACGCTCGACAACTTCGTCTCGGCGCTGACCAAGCCCGGGTTCACCACGTACCTCGCCAACAGCCTGATCGTCACGCTCGGCGCGGTGCTGTGCTCGCTCGTCGCGGGTGTGCTGGCGGCGGTTCCCTTGTCCCGCATGCGTTTCCGCGGTCGCAAGGGCTTCCTGCTGCTGGTGCTGATCGCCCAGCTCGCCCCGTTCGAGGCGCTGCTGATCCCGATGTACCTGCTGATGCGCGACGCCGGGCTGCTCAACCAGCTGCCTTCGCTGCTGCTGGTGTACTTCGCCGCGACGCTGCCCTTCACGTGCTGGATGCTCTACGGCTTCGTCAACGGCATCCCGTACGACCTCGAAGAGGCCGCGATGATCGACGGCTGCAGCCGGGCGGGTGCCTTCCGCCGGGTGACGCTGCCGCTGCTCGCGCCGGGTCTCGTGACCACCTCGGTGTTCAGTTTCATCACCGCGTGGAACGAGTTCCTGTTCGCGTTCGTGTTCATGCGCGACCAGAACAAGCAGACACTGCCGGTGTGGCTGTCCTCGTTCCGCACGGCGTTCTCCGTGGACTGGGGCGGGATCATGGCGGCGTCGGTCATCTACGCCGTGCCCGCACTGGTGTTCTTCATTCTCGTCCAGCGCAAGCTCGTGTCCAATCTGACCGCAGGCGCAGTGAAGGGGTAATCCTTGTCTTCACCGGAAAAGCTCGCCGCATCCGTTCTCGTATCGGGCTTCGACGGCACCACCGCTCCGGATTGGCTGCGCCGCAAGGTGGCCGACGGTCTCGGCGGCGTGATCCTGTTCGGCCGCAACGTGGTCGACGACGAGCAGGTGGCCGCGCTCAGCGCGCAGCTGCGGGCGGAACGGCCCGGCGTGCTCATCGGCATCGACGAAGAGGGCGGTGACGTCACCCGGCTCGACGTCGCCACCGGCTCGTTCATCCCGGGGCCACTCGCACTCGGCGCCGCGGACGACGTCGAGCTGACGGCGTCGGTCGCCGCGTCGCTCGGCGAGCGGCTGGCCGCCTGCGGGGTGACGATCAACTTCGCCCCGTGCGCGGATCTGACCCTGGCGGCGGAGGATCCCTCCATCGGGGTCCGGGCGTTCGGTTCGGACCCGGTGAAGGCGTCGCCGCACGTCGCGGCGTACATCACCGGGATGCAGAAGTACGGCGTGGCCGCGTCGGCCAAGCACTTCCCCGGGCACGGGGCGGCGACCGACGATTCGCACCACGCGCTGCCGGTGCTGCCGAGAACCGAAGCGGAACTGCACGAGATCGAACTCGTCCCGTTCAAGGCGGCGATCGCGGCGGGGGTGCGCGCGGTGATGACCGGGCACCTCGTCGTGCGCGCCTGGGGTGACCTGCCCGCCACGCTCAACCCGAAGGCGCTCACCGACGTCCTGCGCGGTGAACTCGGCTTCACCGGCGCGGTGATCACCGACGCGCTCGACATGGGCGCCATCGCGGGCGAACTCGGCAAGACCGAGGGCGTCGGCCGGGCGTCGGTGAAGGCGTTGATCGCCGGTGCCGACGCGCTCTGCCTCGGTGGTGTGTCGTTCGAAGAGGACGAGCTGAACCAGATCGCCGCGGTCATCGCGGCCGCGGTCAAGTCCGGTGAACTGCCGCTGGAGCGGCTGGCCGAGGCGTCGGAGCGGGTCGCCGCGCTGGGCGCTCCCCCGGTGTCGACGCCGATTTCGCCGGTCGACCACCGGCTCGGCCTGGAGGCGGCGCGCAAGGCGCTGCGGATCCAGGGCACGCCGAAGCTGGACGGCCCGCCGCTGGTGATCGACATCGAAACCGAGCCGATCATCGCGGCCGGCCCGATGCCGTGGGGGCTCGGCTCGCATCTGACCGAACTCGTGCCCGGCACCCGCACGGTCAAGGTCGGCGCGGACGGGATCGCGACCGCGATCGAAGCCGCCCAGGGCGCGCGCGACCTCGTCGTCGTGACGCGTGAGGCGCACCGGCACCCCGAGGTCCGCGAGTTCCTGAGCTGGCTCCGGGAGTCAGGCTCGGACTACATCCGGGTCGAGACCGGCGCCCCCGGCCCCGCCACCGAAGGCCCGCGGATCGACACGTTCAGCGGGTCCTACGTCAGCCTCCGCGCCGCCGCGGAGTACCTGGCCTGATCCTTTCGCATTTCGTCCTCTGGATGCGGTACTTGCACACGCAACTACCGCGTTCAGAGGACGAAATGCGTTCGGGGGTAATTCGGTTGCGGCATCGAGGTGAGGGTGCTGTAGTCGAGTGGACCTAGGAGATGATCGTCTTGCCGGTGTCAGCGTCCTTCCCACGGGTAATTTCCGCCTACCTCAAGGACAAGACACCTCGTGAAGACCCTCAACCTGGGGATCCTGGCGCATGTTGACGCCGGGAAGACGAGCCTGACAGAGCGGCTGTTGCACACCGCCGGGATCATCGGCGAGCTGGGCAGCGTCGATGACGGCAACACCCAGACGGACACGCTGGCGCTCGAACGCGCCCGCGGCATCACCATCAAGGCGGCCGTGGTGTCGTTCGCCGTCGGCGACGTCACCGTCAACCTGATCGACACCCCCGGCCACCCCGATTTCATCGCCGAGGTCGAACGCGCGCTCGGCGTGCTCGACGGCGCCGTCCTGGTGCTGTCGGCGGTCGAAGGCGTCCAGGCGCAGACCCGTGTCCTGATGCGGACCCTGCGGCGGCTGGGCCTCCCGGCGCTGCTGTTCGTGAACAAACTGGACCGCCGCGGCGCCGACCCGGATCGCGTGTTCCGGGAAATAGCCGGGAAACTCACGCCCTCGGTCGTCACTATGGACCCTATGCCACCCGATCGGGTGGTCGACCTGCTGACGACACTCGACGAGGACTTCCTGACCGGGTACCTCACCGACCCGGACGAGTTCACGCCGTCACGGCTCCATGCCGAGTTCGCCGCGAAGGTGTCCGAAGGGCTCGCCTATCCGGTCTACTTCGGATCGGCGATCACCGGCGCCGGTATCGACGCGCTCCGCGACGGCATCGAGAACCTGTTGCCCGCCAAGGAAAACGACGTCGACGGACCGCTGTCCGGCACGGTGTTCAAGGTCGAACGCGCTCCGGGCGGCGAAAGGATCGCCTATGTACGGCTGTTCTCCGGCAGCGTCGCCGTCCGCGACAAGGTCCCGCTCGGCGACGGCGAAGGCAAGGTCACCGCGATCAGCGTCTTCGCCAACGGCTCGGCCGTCCCGTCGGGAGCGGCCGAGGCCGGGCAGATCGCGAAGCTGTCGGGGCTCGACGTCCGGATCGGCGACGTCCTCGGGATCCGGCCCGAGCACGTGCCCCAGGCCTTGTTCTCGCCGCCGACGCTGGAAACCGTCGTCTCCCCGGTGCGCCCGGCCGATCGCGGTCCCCTGCACCAGGCGCTCACCCGGCTGACCGAACAGGATCCGCTGATCGGCCTGCGGCACGACGAGATCCGGCAGGAGACTTCCGTTTCACTGTACGGAGAAGTGCAGAAGGAAGTCATTCAGGCGACGCTCACGGACGAGTACGGCATCGACGTCGCGTTCAGCGAGACGACCACGATCTGCGTCGAACACGTCTCCGGCGCCGGATCGGCCGCCGAACTCATCGGCAAGGCGCCCAATCCCTTCCTGGCGACGGTCGGACTGCGCGTCGAGCCAGGGCCGCCGGGGAGCGGGATCTCGTTCCGGCTGGAGGTCGAACTCGGTTCGATGCCGTACTCCTTCGTCAAGGCCGTGGAGGACACGGTGAAGGAGACGCTGCGCGAAGGCGTCCACGGCTGGGAGGTGCTCGACTGCGTGGTCACGATGACGCGTTCCGGCTACTACGCCCGGCAAAGCCACGCCCACGGCACCTTCGACAAGAGCATGTCCAGCACCGCGGGCGATTTCCGCGCCCTGACGCCGCTGGTGCTGATGGCCGCACTACGCGAGGCCGGGACGACCGTGCACGAGCCGATGCACCGGTTCACCCTCCAGGCTCCGGCCGACACGCTCGGCCCGGTCACCGCGCTGCTGGCGCACGCGCGTGCCGTCCCGAATGCGACGCTCACGAACGGCGGGACAGCGGAACTCGACGGCGAGATCCCGGCGGCGAAAATCCATGAGGTGCACCAGCTCCTGCCCTCGGCGACCCGGGGAGAGGGCGCGCTGGAGACCGCCTTCCACGGCTACCGGCCCGTCCGGGGAGCACCGCCGTCACGGTCCAGGACCGACCACAACCCGTTGGACCGCAAGGAATATCTGCTACGCGTGCTGCGGCGCGTCTGAAGGAACGGAGTACGTCATGGTTTCACGGCTCGGGGTCAGGATCCCGCGCGAACTGCCCGCCTCCCGGCTGACCGCGCTGGCCCGCTGTGCGGAGCAGGAGGGCCTCGACGAGGTCTGGATCGTCGAAGACTGCTTCTACGCGGGCGGGATCGCCACGGCGGCGACGGTGCTGGCGGCGACCGAGAAGATCACCGTCGGCATCGGCATCATGCCCGCCGTGGCCAGGAACCCGGCCATCGCGGCGATGGAGATCGCGGCGCTGGCGGAGCTGCACCCCGGGCGCCTGATCGCCGGATTCGGGCACGGTGTGCCGAGCTGGATGCGGCAGATCGACGCGTGGCCGCCCTCGGCGCTGGCCGCGTTCGAGGAGACGCTGACGGTCATCCGGCTGCTGCTCGCTGGCGAGCGCGTTTCCTTCGAGGGCAAGCATGTCCGGCTCGACGAGGTCGAACTGGAGTTCCCGCCCGCGGTCCCGCCGAAGCTCATCGCCGGCGTCCGCGGCCCGAAGTCCCTCGCGGCGGCGGGCCGGGCGGCCGACGGGACGCTCCTGGCCGAACCGGCGACACCGGAGTACGTCCGCGCGACGCGGGACCTCATCGGCGTCGAAAGCCACACGATCGCCGCCTACAACTGGCTGGCCCTCGACGACGACCCCGAGCGGGCCCGCGAGCGGGTGCGGGCCGCCGTCGCGTCCGCGATCGGGCCGGACTCCGGCCCGGCGCTGAAGCCGCTGGACTTCGGCGCCGAACTGCAGGCCGAGATCGCCGCCTCGGGTGACGACCGGGCTGAGCTGGCCCGGCGCCTGCGTCCGGAGTGGATCGACAGGCTGAGCGTCAGCGGCTCGCTCGACCAGTGTGCCGAGCGGATCCGCGCGCTGTACGCGGCCGGGACCGAATCCGTCATCCTGCTCCCCTTGCTCGGCGAGCCGGAGGAGGAGTCCTTCGCCGCGGCGGGCCGGATCTCCGCGGAACTGCGCCGGTAGCCCTTCCAGCTGCCCGAAAGCCGGTCCGTTCCGCCGCTGTCGCGGCAGGTGGTGATCCCTAACGTCGTCGGGGTACCGAGCACAGAGGGGATCACCACCATGCCCGACATCGAGGCCGCACGGCATTTCGTCACCGTCTCCGTCGCCGACCCCGCGTCGTTGCGCCTGCTCGCGCGGCGCGGGCTCGACCTGTTCCCCTCGACGGCGAGGGAGACCGACGGCGGCGCCGCGATCGACGGGTACCTCGCCGACGCGGAGATCACCGACCTCATCGGCGACGGTCACGACGTCCTCATCCACCCCGCCGTCGAGGCCGCGCCGCTGGAGATCGCGCCGGAACCCGGCGCGCGGACCCTCGCCGCCGGACCGGAAGCCGCCGTGCCGCCCGGTTATCAGGCGTCGTACCACTTCCAGCGGTTCATCCACGACATGGCGCAGTCGCTGCCGGGCATCATGACCGAGGTCCGGCTGCCCGAACCGTCGGTCCAGGGCAAGCCCATCTCCGCGCTGCGCATCCGCGGCGGCACCCGCGCCGACCGGCCGGGCGTGATCCTGATGGCCGGGGCGCACGCGCGCGAGCTGATGAACCCGGAACTGCTGTACAACTGGGTCTTCCGCGTCGCCTACTGCCTGTCCTCGGAGACGACGGTGAACTATCCAGCCGTCACCTACCAGTTCAGCACGATCAAAATGCTGGTCGACAACCTGGACATCTTCGTCGTCCCGCTGATCAACCCGGACGGCCACGACATCGTCCTTTCCGCCGAGAACCTGCGGATGTGGCGCGGGAACAGCCGTCGCGTGGACCTCAACCGCAACTACGACTTCCTCTTCGACAGCGGCATCGGCACCAGCGCCGACCCGGCGAGCGAGGTCTACCGCGGGCCGGGCGCTTTCTCCGAACCGGAGACCCGCGACATCCGCTGGCTGCTGGACACCTTCCCGCACATCACCGCCGTGCTGGACCTGCACTCCTTCAGTGAACTGATCCTCTACCCGTGGGGCGACGACGACAACCAGACCACCGATCCGGCGCAGAACTTCCGGGTGCCGAACCCGGATCGCGGCGTGCCGAACGACGGCCGCTACCGCGAGTACATCCCGGCTGGCGACCTGAACTGGTTCATCCGCACGGGAAACCGGATGCGGGACATGATCGCGAAGCAGCACGGCCGCACGTACACGGTCCAGCAGAGTGTCGGGCTCTATCCGACGACGGCGACCATCGACGACTACACCTTCTCCCGGCATTTCGTGAATCCGGGGCTGAAGAACGTGCGGACGTTCTGCATCGAAACCGGCAAGCCACCGGTCGGCGGCGACGTCCTCGGCGCCTTCCAGCCGCCCTACGAGGAAGCCCGCAAGGTGATCGAAGAGGTCGGCCCCGCGGTGGTCGAGTTCCTGCTGGAGATCTACTGCCCGACCGGTCCCGACAGCCTGCTGCTCGAAGAGGCGGAGGAAGTCCTCGGCCGGCACATGGGCTCTTCGCGGGAACTGTACGACGGTCTGGTCGCGCACGGGCCGTCCATCCTGCGGGCGCTGGGCGACGATCCGCGGGCGCGGGTGACCGCGACGATCGCCCTGAAACGGCTCACGGAGGCCGCCCAGCTGGAGCACGATCCGGTGCTCGAAAGCGGCGTCGCCGCGAAGCTGGCCGAAGCCGCGACGGCGATCGGCGAGGCGGTGCCGGAAGCGTGGCCGCTGCTGAAGGAGTTCGCGGCGCGGGCCGAAGGGGCGGCCGGGCAACGGCTCAGCGCGGCCCTCGCCTGACCAGATCAAAGGTGTCGCGTCCGGGCGAGATGGGCGATCAGACGGCGATCACGCGAGTCACGTTCCTGATCACGCGAGTCACGTCCTCGATCACGCGGGTTCAGGCACGAGGCCACCTGTGCCTTACCCCTCAAGAGAACCGTCGGCTTCAAAGCAGGGCCTTCGTGGCGCGGCCGGAACCGGCCCATACGGATCCGACCGCGATCCCGACTGGCCACAAAGGACAACTTTTTCGTCGAAGTGCCCTGTATGAGTGTTTTGCGAGTGGGTCGTGAGTGGCAAGTAGCGTTAGAACGCTCTTTGCCGCTCACGACCCCTTCATTAAGCGCACATACAGGCACGGACCGGACATTCGGTCGTCGACAATGTCCTCTGTAGACACTCATGGTGCGGCCGACCTCCGGCGGCCAGTCCGGAACCACGCCGCCAAGGCCCTTGAAAGGCCTGCCTCTGCAGCGGCCTCGCCTGACACCCTCGTGAGTGGCGTTTCGGGTTCTATTGAGGGGTAAGGCAAACGTGTCGGGCCGGCGAAGGGGGCTTTCGCCGCATCGCATGCGGGAAAGTCTCCCTTCGCGTCACCTCCCGCTGGTTTCCGGTCCCCCAGGCTCCCGCTACGTCACTGTCCTGAAGGGGCCTTCACGACACGCCCTCGGAAAGCCCACAATGTGGCATTGGGCGCACACCTCAACAACCCGAACCGCCACTCACGACCTGATCAGAACGGATGCTCCATCCACACGTTCGCTTCCACGTAGACCCCGCAGTCCCGCTCGACGTTCGCGTGCACCGGCGCGATCCCGCCGGGGATCACGTTGTCGCCGTCGGCGAGTTCGACACCGGCCCACTTCCGCCAGTCCGCGATCGAGCCCGAAATGGTCACGGCGAACGGGCAGACCTTGATCAGCCGCGCGCCCAGCCGTTCGTGGGTGCGCAGCCAGCGGTCGGCGAGCAGCCCGTCTTCGCGGCGCCGGAAGGCGTAGGACTCCATGGGCACGTCCGGCTCGTCCTCCTTGCCGATCGGGCGCACCGAGACGATCAGCCGCTTCAGCCCCGTCTCGGCCGCGCGCGCCTTGAGCGCCTTCAGCATCGGCGTGGACAGGCCGGTCCCCCGCAGATGCGGCGCCACGACGACTTCGAGGGCGCACAGCGTGTCCGGCGCGCGGCCGTCCATGAGGTCGTGCGCGGCCCACTGGATCGCCTCGTCCCAGCCGTGTTCCGGCAGCTCCGGGCGGTCATCGGCGGGGTAGGTCAGCGGAACCGACAGCGCCCGCGCGATCGGCACGCCGTCGTCGTCCAGGGCGATCAGGAAATACCGGGCCCAATGCCGCAGGAACCGTTCCGGGGTGATCATCTTGCCGCTGAACCCGGCGTAGATGAACTCACCGCCGACGTCGCCGAGATTCAGCGCTGGATCGAGAAGATCGGGACGGGACGCAAGATCGACGATTCGCATGCCGCCAAGTCAACCGAGCCGATCATCACCGGCGATAGCTGCTTCCGGGCGATGATCAAGCGAGCTGGTGCGGCGTGGTCTGCAGCCGGGAAAGAACGTCGGTGAGCCTGCCCGCGGCGACGTCCCATTCCTCCAGGACACTGCTCCGCGCGAGCGCCGACGTCCGCAGCGAATGGCGGAGTTCGGCGTCGAGCGACCAGCGCAGCAACGCCGTCGCGAGCGCGGCCGGGTTGTTCGGCGGCACCAGCATGCCGGGGACGCCGCCGCCGGGCGCCGTGCCGAGCGCGTCGTGCGCGCCGGCGGTATCGGTGGTCACCACGGGGATCCCGCGCGCCAGGGCCTCGGCGACGACCAGCCCGGACGTACCGCCGCGAGCGGGCAGGACGAGCAGATCCGCGCCGTCGTAGACCAGGTCGAGGTCTTCCGGCGGCCGGATGAGGCTGATGCGGGAACCGAGCCCGAGCCGTTCGACCGTCCAGCGCAGTTCGTCGACGTAGGCGGGATCGTGGTGCGTCGCCCCGGCGAACACGCATTTGAACGCCAGTTCGTCGACCGTCGAGAGCGCCCGGATGAGCACGTCCTGGCCGTGGCGCGCGGTCATCGGGGCGAGACAGAGCAGCCGGGACACGCCGTCGGCGCCGGCGGCGAGCGGGGCCGCGTCCGTGCCGGGTGTCGCGACGTAGACGCGGGTGGGGTCGAGGTCGTGCCTGTCGATCAGCTGCCGCGCGAGCCACGGCCCGGTGGCCACGACCAGGCCGGCCAGCCGCAGGGTCTCCCGTTCGCACGCGTCGAGTTCGGCGGCCTGCGCCGGGTCGAGGGCGGGATCTTCGGCGAGCGGCTGGTGGACCAGCACGGCCAGCCGCAGCCGCCGGGCGTGCGGGACCACGATCTCCGGGACCCCGCAGGCGACCGTGCCGTCCATCAGGACGACGGTGTCGTCGGGCAGCGCGGCGAGCGAACGGGCCAGTCTCGACCGGGACAACGGCCCCGGCATCGGCCAGGTACCGGCGATCGGCAGTTCGAGCAACGGGAGACCAGTGGCCGGGAGGTTCTGGCACATGCGGCGGTCGTACTCACCGCTGGTGTCCTCGGCGTCCCCCGGCAGGACGAAGACGACCGGTTCGGTCACGCGGACATTCGAGGTGAACACGGTTACCTCCAGATGCGGGCGCCTTACCAGGAGACACGGATCCGGCGCCCGCCCGGTTCATCTCAGGTATGACAAACTTTTCACCCTCCGATGCGGGCGATCGCCGCCACGATGTCGTCGCGCAGCCCGGCGCCGACCGCGATGGTCGCCGCCGAGCGCACCGTGTGATCGCCGCCGCCGGTGTCGACGACCACTCCCCCGGCCTCGCGCACCAGCAGGACCCCCGCCATCGTGTCCCACGGTTTGTTGGCGAGGATGACGCTCGCGTCGAGTTTGCCGTGCGCGACCCAGGCCAGGTCGATCGCCGCGGAGCCGAGGAAGCGGACCCGCTGCACGCGGCCGCCGAGTTCGGCCAGCAACGCCATCCGGACCCGGTTCTTGACCTCCGCGCCCTCGCCGACCGCGAAGTCGCCGATGCTCACGATCGCGTCGGACAGTTTCGTCGCCTTCGAAGCTTCGAGACGCTCTTCGCCTGCGTACGCGCCCTGTCCCTCGACAGCGGTGTAGGTGACGTCGAGGAACGGCAGCGAGATCGCCGCGACCGTGCTCTTCAGGCCGTCGACGAGGCCGAGCGAAACGCCGCACAGCGGGATGCCGCGCGCGAAGTTGGCCGTGCCGTCGACCGGGTCGAGCGCCCACCACAGGTCCTCGTTCCCCTCATGCCCGCGTTCCTCGCCGAGGATGCCGATCTCCGGGGTCTCGCGCGCCAGGAATTCGCGGACGGCGTCCTCGACGGCGAGGTCGACGTCGGTCACCATGTCGCGATCACCTTTGGCGGCAACGGAAAACGACGTCATCGAGTGGATGATCCCGGTCGCCTTCGCGACAGCCTCGCGGGCGACGGACAACAATGCGGCGTGATCGGTCATCTGGGTACCGTAGCCCCGTGAACCTGTTTCCGACGGCCACGACGGCCGACGAACGTGCCCGGGGCGCCGACGTCGCGGTGCTGCCTGTCGGCAGTTTCGAGCAGCACGGCGCGCACCTCCCGCTCGCCACCGACACGGTGATCGCGACGACGATCGCCGACGCGCTCGCGGCGGCGTATCCGGTGTTGCGGCTCCCGCCGGTCACGATCGGCTGCTCGCACGAACACGCGGACTGGGCGGGGACGGTCAGCATCTCGGCGGCGACGCTGTACGCCGTGGTGAACGACGTCGCCGCGTCGCTGCGCCGGTCCGGGGTGCCGAAACTGGTGCTGGTGAACGCGCACGGCGGCAACTACGTGCTGTCCAACGTGGTCCAGGAGTCGGCGTCGCCGATGGCGCTCTTCCCCGGCGTCGAAGGCTGGCAGGCGGCGCACGACGCGGCCGGGCTGGAGACGTCGCTGGACAGCGACATGCACGCCGGGGAACTGGAGACTTCCCTTTTGCTGCACGCCCATCCGTCGCTCGTCCGGCCCGGTTTCGAGGAGGCGGACCACCTGGCCGACGACAGGCGGCACCTGCTCACCGTCGGGCTTCGGCCGTACTCGGAGTCCGGTGTGGTGGGACGGCCTTCGCTGGCGACGGCCGAGAAGGGACGGCTGGTGCTGGAGTCACTGGTGGAGAGCTTCGGGGAGACTCTGACCGTGCTCGCTTGAGTCGATCAGGTCCAGATGCGGCAGGAAGTGGTGCATCCGCTCCTGTTTCGTCCGCAGGTACCGCAGGTTCTCGTCGTTCGGCGTCACCAGCAGCGGCACCCGCTCGCTGATCCGCACCCCGTGCGACTTCAGCTGGTCGACCTTCGTCGGGTTGTTGGACAGCAGCCGCACCGACCGCACCCCGAGGTCGGTCAGGATCGCCGCCGCCGCCCGGTAGTCGCGCGCGTCCACCGGTAACCCGAGCGCGATGTTGGCTTCGACGGTGTCGAGCCCTTCGTCCTGTAGCCGCATCGCCTTCAGCTTCGCGAGCAGGCCGATGCCGCGTCCTTCGTGGCCCTGGGCGTACACGAGGACCCCGGCGCCCTCCTCGACGATCGCCCGCAAGGCCGCGGCCAGCTGGTCTCCGCATTCGCAGTGCATCGAGCTGAAGACGTCGCCGGTCAGGCATTCCGAATGGACCCGCGCCAGCGTGTCGAAGCCCGCGATGTCGCCGTGCACCAGCGCCATCTGCTCGGTGCCGTCGGCGTCCAGGTATCCGTACGCGCGGAAGACGCCGTAGTGGGTCGGCAGCCTGGTCTCAACGACTCTCTCGACGGTCATCGCGTGTCTCCTGTCTTTACGGGTGTCCTCGCCGCGCTGCGCGGTGCGGCAGGTGTACGGGTCTTCAGGGAGCCGGCGAGCAGCACGACGGCGCCGGGAAGGCTGGAGACGAGCGCGAGCACGCCGTAGACGACGGCCACGGTGACGCCCTGCGCCGAACCGAGGCCCGCCGTGCCGAACAACAGCGCGCACACGCCTTCGCGCGGGCCCCAGCCGCCGATGTTCAGCGGCAGCCCCATCGCGAGCAGGGCGAGGATCATCAGCGGCAGCAGTTCCCCGACCGGCGCGGTGACCCCGGCCGCGCGCGCGGCGACGACGAACAGGGTGAGGTGCCCGGCCAGGGTGGCCACCGAAAGCAGGCTCACGCCGGGCCAGGTCTCCTTGGTCAGCAGGCCCAGCCGGACGTCGGCGAGGGTGACGGCGAACCCGCGGCGCCATTTCGATCCACTGTGGATCCAGTGTTTCCCCGCCGTCATCCCGGTGACGACGGCCGCGAAAGCGAGCACGACGACCACGATCCCGGCGCCCGTGACGACCCCGTCGATCGGCGGCGGCACCACGGAAGGCGTGCTGAGCACCACGGCGACCGACGCGCCGATCACCACGATCTGCCCGGCCGTCCGCTCCAGCACCACCGCGCGGACGCCGCGCAGGACGTCACCGGCGCCGCGGCCGTGCTGCACGGCGCGATCGACGTCGCCGAGCACGCCTGCCGGCAGGACACCGTTGAGGAACAGCGCGCGGTAGTACTGGCCGACGGCGCTGGGCAGCGACAGCTCCAGACTGAGCCGCCGCGCGACCAGGCACCAGCGCCAGGCGCTGAAAACCGTGGTGGCGAAACCGATCCCGAGTGCGGCGGCGACACCGCCCTCGTCGACTTCGCGCAGTCCGTCGAGGAACGCCCTCGTGCCCAGCTGCCAGACGAGCACCCCGAGGATGCCGAGCGCGCCGAGGATCCGCAGCCAGGGCCAGAAGCGCTTCACGACGGCACCACCAGGAGGTCTTCGTGCTGGATCGTCGCGTTCAGTTCGCCCGCCGCGCACTGCGCGAGCCGCCGGCGCAGATAGGCGTCGCCGTCCGCCGAAAGCTCCGGGTACTGCTCGCAGGCGGCGCCGACCCAGCCGGTGAGCCATTCCGCGGTCAGCGCGGCCTGATCCGCCCCGAGCAGCCACGGGCTCGGGGCGCGCCGCACGGTGGCGCCGAGCCGTTCGAAGACCCCGGCCGCGACGTCCACCGCGTCCGGGCCGAGCAGCCACCGGCCGTTGGTCACCCGGCGCTGGTGCGCGTTGAAGGCGTCGGAGATGTCGACGTCGAACTTGTCCTGGGGCGCCAGCACGACCCGTCCCGAAACGCTCAACGTGAACAGGACCGCGCATCGGGCCTCGACGCAGGCCTCGGCCAGCCGGGACATCTCCTCGGCGGTGAGCAGGTCGAGCAGCGCCGACGCCGTCACGAGCGAGGTCCCCGCGAGGTCTTCGGCGCGCAGTTCGGTGATGTCACGCTGTTCGGTGACGACGGTGACCTCGCTGCCGTCCAAAGCGTGCTCCGGACGGCTGGTGCGGGCCAGCGCGTGGGTGAGCAGATCGGGGTCGCGGTCGTGCAGGATCCAGCGCTGCCGTCCGGGCAGCCGCCGGGCGAGCCAGCGGCCGAGCGAACCGGTGCCGCAGCCGAGGTCCCGGACGACGACTTCGTCCTGTCCCCGCAGGAACGTGCGCACCGGCTCGATCAGCTCGGTCGCGCGGGCGGCGGCGTCGGCGTCTTCCCGCAACTGAAGCCAGCTCGGGGCGAACTTGGTCATGCCGCCGTCCTTTCGCTCAGCAGCACGGCGGCGACGCCGCGGGCCGTCGCGTCCCAGCCGGCCAGCATCTCGCGGCGAAGGCGCGCGGAGGCGCGAAGCCGGTCACGCAGTTCAGGCTCGGTGAGCCAGCGGCGAAGGGCCGTGGCCAGCGCGTTGACGTCCTCACCCGGGACGAGCAGACCGGGCACACTGCCGTCAGGAGACTGGCCGAGCGTGTCCGGCAAGGCGTCGACAGCGGTCACCAGCACGGGAATGCCGCGGGCGAGCGCCTCGGTGACGACCATGCCGTAGGTCTCCGCGCGCGAAGGCAGCACAAGGAGGTCTGCGGCCGCGTACGTCGCTTCGAGAGCTTCGCCGGACCGGGGACCGGCGAGCGTGAATCGATCGCCGAGGGTGTGCCGCCGCAGGCGTTCGACGTAGCGGGTCTCGCGGCGGATCGCGCCGACGCATTCGCAGCTCCACGGGAGATCCGTGAGCGACTTCAGCGCGTCCGCGAGCAGGCCCTGGCCCTTGCGCGGCGTCACGTTGGCGACACAGATCAGGTTTGTCCCGTCCGGACTCCCGGAAGCGAGTTCGGCCCTGTCGACCCCGGGCGGCACCACGTGCACGCGATGCGGGGCGAGATCATGGTGCTCGATCAGTCGCCGCGCCGCCCAGTCGCTGGTCACGACCACGGCCTCGACAGCGCCGAGAGTCTCCCGCTCCCACCTGTCGAGGTCGGCGGCGAGCGAAGGCGAAAGTCCTGTTTCGTCGGCCAGCGGCAGGTGCACCAGCACCGCGATCGACAGCCGCTGCGCCGCGGGCACGATCACCTCGGGCACTCCGCAGGCCACCAGTCCGTCGAGCAGGACCGTCGCACCGGTGGGCAGGCCGGCGAGCTTGCGCTCCAGCACCTTGCGCGCTTCGGTGTCGGGCCGCGGCCAGTTCCCGCGCACGGCGATCTCGTGGACCTCCACACCCGCCGCGACGAGGCCGTCGCACAACCGTCTGTCGTAGACGTTCCCGCCGCTGGGGGCGCTCGGGTCGTCGATGTCGCCGGGCAGGACGACCGGGAGGCCGTTCACAGCGCACGCTCGTAACTCGCCCACGCGACAGGGGATTCGTGCAGCGAGACGGTAAGCCCCTCGAGCCCGCGCGCCCCTTCGCCGAGCGCTCCCGTGTGGACGCGTTCGGCGAGCCTGTCGGCGATCACCTTGGCGAGGAACTCGGTCGAGGTGTTGATCCCGGCGAACTCGGGCACGTCGTCGAGGTTGCGGTAGTTCAGGTCGGCGAGCACCGCTTTGAGCTCTTCGGTCGCCTTGCCGATGTCGACGACGATGTTGTCGGCATCCAGCGCGGACCGGCGGAACGTCGCGTCCACCACGAAGGTCGCTCCGTGCAGGTTCTGCGCGGGCCCGAAGACCTCGCCGCGGAAGCTGTGGGCCACCATGACGTGGTCTCGGACGGTGATGCTGAACAACGGACCTCCCGGGTAGTGCCCTAACGCGTGTCCTCCATCTGATAGGTGACACGGAGACAGAGCGTTCCTGGTTCATTCGCGGCCAGACGCCCCAAGACGTCCGGTAGTTCATGGAACCTGCATTCCCCACTGACCAGCACACTAAAGACGGGGTCCGACAAAATTTGCAAAGCGAGAGCCAAGCGGTCGCGATAGCTTCGGTTCGTGCGGCGCGCGGGCGAGACCATGCCGACCTGGCTGCCGCGGATCGTCAGCCGTCGTGAGTGGAAGTTCTCGCCGAGCGGGACGCTGATCCGGCGGTCGCCGTACCAGCTCAGCTCGATGACCTCGCCCTCCGGCGCGAGCAGTTCCAGCGAACGCGCGAGCCCCGCTTCGCTCGCGCTGGCGTGCACGACGAGGTCGCAGTCGCCCAGCGCGTCCTCCGGTGTCGAGAACTCGACACCGAGTGCTTCGGCGACCTTCGCGCGCTCCGGGTCGACGTCGATCAGCTGCACACGGGTCGCCGGGAAACCCGCCAGCAGTTTCGCCACGCTGCTGCCGACCATGCCGGCGCCGACCACGGCGATCCGGTCGCCGAGCTTCGGCGCCGCGTCCCACACGGCGTTGACCGCTGTCTCGATCGTGCCCGCGAGGATCGCGCGCTCCGGCGGCACGCCGTGCGGCACCGGCGTGACGGCCGACGCCGGGACGACGTAGCGCGTCTGGTGTGGATAGAGGCAGAAAACGACTTGCCCGACGAGATCCTCCGGACCACGTTCGACCACACCGACGTTGAGGTAGCCGTACTTCACGGGCCCCGGGAAGTCGCCTTCCTGGAACGGCGCGCGCATGGCCGCTCGTTGACTGGCCGGGACCTCGCCGCGGAAGACGAGCGTCTCGGTGCCCCGGCTCACGCCGGAGCACAGGGTGCGGACCAGCACCTCGCCGTCACCGAGCGGAGGGAGCGTGACCGGCCGGAGCTCGCCGCCGCCGGAACCACTGAACCAGAAGGCGCGTTCCATCGTGTCCTCTCATGCCGGACCCTGGAGACGGGGTCGCCGTCACCATAACGAGGAGGCCTCGTGATCAACCCCGGTATTTTCCTGGGGGTCCTCGTCCAGCTGGCGTTGCTGGGGACGCTGGACGCCGTCGCCGGGCTGGGCCCGCTGGGCTGGCTCGCCGGTGCGGCCTACGGCATCGCCGTGGGCGGATTCCTGACCTACGGGCTGAGCCGGAGCACCGCGCGCTCCCTCGGCCCGGCCGACGCCGTCACGCTCGCCCGCTCCGGGCTGGTCGGCTGCGTGACCGCGCTCGTGGTGGACACCGCGGGCCGGGAGATCGTCACGATGGTCGTCATCGCGTCGGTCGCCCTCGCCTTGGACGCCGTCGACGGCCAGGTCGCGCGCCGTACCGGGACGGCGTCGCCGCTCGGCGCACGCTTCGACATGGAGGTCGACGCGTATCTGATCCTGGTCCTGAGCGTGGTCGTCGCCCAGTCGCTGGGCCCGTGGGTACTCACGATCGGCGCGATGCGCTACGCCTTCGTCGCCGCGAGCAGGCTGTGGCCGTGGCTGAACACGCCGCTGCCGCCGAGCATGGCGCGCAAGACGGTCGCGGCGGTACAGGGCATCGTGCTGGTCGCGGTGGCTTCGACGGTCCTTCCGCCCTGGGCCGGCTTCGTGGTCACGCTGGGCGCGCTGGGGCTGCTGACCTGGTCTTTCGGCCGGGACACGTGGTGGCTGCTGGAACAGCACGCCTTCAGGGCAGTTCCCGCCGAAATCGCTTGATCAGGCGTACTGCGCTTCGCCGTTCCCGAGCGACCAGTTGACCAGATCCGTTTCGGAGATCGTGACGAACACGTTCCGCGGCTCGGCTCGCGCGTACTCCTCGGCGAGCTCCGCGATCCGCCGGTACAGCGATTTCTTCTGCTCGTCGGTGCGTCCGGTCCGCATGGTGATCGCGACGAACACGATCCCTTCGTCCCGGTGGACCCCCAGGTAGTCGTCGTATTTCAGGGTGCTCCGGCCGTTGAGGACCTGGAAGCGGTCGTCGGCCGGGATGCCGAGGGTTTCGACCATCGCGTCGTGGACGGCGTTGCCGAGGGCTTCGAGCTTTTCGGTCCCGACGGCGTCGATGCGGACGAAGGGCATGTCAGTTCTCCTTGGTGGCGAGCAGGCCGAGGGCGCCGTCGACGGCTTTCGCGAACACGTCCGGGGATCCGGCGGCGCGGGCGAGGACGTAGCCGCCCTGCAGGACCGCGACCAGGGCGATCGCCGTGGCGAGGGGGTCAAGCGAAGCGTCTAGTTCACCTTTCTCGCGGCCCTCTTCGAGCAGTTCGGCGAGGCGGCCGGTGACCCAGCCGAAGGCCTCCTCGACCGGCTTTCGCAGGTCCGCGTCGGCCATCACGTCGGGGTCCTGGGTGAGCTTGCCGACCGGACAGCCCTTGAGGGCGTCGCGCTCGCGGCGCAGGTAGACGGTGATCCGCTCGACGACGGTGCCCGACCCGGTGAACTCGGCCTCCGCCCTGGCGCGCAGATCGTCGGCGTTGCGGCCGATCGCGGCGAGCGCGAGCCCGGACTTGCCCTGGAAGTGGTGGTACATGCTGCCCTGGCCGGCGCCGGAGCGCTCCTGGATCGCCTTCGGGCTGGTGCCGACGTACCCGCGCTCCCACAGGAGTTCGCGAGTGCTCTCGATGAGCTGTTCCCTCTTGTCCACGCTCCGACCGTACATACTAGTAGGTACAGAGACAACCCGGGGCGGCGGGAGCAAGGGACCTTTGCTGCCACTTTCCCGGAAACCCACAGGTCAGCCCCTCGCGCCGCCTTCACGGACTTGCGGATCGCCACGTACGCCACAGTGACCTCATGCCTCACGTTCGAGCCGCGTGAAGGCCCCCTTCACGCGGCTCAGCCGAGGGAACTCGACCTTCACACCTCCCCCAAGTACGTGAAGGCGACCAAAGCGGCGGTGAGGCATCGGTACAGGTGGTCGTGAGTGGCAAGTGTCGTTCTAACGACACTTGCCACTCACGACCACCCCGACCCACCCTCAACAGAACGCGTTTAGTCCTCTGAGTGCGGCACCTCAGGGCCGCGAGTCCTGCCCGAACCGCTCCCAGTCCCGGTCCCAAGCCGCCCGCCGCGCCCGGTTCAGCAGGCGCAGAGCGATCAGATACCCCGAAGCCAGCACCGTCGCCGCGATCAGCCACACCCCCACCCCGACGCCGACCCCCGTACTGGTCGCGTCCAGCGGCATCACCGGCGGAGCGACGACGGCCTCGGACTCGTCGAGCCACACGGTCACCCCGTCACCCGCCGTAGCGCCGAGATCGGCGGTGGCGAGCCCCTCCTGAACCGTGCCGTCCGCCAGCGCCCAGCGCGCCGGGACACGAGCGGTCTCCATCGAAGGGGTCCCGTCGACGCCGATGCGCGCCGGCGGAGCGTCTTCAAGGAGGAACGCGGTCGTCGAATGACGGGTGGCCGTCTCCAAAGCCGAGCGCGCCATCATCGTCGCGTAGGCCTCCGAACCGGCCGCCGCGGCCAGCGGGACACCGAGCAGCGCCGCCAGGACACCGCCGAGGAGGATCACTCCCTCGATCCGGTCGGAGAGCCGGGCGAGCGGATTCCGGCCGGGATGAATCCGGCGCCACAGGTACAGAAGCGACACGACGGGCCTCCTTCACCGGTTCCCCACCGACAAGACTGCGTCGCGAAGAGCCGGAGTGATAGGAGGCTTTGGTCCCGTCAGCGGCGAGGAACGATCTCACCTGGGATCACGTACGCGGTGTCCGCCCGGTTCACCGCACGACGTGCGCGTACGCGGGCTTCAGGTCCTCAATCGGACCCGGCGGCGCCACCAGCGGCCCTTTCGCCCAATCGCAGCCGAGTTCGTGCAGCACCTTCAGCTGCCGCACGGTCTCGACCCCCTCGGCGACCACCACGAGGTCGACGGCGTGCGCCATCGCCATGATCCCGGCGACGATCGGCTCGGCGTCGGTCGACTTCCCGAGGTCGGCCACGAACGACCGGTCGATTTCGATCACGTTCAGATCGAGGCGGCACAGCTGGGCGAGCGAGGAGTACCCGGCGCCGAACCGTTCCGCGGTCACCCTGACCCCGGTCTTCCGCAGCGCGTCGACCGCGTCGGCCGCGTCCTTCAGCGCCGTTTCGTCGACGTCGAGGCTCAGGTCCTGCGGCCCCAGCCCCGCTTCCTCCAGAGTTGTCTGAACCACCTGTAGCAACGTGGGATCGCCCAGTTGGCGGACCGAAAGGCTCACATTCACATTACAGTGCACACCATGATCGGCACGCCATCGCGCGATCTCGCCGGCGGCCTTGGCAAGGACCTCCGCACCGATGACCGTCAAAAGATCGCCGTCGTCGGCGATCTCGGCCAATTCGGCCGGATCGACCGGTCCCCGGTCGGGGTGATCCCAACTGGACTTCGCCTTCACCGCGACCATGTCACCGGTCCGCAAATCGACGACGGGCTGATAAACGGTCTCGACCAGGCCTTCCGCGACGGCGTTCCGCAGATCCTGCTCCAGAATGAATCGATCCTGCACTTTCTTCCGCATGATCGGCGCATAGAACGCGTACCGGCCTGGGCCGAATGTTTTGGCCTGATACATCGCCAGATCGGCGTCTTCCAGCAATTCATCGGCACTGCGGGTATCGCCGGGTTCCGCGATCACTATTCCGATACTCGTATTTATATACAGTTCTCGGCCGTGCACCGTGAGCGATTCGGCGAGATGCCGCTGAAGGTGATCTGCCAGCGCCCGTACCTCGGCGGCTTCGGTATAACCGGTGGTGATGACCAGGAACTCGTCCCCGCCGAGCCGCCCGACCAGATCCGAAGGTCCGGCGGCGGCCCGCAGCCGGTCGCCGATGATGCGCAGCACCTGGTCGCCGACGGTATGACCGAGCGAATCGTTGATGATCTTGAACTTGTCGAGGTCGATGAACATCACGGTGGTCGTGCGCGCCGGCTCGGCGATCGTGAGGCGCAGCCGGTTCAGCGCGAGCGTGCGGTTCGCGAGCCTGGTCAGCGGGTCGTGGGTGGCCTCGTAGGCCAGCCGCTCGCTGATCGCCCGCCGTTCGGTGATATCGGCGAAGGACGTCAGTACCGAGGGCACGCTCTGCCCCGGCGCCATCAGCGGTCCGGAGGTCAGCGAAAGCCACCGGTGCGCACCGTCGCGGCGCCGCACCTGCACGACCCGCCCGGTCTCGACCTTCCCGGACCGCCGCACGCGCGCGGACGGCAGATCCTCGACGGGCACCGGGACGCCGTGTTCGTCGTGCAGCCGCAGCGTCCGGCTCTCCAGGCCGACCAGGGAGCCCGCCGGAACGCCGGAGATCCGGTGCGCCGCGGAGTTCGCCAGCTCGATCCGCCCACTGGGCCCGACCAGCAGCACGCCTTCGTCGAGCGTTTCGACGACGGTGGCGAATTCGGCCTCGGCCCGGCGCTGCGCGGTCTCGTCGGCGCACAGCAGCACGTAGCCGTCGAACATCTCGGCCGCGGAGACGCGCACCGCCAGCGCCGTGCCGTCGGCGCTGAAATGCGTCGCCTGCACGACACCGCCCGCCGCGACGACCTGCCGCGGACTCATCGGCGCGCCGACGACCTCGGCCACCGGGACACCGATGACCTGGTCGAGTTCGTGGCCGTAGACGGCCTCGGCCGCCGGATTCCAGCTCGTCACCAGCCCGTCGGGCGAGGTCGCGATGATCGCGTCGCTCGCGTGCCCGACCAGCGCGGCCTGAAACCGCAGCCCGGCCTCGGCCGCCTTCTGCGTGGTCAGATCGCGCATGATCACCTGGTAGGCGGGTTCGCCTTCCCAGGTCGTCAGCACCGCCTGCGACTCGACGGCGACGCCGCGGCCGTCCAGGGTCCGCAGCGTCATCTCGGTCGGCTCGCTGAACGAGCCGGGCGAGGCCAGCGAACCGATCCGCGCCAGCAGCGCGTCCTGCGAACCGGCGGCGACCAGGTCTGTGATGTGCGTCCCGATGATCTCCGTCGACACCTTCGCGCCGACGAACCGCATGGCGGCGGAGTTCACGAACACGATTTTGCCGCGCTGATGGACGCAGATCCCGTAAGGGCTCGCCTCGACCATCGTGAGATATTGCGTACCCAATGTCCCGCCGTCGGAGTTTTGCTCCAAAAGGCGGTACCCATGACCGAGAAAAGCAAGCGCGGGGTCACCGCGGTGATCCCTCTCGGCGGACAACTCGGTCAGCAGACGGACGAGCGAAGCATGCCGGTCGGGTTTTCCCACCGTGCGGGTCGCGGCGCCGTTCGCTGGCGAGGAATCCTGATCCGAGGGCCGGTGGGTGTCGGGAGTCCCACCGTCGAGATCGTCAGGATCCATCTGATCCAAACCCCCTACTCGACTGATGTAGCTTCCGATTAGATCACTAAATCGACGTAGCCGTCCTCCCCGGACAGCTGATCGGTGCGGCTATTCCACCCCAGCGTTGACTGAATGTAGTTGAAGGGAAACACGTGCGGAGCAAAACAGACATCTGCGGCATCGGCGCCGTAACCGCCTACGGCTGGGGGCGCGAACCGCTGTGGGAGGGCCTCGCCAGTGGCGTCCCCTGCGCCCAGTTCACCGAAGGCTACGGGGAGACACCGGATCTGCCGGGCTGGGTCGCGCACGTCGCCGAGGGCGGCAGATCCAGGGACGGCAGCCTGCACGCCCGCGCTTTGCTCGCGGCGGCACGCGAAGCGATCGAAGACGCCGGCGCACGGGGCTGGTCACCCGGGCGACGGGTCGGCGTCATCGCCGGCGGCGTCCGAGAGGACCTCCGAAGCTGGGACAGGCTCACCGAGATGGGCGACCAGCTCATGTACCGGCGCGAGTTCATCGGCATGATGCCCTCGACCCCGATCGCCGCGCTCATGTCGGAGTTCGGCTTCCGCGGCCCGTCGATGACGACGTCCGCCATGTGCGCGACAGGCAGCGCCGCGACCCTCACCGCGAAGATGTGGCTGGACGCGGGGATGGCCGACGACGTCGTGGTGCTCACCACGGATCTGTCCGCGACCAGGCCGGTGGTCCGCAACTTCGTGCACTGCGGAGTGGCCATCACCGACGTGCCGCCGCTCGATGCGTGCCGTCCTTTCCAAGAGGGCACCAAGGGCTTCACCTTCTCCGAAGCCGCGGTCGCGATAGTGCTGACCCAGCGGAAGACCGACGCGTACGCGACCGTGCTCGGCGGCGCCATGACCCACGAAGCGCACAACGCGATGGCGCTCGACCCCGACCCGACGACAGCGATCGCGGCGGTGACCGAGGGATTGGAGAACGCGCACGTCTCCGCCTCGGACATCCGCTACGTGAACGCGCACGGAACCGGCACGAAACTCTGCCACCGCACGGAATCCCAGATCCTCGAGAGGGTCTTCCCCAGTAGCACCCAGATCTATTCGATCAAGCCGCTGACCGGGCACAGCCAGTCGAGCAGCGCGCTGACCGAGATCGCGGCGAGCTGCCTGGCGGCGGAGCGGGATCTGATCCCGGCGCCGAAACCGGTGGCCGACGGGCATCCGCAGTTGCTGGAAGGACCGTCCCGGCCGGAAAACGGGCTCACCGTCAAGACGTCGATCGGGATGGGCGGTTACGTCACCGCTGTCGTGCTGGAGACCGCGTAGCCGACCAATTCGATAACACACGGTCTCAACGTCGTCACGAAGTGTCATTTACCGTGCTCATGTGGTCGATACTCCCGAGTAGCGACAACGCACTGAGCACGGAGGCGATCATGAGCGCGCGAACGGCATCCGACAATCTCGTCCGTAACTACCTGTTCCTGCGGCGCGCCATAGGTTTCCTCGGGATCGGACTGCCCTTCGTGCTGATCTTCGGGAAGTTGTTCGCCGACGGCGGCGGCCTGCTCAACTCGATCAGCGGGTACTACTACTCGGGAATGCGCGACGTCTGGGTCGGCGTCATGTGCGCCATCGGCGTCTTCCTGTTGTCCTATCGGGGTTACGGGCGGATCGACGACATCGCCGGGAACATCGCGGCGGTGGCCGCGGTCGGGGTGGCGCTCTTCCCCACCACGCCGTCGAACGGCGACAGCACGGATGTGTTCATCGGCAGGCTGCACCTCGTCTTCGCCGCGGTCTTCTTCCTCACCTTGGCGTTCTTCTGCATCGTGCTGTTCACCAAGTCGGATCAGGAGATCCCCGGCGCCCGCAAACCCGAACGGAACCGGCTGTACGTCACCTCCGGCGTGATCATGCTGGTGTGCCTGGCCTTGATCGTGGTCTGCGGCCTCGTTTTCGACGACCTGACGAAGTCGTTCTACCCGGCGTTGTGGCTGGAATCGATCGCGATTTTCGCGTTCGGCGTCGCGTGGCTGACCAAGGGCGGGACGCTGCTGCCGGACCGGGCCGTGACACCGGGGGCGACCGTGACGGTCTGACCAGTCCCGGAGCCGAGGCGATCAAGGTAAAGGAACCTTTATCATCGGCCGGGTCGTTGAGGCCTTATGACCGATCGCATCGCACTCCAGTTGGACCGCCGCGATCTGCTGGTGGTCGCGGGGATTCCCGGGGCGGGCAAGACCACCTTGCTGTCCCGAGCGGCGACCGGCACGCTGCCGGTGCTCGATTCCGACCAGGTCCGCGCGCGGCTGCGCGAACGGCTGCCCGCCGCGCTGCCGTACCGGTTCTACCGGCCGCTGGTCCACGGGTGGCACCGTGCGCGGGTCGTCCGGGCAGCGCTGGCGGACGGCGGACCGCTGGTCGTGCACGAGCCGTCGACCCGCGCGACCACCCGCGGGCTGCTGGCCCTGCTCGGCCTGCTGAGCCGTCGCCCGGTCCGGCTGCTGTGGCTCGATGTCTCCCCGGAGGACGCCCGCGCAGGCCAGGTCGCGCGCGGGCGCGTCATCCGGCGGCATTCGTTCGCCCGCCACGTCAACAGGGCCGAGAAGGTGCGCCGCGAACTGCGCTCCGGCTGGGTTCCGGCAGGCTGGCACAGCGCCCGGATGGTGACCCGTGAATTCACCGGGGCGCTGCGGTTCGTCACCGACGAGGAGCCGGGAAGAGTCCGGCTCCTCCCTGCTGAGCGGCGCGCCGCCTAGCCCTCCTGGGCGCGCAACCTCGCCCGGCGTTTCCCTTCGTGCATCGCCACGACACGGGCGACCGGGATCGTGTGCCCCTGTTCGACGAGGTCGGCGGGCAACGTCTGCGGCGACGGCATCGCCTCGGCCCAAGGATCCTTGTCCCCCAGCAGATCCGGCGCCGTGTAGACGGTGAAGTCGGCGGGGTGGACGGTGCCGAGATCGTCCCAGGCCACCGGGAACGACACCGGCAGTCCCGGCCGCAACCGCGGGCTGTACGCCGCCGCGACCGTGTTCCCGCCCGCCCGCGTCGAGTCGAGGTACACCTTCCCCTCGCGGTCTTCCACGATGTACGCGGTCGTCGCGACCGACGGGTCGACCTGCTCCGCGCGGGCGGCGAGCGCGCGGGTCGCGGCCGCGACGTCCTCGAAGCCCTGCCCCGGCACCAGCGGGACGAAGATGTGCACTCCCTTGGAACCGCTGGTCTTCACCGCACCGGCGAGCCCGGTGTCGGAAAGGGCCTGCCGCACCAGTTCCGCGGCCTTCACGACATGCGCGAAGTCGTCTCCGGCGGGCGGGTCGAGGTCCAGTACGAGATGGGTCGGGCCCGCGTCCGCCGTCATCAACGTCGGGTGGTACTCGACGGCACGCTGGTTCGCGAACCACAGCAGCGTGCGGCGGTCGTCGCAGAGCGCGTACGACACCTGCCGTTTCGACGTCTCCGCCCACATCCCGTGCCGCTTCACCCAGGCGGGCGTGTACTTCGGCAGATTCTTCTGCATGAACGGGTCCTGGCCGCGCAGGATGCGGATCACCGACAGCGGCCTGTTCTCCAGTACCGGGAGGAGGCGGCCCGCGACGGCGTCCAGGTAATCCACGAGATCGCGTTTGGTCGCGCCCTCGAACAACGGCTGGTCGAGGTTGGTCAGCTTGACCCCGTCGCGCTCGTCATCGCTCATGGGGTGAGCCTGGCACAAAAAAACTCGTGAGGGGCAAGTGTCGTTCTAACGGCACTTACCCCTCACGAGGAAAGCGGGCCGAGCCGGTACTTTCGCGTGACCGAGTGGACGACACCCGCCACGCCGAGACCCACCCTCGTGTCGCCCCGCTGATCACGCGTGTCGCCCCGCTGATCACGCGTGTCGCCCCGCTGATCACGCGTGTCGCCCCGCTGGTCACGCGAAACCGCCCGACCGTAGGTACCTGTTCCGGCTCCTTTGCCCGCTTGAAGTATGGGAAAGCCTCCTTGAGGGACTCTGGGTCCCTCAAGGAGGCCTTCACGGACCGAGCCCTGGGATCAGGCCGTCACTGCCACTCACGAGCCCTGGCACCTACTAAAGTCGGCGCCTAACTGATGTTGGCGTCAATACACGCGTAGAAGGCGTTCGCCGTGTCGTAGACGTTCCAGCGGGCGAGGATCTTGTGCCGCCCGCTCTGCTGCAGGTTCACGCTGTGCGTGACCGTCGCACCCGGGGTCGCGCCGTTGTCGTTGATGGTGGCGACCTTGGCGCCGTCGACGAAGTACTCCCACGTGCTGGTGCGGTGGCGAGCCGTCAGCGTCCACCGGAACTGGGTGGTGCGCCCGATGGAGTGCACCTTCCAGCCCTTGCTGTCATTGTTGAGGTCCGCGAAACGGCCGACACCGCCGTTACAGCTCATGAGCCCCTTGGGGCCCTCGACACTTTGCGGTTCCCATTTGATGTCACCACAGGAAACGGTGCTCTGGGCGCACTGTGCCTGCCTGCTGGCGGGCGAGGAAACGTAACCGTGCGCGCTGGCTGTTCCCGCCGGGATCGCGACCAGAACCGCCGGCACCATTGCCGCGCCTGCCGTCAGGGTCAAAAGCCGTCGTTTGAAGCTCATGCCTACCCCTTTCCCATCTCTACACCCGCCGCTGACCCGGTCGGGGAACCGTCCGCGGACTCGAGGTTCCTGGGCCACAGCGAGCGAAAAACCAATGAAGGTTGGGACCACATCCGCCAAAGGGCCGAGCAGGCGAATGTGGTCTAGACCATAATTGGTTCAGACGAGTCGGTCAAGAGTGACCAACCGGGCGCTTGGTGTCGTGAAGATCGAACAGGGGTTGTCAAGCCGTACGTTCAGCCCGCACCCAAACAGACGAACGGTCGCCGGAACGGATCAACGGCGATGGTGTCCGCCAACGCCGTCGCCGGTCCGGCCCCTTCGGCGAGTCCGCGGTGGTAATCGTCCATCGCGGCCGCCGCGGCCTCGTCACCGACTCGGCTCAACGGGGCGATCACCGTCCGCGAACCGCTCGCGAGCAGCGCGCTGGCGAAACCGAGGACTTCGTCGCCGGGCCGGATCCGGTTCAGCGCCAGTTCGCACGCCGCGAAGACGACCTGTGACGGCGGTTGCGCGAGCCCGGCCATCTCGTGCGCGAAGAGCGCGCCGTCCGCCAGTTCCAGCCGGGAGAACAAGGCGTTCTCGGGTTCGTGCGCGCCGTGCGCGGCGATGTGCGCGAGCTTCGCGCCGTCCAGCGCGCGCAGCACGGAAGACACTGTCGCGTCGGGCCCGGTCAACGTGTGCGCGTCCCGATAGTGCGTGGCGAGCTTGTCCAGCTCTCCCCTCGTGCCCACGAGACCCGGACCGCGGACGAGCACGACCTTCCGCGCGCTCGGCACCGCCGAGCGTTCCGCGCCCAGCCATGCCGTCGCCGACGGGGCGACGACGATCGGCCGCGACCGCAGCGCGGGCAGTACGCCCCAAGGGACGGCGTACAACGGGCCGGTCGGCACGACGACCAGACCGCGATCCCCGAGCAGCCCTTCCAGCGGCCGGATCAGCTGGATGTCGAGCCGTTCCGCCTGTTTCCGCGCCGAACCGAGTACCGACTGGACCAGGGGCGCCGGCAGCTGATCCGGGGCGAGGGCGTCGAGATCGACGTTCAGCATCCGCGCGGCTTCCGCCGCCCGCGCCGCCGAACCGAGCCGCACCAGTTCGCATCGCCCGCCCGCGACGACCATCGCCACCAGGTCGTCCCCGGAGTACGCGAAACTCACCAGCGCGCGTTCGCCCAGCCGTTCGGCGACCTCCGCGAGCCGCGCGATCGGCCTTGGCTTGCCCCAGCGTCCGGCATGCCACCCGAGCCGATGCGCATCACGCAGCCGCTCGGCATGTTTCGCGCGCAGGGCCGCCGTCGGATGTCCTTCGTGCTGCGCCTGGTGGATCGCCTGGTCGAGACCCCGGAGCTCGCCGACCCGCTCGGCGAGCTCCGGATCCGTCGCCGCGAGGGGTTCGTACCGATAGCTCTGCGCGCGGGTCCGCTCCGTCCAGGCGAACAATCGGGCCGCGTCCGCACGTTCGAGCACGATCTTGACGGCCAGATCCGCCAGCTCCCGGCCGTGCAACGCCGTCCCGGACACCAGTTCGAGGCCGCCCATCCGGTCGCGGACCCGGTCGAGTTCGGTGAGCCCGGCCCGGATCTCCGCCAGTGCCCTGGTCTTGTTCCCCTCCGCGATCGCGAGTTCCGCGCGGCAAAGTCTTCGCAGCATCCGATGATCGACGGAGGTCAGCCGCCCCGGACGCGGGATCCTGTCGAGCAACTCGGCCGCACGCTTGCGTTTCCCCTTCCGCAGCTCGACCCGGACGGCCAGCATGCGCGCCAGCGCGGCCTGGTCGGCGAGTCGCGGCATCGGCATCCCGTTCGCCGCGCGCAGCGCGCGGGCGGTCAGGGTGAGCGGGATTTCATTGGTGCGCAAGGCATCCCGGACGTCGGCGCGGAGACCGACGATGGTCGCGTTGGCGACGCAAGTCTGGCATCCCCAGCGCAGCATCCTTCGCCGCGCCGAGGCCGCGTAGCCGCGCGCGAGTTCGAGGTCGTCGCTCATCAGCGCCGCCGACGCGCGGTACAACTCCACGTCGGCGAGATCGCGGGTGGCACTGCTCTGCGCCCGCATGACCTCCAGCACCTCGTCGAGATGCCGGGCCGCCTCGTCCGCCAGGCCCGCGGCCAGCAACGCTTGAGCCTGGTCCAGCCGCAGAAGTGGATGCACCTCTTGGTCGAGGGCCCGATAGATCCGTTCGCTCTCCTCGTACAGCCGCAGCGCGGCGGGAACGTTCCCGACCCGCAGTTCGAGCGAACCGAGCGGACGTCGGACGTCGGCCGCCTGGAACCGCAGTTCGTACTTCTCCGCGATGTCCATGGCACGAGCCAGATCCTCACGAGCCCGGCCGACGGCGCCCAACCGCGTGTACGCCAGCCCGCGCGTGATCATCGTTCCCAGGTACGGATGAAGTACGGGAATCGGATCCTGCGCCGAGGCGAGAACGAATTCCTTACTGTGGATGGATGAATCGAAGTAGGCGATGCCGTCTTCGTTCTGCCCCACCGCCATCAGCAGGAGCCCGTAGTTGTGGTCGATGGCACCACTCAGTTCCGCCCGCAGCTTCGGATCCCCGACGTCGGCGAGCAGCGACCGGACCTCGTCCAGTTCGGCCAGCCCGGCGGCGACCTCGCCGCCGGTTTCCGCGCCGAGCGCGACCAGCGAGTTCGTGAGGCGGATCCGCACGGCGAGCCACTCCGACCGGTCGCCTTCGAGCGCCGGTTCCACCGAGTCGAGAACCGACATCCCCTGGTGGAGCAGCTTCAAACCTTCGCGTGGTCGCGCCGAGCAGACCGCGTCGACCCCTGCCCGCTGCAGGGCACGCGCCTTTTCGATGGCCTCGGCCATCCCGAGTTCTGTTACGACCACTGATCTATGACAGCACAGTCGGTAGCCGAAAGACCGCCACCCGCCAGGGAATACCCTGACGGGCGGTTCAAGTCTTTCAACTCACGCGGTCAAGGCGTCGGAGGCGGGGTCTGGATACAGCCGCCCGAGCATTCCAGCAGCTTGTCACGAAAGTGGTCACAGTCCGGGCTGTGTTCGTGATGTTGCAGTTCAGGCTTGGGCTGAGCCGGGTCGACCGGCTCCTCCTCACCGATGGGGTCCTTGACGTCCGTAGGCGTCGACATTTGACGATCTCCTCCCCTGCTGATCTTTCTCTGTCTTACCAGGCAGCCCCATTACGGCGGCCCCCTCTGTGCGCAGGCCCTCTTCCTGCGAACGGGGCAATAGTGCCACAACGGAGCAATGATCGGGAGTTTTTACCTACACTGAGTCATCGGCGGCACCCAAAAGAGGGACGCCTAGTTAGCGAGCCTTACGACCTGCACCAAATGGCCGGTAGGGGCTTACGCCGCCCTCTCCGACAACGACGGATCGAGATCATTTCGCTGCTCCATCCGGCCTAAGATCCAAAACTTCTTGCGCGACAAGGGTTTCCGCCGACAAACGCCGGGGAACTCACGACCGGTCGGGGGTTGACCGGCAAAAATCCGGAGGAGATAACGATGCCAACATGGTTGGTCATCATCATCGTCGCCGCCGCGGTCCTGGTAGTGGGAGCGGCCGTTTGGTTCGTCATCGAGGGGCAGCGCAGGCGGCGGTTACGAGAGACGTTCGGGCCCGAATACGACCGGGCCGTCAAGGAACACGAAAGCCCGAGGGAAGCCGAACGTGAGCTTTCCTCGCGGGTGAAACGCCATTCGGATCTCGACATCCGGCCGTTGCCGTCGTCCACAAGGGACCGGTACGCGCAGGAATGGGCGCTGATCCAGGAACAGTTCGTCGACCGCCCGTCCGGCGCCGTCGTCGAGGCGGACCGGGTACTGGTCTCCCTGATGGCCGAGCGCGGCTACCCGACCGAAGGGTACGACCAGCAGCTCGCGGACTTGTCCGTCCGGCACGCGAACGCGTTGCGGCACTATCGCGCCGGACACGAGACCCTGGAGAACCACAGGGAATCCGAAATGTCCACTGAGGACATGCGCGCGGCGATGAAGCACTACCGCGAGGTGTTCGAAGATCTGTTGACCGACGGTGACGAAGGAGTGGAAGATCATGGGAAGCAGGCCTCTGGGAACCGAGGACACGGAAAGCAGGCCTCTGGGAACCGAGGACTTGGTGAGCGCTGAGCCCGTCCCGGAAGAATCCACCAGGGAATCCACCGAGGACAGTGAGCAGACCCTGTTCGCCGTCACCGACGTCGAACGGTTCCGCGACAGCTGGCAGGGCATCCAGACGGCCTTTGTGGACGATCCGCAGCGGGCGGTCAAGGAGGCCGACGAACTCGTCGCCGTCGTGATCCAGAACCTGGCCACGACCTTCGCGGACCACAAGAAGGACCTGGAATCCGCTTGGAGCCAAGGTGAACCGGCCACCGAAGACCTCCGGATCGCGTTGCGCCGCTACCGGTCGTTCTTCAATCAGCTGCTGAAGTCCTAAGAGGTCTTCACGCGCCGGTGGTCGATCCGGGCCGCACGATCATCAAGACCGTCACCACGGCCCAAAGCAGGTTGAACATCCCGGTGTACATCGCCACGCGGCCCGCCGTGACCGGTTCCGACGGCGGCTCGGCGGTCAGCGCCGCGAGAATCGCGTTCTGCCCGGGAAGGACCAGCAGCGCCAGCACACCGGCGGCCGCGGCGGTGAGCACGATCGACACGATCACCCACAGGTCGCCGAACACCCGCATGCTCCCCGCCGTCGCCAGTCCGAAGAACGGCACCGCCAGACCGAGAATCGCGTAGACGCGGCAGATCCGGTTCAGCAAGCGCACCACGGACAGCCCGGAACCCGGTTCGGCGAACGCCTTCCGGGCGGCGGCGGGGAACATGCTGGCCGCGACGGTGACCGGACCGATCGCGATGACGGCGGCGAGTACGTGGATGATCAAGAGAACTTTCGACACGCCGCCGAGCCTATGATCCTCACCCCGGTGCCCGGTACCGGTGTTTTCGACGGATATCACAGGATTCCGGCCATCTCCTACGTCCGGTGACGTACGCGGAGTGCCGCTTGGGAACGGATGTGGCGAGGGCCCCTCCCGCGCCACCATTCGTCACCATGAACCTTCCCGTGGACACAGACGAACTCACGAAACGGTACGGCGAGCACCTCGCCGTCGACCGGATGAAGCTGACCGTGCTGCCCGGTGAGATCTACGGCTTCCTCGGCCCGAACGGCGCGGGCAAGACCACGACGTTGCGGATGCTGCTGGGCCTGGTCCGGCCGACTTCCGGCAGCGTGCGGCTGTTCGGCAGACCGCCCGGCGCGTTCGGCGAGGTCGGCGCGCTGATCGAATCGCCCGGGTTCTACCCGTACCTGTCCGGCGCGGAGAACCTCAAGGTGCTGGCCTCCTACAGTGGAACGGATCCGCTCCGCGTCGGCGAAGTGCTCGCGATGGTCGACCTCGCCGATCGAGGCAAGGACCGGTACTCGACCTACTCCCTCGGTATGAAGCAGCGGCTGGGTGTCGCGGCGGCGTTGTTGAAGGACCCTCGGCTGCTGATCCTCGACGAGCCGACCAACGGCCTCGACCCGGCGGGGATGGCCGACATGCGCGTGCTGATCCGGCGGCTCGGCGCGGAAGGCTGCACCGTGCTGCTGTCGAGCCATCTGCTGGGCGAGGTCCAGCAGATCTGCGACCGGGTCGGCGTCGTCTCCCGCGGCAGGCTGGTCGCGGAGAACACGGTGACCGAACTCCGCGGCGGCACGGTGCTGCACATCGAGACCGACGAGAACCTGCGCGCCGCCGATCTGACCCGGCGTTGGATCGGCGCGGAGAACGTGCGGGCGAGCGGGACCGGGCTCGATCTGACAGTCGCCCCGGAGCGCGCGTCGTGGCTGAACCGCGAACTCGTCACGGAAGGGATCGCGGTGCGCGAACTGCACGTCCGCGAACGGGATCTGGAACAGGTCTTCTTCGAGCTCACCGGAGAGGTGGCAAGTCATGTGGGGTAGCTGCACCGCCGAGCTGGCGAAACTCGTCCGGCGTCCGGCCAACTGGTTCCTGCTGGCGATCGCGGTCGTGCTCGGCCTGACCTTCACCTATCTGCTGCCTCTCGCGGGCGCGGCCGGCTCGCCGAGCGGGGCGCCCGGCACGGATCGCGGACTGGCCGCGACGTCACCGTCGAACCTGGTCGGCAACTCGATCGGCGGGCTGCCGGTGTTCCTCGGGGCGATCATGCTGGTGATCGGGGTGCTGGCCGTCGGCAGCGAATACGGCTGGGGCACGTGGAAGACCGTGCTGACACAGGGTCCTTCACGGCTGACTGTCTACAGTGGAAAGTTGTTCGCGCTGGCCGTCGCGACCCTGACGGTCGTGCTGACGACCTTCGCGACCGGCGCGGTCACGAGCGCGATCATCGCTTCCTCGGAAGGCCAGCCGACGGACTGGCCCGAATTCGGCTCGCTGCTGACGGGGATCGGCGCGGGCTGGCTGATCGCGATGACCTGGGCGGCGTTCGGCGCGGCGCTCGCGATCGCGATGCGCGGGGTGGCGCTGCCGATCGGGCTCGGCCTGGTGTGGCTGCTGGTGGTCCAGAACCTGCTGTTCGGGGTCGCGGCCCCGCTTCTCGACTGGGTGAACACCGTCCAGCTGGCCCTGCCGGGAGCCAACGCCGGCGCACTGGCCGCGTCGCTCGGCGCTTCGGGTGCGACGCCGGGGATCGGGGCCCTCGTCGGTGCCTCGCAGGCGACGCTGGTGGTGGCCGGGTACCTCGTGGTCTTCGCCGTTCTCGGCGGATGGCTGCTGCGGCGCCGGGATGTCCTCTGAAGATCCGTGAAGGCCTCCTTCCCTACCTTGAGGGTGGTGAAGGAGGCCTTCACGGACCGCTAGGCGAGGGCGTCGAGGTCGGCGATGACGTCCTTGGGCAGTTCCAGTTCCGCGGCGGCGATGTTCTCCCGCAGGTGCGACACCGACGACGTCCCCGGGATCAGCAGCATGTTCGGCGACCGCTGGAGCAGCCACGCGAGCGCGACCTGCATCGGCGTCGCGTCGACGCGACGGGCGCAGTCGTCCAGCACGCCGGACTGCAGCGGCGTGAACCCGCCGAGCGGGAAGTACGGCACGAACGGGATGTTGATGGCCGCGAGGGCGTCGAGCAGGCCGTCGTTGGCGCGGTTCGCGACGTTGTACTCGTTCTGCACGCAGACGACCGGCGCGATCGAGCGGGCTTCCTTGACCTGCTCCGCCGAGACGTGGCTCAGGCCGAGGTGCCGGATCAGGCCCTGTTGCTGAAGCTCGGCGAGGACCTCGAACGGCTCCGCGACCGAAACCGGGATCGGGAAGACCCCGTGCTCCCCCGCGAGCCGCAGGTTGACGACGTCGAGCACGTCGACGCCGAGGTTGCGCAGGTTGTCGTGGACCGCCGAGGTCAGCTCCTCGCGCGAAAGCGCCGCAGGCCAGCCCTTGTCCGGAGTCCGCTTCGCGCCGACCTTCGTGACGAGGTGCAGGCTGTCCGCGTACGGGTGCAGTGCCTCGCGGATCAGCTCGTTGGTCGTGTGCGGACCGTAGAAGTCGCTGGTGTCGATGTGGGTCACGCCCAGCTCGACAGCCTCGCGGAGGACGACGAGCGCGGCGTCACGATCGCTCGGGGGTCCCCAGATGCCGGGGCCGGACAGCCGCATGGCGCCGTAGCCCATCCGGCTCACGGTGAGATCGCCGAGGGTGTGGGTGCCGCCTGGGCTCATGATCGCTCCTTGTACGAGTGGGTTGCGCTCACCTTAAGCAGATCCGGCCGGTCCGGCTCGCGCGGGAAGGGAGCAAGGGACCTTTGCTATCGCCCGGGGCTCTGACCTGTGCGAACAGCCAGGCCGACCAGCTGGTTCGCCAGTCCTTCGGTCAGCCCGTCGACGAACATCTCGCGGCCGGCGGGCGCTCCCCGTTCGGCAAGGACCGTCGCCACCGCCTCGCCAGGGTTCGCGTAGGGCCACAGCCCCGCGACGAGGATGAAGACGGCCTTCGCGAAGTGTCCGGCGGCTTGAGCGTCCAACGGGACCTGTGCGCGGACGACGTCGCCGAGCCGTTCGGTCCGTTCGGCCGCCCGGCTCTTGAACGTCCGCGCGGTCTCTACGGCGATGTTGCGTTCGAGTACGGCGGCCATCGTGCTGATCAGCTCGCACAGCAGGCGCTGCCGCGAGATCGACTTCGCGATGACTGTCGCGACGCTCTCATAACCAGCGTCCTCAAGCGCGCCCAGTTCGTCTTCGAGCTCGTCGAGCCACGCGACCCAGACCGCGTCGAGGACTTCGAGGAAGATCGCCTCGCGGCTGTCGAAGTAGCGCAGCACGTTCGACTTCGCCAGGCCGACCCTGTCGCTCAGTTCCCGCAGGCTGATCCGGGAGACGGGCCGCTCGGCCAGGAGTTCGCGCGCCGCGCCGAGGATCGCCGCGCGCCGGGCCTCCACCTGTTCCGGCCGCCGGGCGCGCTGGAATTCGGGGGACACGCGCCGCACGGTACCAGACCACCCGGCTGTTATTCGGCGTTCGCGGCCCTCCGTGCCTGCACCCGCTTGTAGCTCCAGATCAGCAGCGCGAACAGGATGAGCCCGGACAGGATCAGGCTCGAACCGGTGCTCCAGCCGGCGAGCGGCAGGCCGGGCACGAGTCCCCAGACCACGCCCGCGGCCAGCAGGCACAGCCCGGCCAGCACCGAACCCGCGATGCGCAGCGGAGACGAAACGCTGTCCTCCGCCGCCTTCATCGCCCTGTCGCGGATGGGATCGACGTACTTCTCCACCGCGGGGAACTCCGAAGCCAGCACGAGCAGACCCGCGAGCACCAGCAGCAGGCCGGGTCCGGGCAGCACGAGCAGCGCGATGCCGACCAGCAGGAGAATGACGCCCGCGATCAGGATCAGCACCTGCCTCACGGGTTTTCCGATGCCCACGTCATTCTCCTCGCCGTCGTTCCTCTGACCGATTGTGCCGGGAACGCGCTGGTCCCGCCCGATCTGAAAACTCTTCGCCGGACCTGTCTGTTCCGGGAGGAGCCGTTCGTCGGTGGGGTGAACCACCCACCGAAGGACGGAGGCACGCATGCACCCCGACCCGCGCCGATGGCGAGCGCTGGCCCTGCTCTGCACGGCCAATTTCATGGTCATCCTGGACTCGCAGATCGTCGTGCTCGCGGTGCCGTCGATCGAACGGGACCTGGGTTTCGCCGGCGGCGGGACACATTGGGTGCTCAGCGCGTACCTGCTGAGTTTCGGTCTCCTGCTCCTGCCCGCCGGCCGCGCCGCGGACCTGCTCGGCCGCCGCCGGACGTTCTCGGCCGGCACGCTGCTGTTCCTGCTCTCCTCGCTCTGGTGCGGACTCGCCTGGAGCGACGACGTGCTGATCGCCGCCCGGGTCCTCCAGGGGATTTCGGCCGCGCTGATGGCGCCGAGCGCGCTTTCGCTGGTGATGACGACGTTCACCGACGACGGCGAACGCACCAAGGCGCTCGCCGCTTGGTCGGGTGTCGGCGGCTTCGGCGCCACGGCGGCGCTGCTCATCGGCGGGGCGTTGACGCGGGCGTTCGGCTGGGAGTGGGTGTTCTTCCTGAACATCCCGGTCGCGCTCGTGCTGCTCGTGGCCACGCCTGCCCTGCTCACGGAAAGCCGCGACGCTTCACGACGCGGAGCGCCGCTGATCCCCCTGCGGATCTTCTCGTCGCGGATGCTCACCGGCGGCAACCTGGTGATGTTCACCAGCGCGATGGGCGCTTTCGCGGTCTCGTTCCTGATTTCGCGCTACGCGCAGGAGGTACTCGGCTATTCGCCGCTGCTGTTCGGCGTCGCGACGGCGGTGCTGCCGGTGATGGCGGTCGTCGGGGCGTACGGCGGGCACGCGCTGATCCTCAGGATCGGCGTCCGTGGCCTGGCCGCCGCGGGCACGATGCTGCTCGGCGCCGGCTGCCTGACGCTGGCCGGCGTCTCGCCGGACGGCGCCTACCTGACGGATCTCCTGCCCGGCCTCGCCGCCTTCGGGCTCGGGCTGGGCGCGGCCACCGTCGCCGCGCCGATGGCCGCGCTGGGCGGCGTCGACGCCGGGGACACCGGGCTCGCGTCCGGTATCAACACCGCCGCCTTCCAAGTCGGCGGCGCGCTCGGCGTCTCGGTAGCCTCGGCCGTGTCGGCGGCCGTCACCGGTACCGCGACGTCGGCGGAAGCCGTGACCGGAGGCTTCCGCGCGGGATTCGCGGTCGCCGCGTGCTTCGCGGTGCTGGGCCTGGCAATCGCTCTTTCGGCGCTGCGGCCCGAAAAAGCCCTGGCGATGGAGGACTGATGCGCTACATGTTGCTGATCTGCGGGAGCCCTCACCCCGGCGCGGACGGCTGCGACGACCCGCTAGACGAAAAAACCCAGGCGTGGGTCGACGAGATGACCGCTCGCGGAGTGCGGTTGTCCGGCAGCAGGCTCCGCTCGACGGCCACCGCGACCACCGTGCGCCACCGCGACGGCGACCTGCTCGTCTCGGACGGGCCGTTCGCGGAGACGAAGGAACAGATCCTCGGCTACGACCTGATCGAGTGCGCCGATCTCGACGAGGCGATCGAGGTCGCGTCGAAGCATCCGGTCACGAAGTTCGCGACCATCGAGATCCGGCCGATCTGGCCGACGCCCTGACCGTCTCTACGCTCTCCGTGAAGGCCTCCTTGCCTACCCTGTAGGTAGGGAAGGAGGCCTTCACTACCTCCGCGATCACCACGCGCACCAGAAGTCACAGCGGCCGCGAGTGAAGGCCCCCTTCCCTCGGCTCAGCCGAGGAAACTCGACCTTCACGTACCTCAGGCGACCAGGGCGGCGGCACCGAGTGGGTCAGGGTGGTCGTGAGTGGCAAGTGTCGTTAGAACGCGACTTACCACTCACGACCCGCTGTACCGACGCGTCACCGCCTCACGCCCCGCCAGGCGATAGCAAAGGTCCCCCGCTCCCTCACCCACCGCCCAACAGCTGCTCAAACGGCACAAACCCGCTGCTCGGAGCCTCAACCGGCGCCGACGACAACCGAGCGGCGAACTCCCGCCCAGCCCGCGAAGCCCGCGTATCGAGATCCCCCGGAGACGCCCAGTCCGCCGAAGCCGCGTACACCGCCGTCGCGACAGGCTCGGCGCGAAGGTAGGCGAAGAGCGGACGCAGCGCGAAGTCGAGCACCAGCGAGTGCCGTTCGGTCCCGCCGGTGGCGCCGATCAGCACCGGCTTCCCGTCGAGCGCCTTCTGATCCAGCACGTCGAAGAACGACTTGAACAGTCCGCTGTACGACGCGGTGAACACCGGTGTCACGGCGATCAGGCCGTCCGCGGCGGTCACCGTGTCGATGGCCGTGCGCAGGGCCGGGGAAGGAAACCCGGTCAGCATGTTCTTCGTGACGTCGATGGCCAGGTCGCGGAGTTCGATCACCTCGATCTTCACGTCCGGCAGCGCGGAAGAAGCCGCCGCGGCCAGTTTGTCCGCGAGCAACCGCGTCGAGGACGGCTGGCTCAACCCCGCGGTCACGACAGCGATCGTCGTCATACCGTCACCCCCGACACCAGCGAAGCGTGCGTAGGAGCCTCAGGAACGTGAGCGGGGCGAGGCGAGTCAAGTTCCTTGCGCAGCACCGGAATCACGTGCTCACCCAGCAGGTCGAGCTGCTCCAGCACGGTCTTCAGCGGCAGCCCGGCGTGGTCCATCAGGAACAGCTGACGCTGGTAGTCGCCGAAGTGCTCGCGGAAGCTCAGCGTCTTGTCGATCACCTCTTGCGGGCTGCCGACGGTCAGCGGCGTCTGCTCGGTGAACTCCTCCAGCGACGGCCCGTGCCCGTACACCGGCGCGTTGTCGAAGTACGGCCGGAACTCCCGCACCGCGTCCTGCGACTTCGGCCGCAGGAACACCTGTCCGCCGAGGCCGACGATCGCCTGGTCCGCCTTGCCGTGCCCGTAGTGCTCGTACCGCTCGCGGTACAGGTCGATCAGCGCCTGGAAGTGCTCCTTCGGCCAGAAGATGTGGTTCGCGAAGAACCCGTCGCCGTAGTAGGCGGCCTGCTCCGCGATCTCCGGGCTGCGGATCGAGCCGTGCCACACGAACGGCGGGACACCGTCGAGCGGCCGCGGGGTCGAGGTGAACTCCTGCAGCGGCGTCCGGAACTTGCCGGACCAGCTGACCACGTCTTCGCGCCACAACCGGTGCAGCAGGTGGTAGTTCTCGATCGCGAGGGGGATGCCCTGGCGGATGTCCTTCCCGAACCACGGGTACACCGGGCCGGTGTTGCCACGGCCCATCATCAGGTCGACCCGGCCGTCTGCGAGGTGCTGCAGCATCGCGAAGTCTTCGGCGATCTTCACCGGGTCGTTCGTGGTGATCAGCGTGGTCGAGGTGGAGAGGATGAGTTTCGACGTCTGCGCGGCGATGTAGCCGAGCATCGTCGTCGGCGAAGAGGGCACGAAGGGCGGGTTGTGGTGCTCGCCCGTCGCGAAGACGTCGAGGCCGACCTCTTCGGCCTTGAGCGCGATCCGCACCATCGCCTTGATCCGCTCGTACTCGCTGGGCGCCTCCCCGGTGGTCGGGTCGGTCGTCACATCGCCCACCGTGAAGATTCCGAACTGCATGACCTGCTCCCTAAGCCGGGTTGTTGTTGCTTGAGCGTTCAACCTCACGCGCGCAAGAAGTATTCCAGACCATCGACGCAGGCCGAAAGGGTGACTTGATCGGCTCGGAAAGTGGCCGCCCTCACACTCGGATCCATGTGGATCGCTTCCCTGCTCGTGACAACGTTGACATTCGCTCTCACACCGGCCGCCACCACTCCCGAACCCACCGTCTCGGCGACGATCTGCGCCAAGTACTGCGACAGTCGCGACCCCGCGCTGGCCGTCGGCGAAAGAAGACCCAGCACCGCGACGGTCTGGGGCCGGGGCATCACGCTGCACCTGTCCGACGGCGACGACATGGGCTGGGGAAGCATCGCCAACGGCGACCCCGGCGACGAGCTCTGGCTCGACCGCTCCTTCGACGGCGGCCGCACGTGGTCCGCCGACAGCCGGATCGGCGACACGAAGATCCCCGCCGGACAACGCGGCCGGCGGACCCTGATGTTCAACGCCGACGACCCCGCCACCCACCGTTTCGGCGCCCTGCGCGCCTGCGGGAAGGCGGGCAACCGGCCGGAAATCGCCTGCACGCCGTGGTTCCGCACCACGGTCGCCGCGAACAACCGCACCGAAGCCGCGGCCACCGCGCTCATGCAGTTCTACGACAACGGCACCGGACTCTGGCAGACCACGGGCTGGTGGAACTCGGCGAACGCGCTCACCGCGATCCTCGACTACAGCATCCGCACCGGCTCGCAGAACTACCGCTACGCCATCGCCAACACCTTCGACCGCAATCGCGGCAACAACTTCACCAACGAGTACATCGACGACACCGGCTGGTGGGCGCTCGCCTGGATCCGCGCCTACGACCTGACCAAGGACCGCCGCTACCTCGACACCGCCGTCATCGCGGCGAACTACATGTACTCCTACCGCGACAGGACCTGCGGCGGCGGCCTCTGGTGGTCGACGGCGAAGACGTACAAGAACGCCGTCACCAACGAGCTGTACGTCAAGGTCGCCGCGTCGCTGCACAACCGTCTCCCCGGCGACACACTCCAGCTCACCAGGGCGCGCGAGGTCTGGGACTGGTTCCGCGCGAGCGGCATGATCAACGGGAACAACCTGGTCAACGACGGCCTGAACGCCTCCTGCGCCAACAACGGGCAGGCCGTCTGGAGTTACAACCAGGGCATCGTCCTCGGCGCGCTGGTCGAGCTGAACCGCGCGACCGGTGACGCCGCCCTCCTCACCCGCGCCCGTCAGCTCGCCGACGCCGCCACCACGACCTCGCTGCTGCACTCGAACGGGATCCTGCGCGACCCGTGCGAGTCCGGCGACTGCGGAGCGGACGGGCCGTCGTTCAAGGGCGCGTACGCCCGCGGTCTCGGCGAGCTGGACCGGGCGCTGCCGGGCAGGCCGTACCGCGCTTACCTGACCCGCCAAGCGAATTCGACGATCGCGAACAACCGCACGTCGCTCGACCAGCACGGCCTGCGCTGGGCGGGGCCGGTCGACAAGGTCGACGCCGCCCGTCAGCACAGCGCGCTGGAGGTCCTCACCGCAGCCTTCTGATCACCGGCGTCGGGACGTGCAGCCAGGCGAGAGCCTCGGTCTCCTTCTCGTGCACGAGCACCTGCCGGTAGCTCATCGTGTCGAGACCGGGGCCTCCCTGGTCCTGGACGTCCTCGTGGAACCGATCCGAGACGAGCACGACGACGGGCGAGCCGTCCGGCGCTTCGACGAGCGCGTCACGCAGCACCCGCGAGTCGAGCAGCCGGGCGAGCAGCACCTTCGGCCGTCCTGTCACGCCGTATTCGTCGAGCGTGACCTCACCGGCGTGGATCGCCACGCGCACCCGGATCCGCAGGGCGGGCTCGGCGACCACGTTGTACTTGGCCAGTTCCGCCGCCAGCTGCGAAAGCAGCGGGAGCAGCAGCCGGAACTTCGGGAAATGCGGCGGGACGACGACGATCATGCCGTCCCCGGTGTCCCGTTTGAGACAGGCGTCCCAGGCGATGCCGCTGGCCTCGAAGGCGCCGGCCAGCAGGCTGAAGAGCATCCGCCGCACCTGGACGAAGATCTCGCTGCTCCGCCCGACCTGGCCGAATCCGGCGATGTCGATGGAGAACAGCCCGCAGTGCATGCCGGTTTCGACCCAGGCCCCCCGCGGCGGGTAGAGGATCTTCTTCCGCAGCACGGCGAGGTGGACGCAGGTCACGGCGATCAGCAGGATCGTGCCGAAGAACCAGCCGAGGGCCAGGATCGTCTCGTCGGCATCCGTTCCCGACAGGGAGAGCAGGAAGAGCAGGCCGGTGTCGGCCGCGGCGTAGAGCACCACGAACAGCAGCAGGAACGCGCGGCGCAACCGCAGCGCAGCGTGCACGAACGGCAAGGGCGAAAGCACGCCGAGCGACCCGATGACCACGACGAAGTACCACAAACTCAAGACGCGTCGCGTGGCCGAGACGCGTGCAGGACCGGTTCCGACGGCCACTTCTTCCCCCCGTCACCCTGTGACACCGGAAACGATAACGCCTCGTCCGAGGCGCGAGAAAGCAGCTTTCCCCAGCCGTGACCCGGTCATCGGGACGGGTGGTCCGCCACACCGGGGTGCTTCTGAAGAGGAAGCTGTCGGAGGGGACGGATATCCTCCAGTACGGTGTCGCGTTGAACGCCACCGTCACGAGCCAGTTCGCGAGCCACGACTCCAGGAGAAGTACCCAGTGACTGCTGAGACCCTGTACGGGGCCGACGACCTGACGCATCTCGAGGGTCTGGAAGCGGTCCGCAAGCGCCCCGGGATGTACATCGGCTCCACCGACAGCCGCGGTATCAACCACCTGTTCTCCGAGGTCGTGGACAACTCGACCGATGAAGGTGTGGCGGGTCACGCCGCGAAGATCGTGGTCACCCTGCACGCCGACGGCAGTGTCCAGGTCGACGACGACGGCCGCGGCATCCCCACCGGCACGCACGCCAAATCCGGTTTGTCCGGTGTCGAGCTCGTGCTGACCAGGCTGCACGCCGGTGGCAAGTTCGGCGGCTCGGGCTACAAGACCTCCGGCGGCCTGCACGGCGTCGGCGCTTCGGCGGTGAACGCGCTCTCGCACCGCTTCGACGTCACGGTGAAGCAAGAGGGCAAGGTCCACCAGATGTCGTTCGCGCACGGCGTGCCCGGCGTGTTCGACGGGCCGGGCCCGAAGGCCAAGTTCACCCGCAAGTCCGGGCTGAACGTCACCGGGAAGATGAAGCGCGGCGAGCGCGGCGGCACGTCGATCCGGTACTGGTACGACTCGCGCTACTTCGAGACAGGCGCCACGCTCGACGTCGAAGGCGTCCGCGCGAAGATGCGCAACACCGCGTTCCTGGTCCCGGGCGTCACGTACGTGCTGCGCACCGCGGTCGACGACTCGATCAGCGAAGAGACCTTCCACTTCCCCAACGGCCTCGGCGACATGGTCGACTTCCTCGCCCCGGACAGCGAGAAACCCGTCTGCGGCACGCTGATCATCAACGGCGTGGGCACGTACAAGGAGAACGCCGCCGACGCCAGCGGCGTCATGCAGTCCAATGTGGAGCGTCACGCGGAGGTCGAGGTCGCGCTCCGCTGGGGCACCGGCTACGAGCGCACGGTGGAGTGCTTCACCAACACCATCCGCAACGTGCACGGCGGCACCCACCGCCGCGGTTTCGACCGCGCGGTGCTGAAGTCCTTGCAGGACGCCATTTCCAAGACCCGCGGGCTGCTCAAGCCCAAGGAGGACATGCCGACGGTCGAGGACGTCCTCGAAGGCATGACGGCGGTCGTCCACGTCCGCCTGCCGGAGCCGCAGTTCACCTCGCAGACCAAGGACGAGCTGTCCACCGCCGGCATCACCCGCGTCATCCAGGGCATCGTCGACAAGCACATCCGCGCCTGGACCGAAGAGCGCAAGACCAAGTCCGAGGCCAAGGTCGTGCTGCAGAAGGTGGTCGACGCGGCGCGCGTCCGGCTCACCCAGAAGCAGCAGAAGGACGCCGCCCGGCGCAAGACCGCGCTCGAAGGCGCGGCCATGCCGCCGAAGCTGGTCGACTGCCGCACCACCGGCGTCTCCCGCAGTGAACTGTTCCTCGTCGAGGGTGACAGCGCGCTCGGTTCGGCGCGGATGGCGCGCGTTTCGGAGTATCAGGCGCTGCTTCCCCTGCGCGGCAAGATCCTCAACGTCCAGAAGGCGTCGCTCGGCGACACCCTGAAGAACGCCGAGATCGCCTCGATCGTGCAGGTGCTCGGCGCGGGCAGCGGGCGCACGTTCGACCTGACGACCATGCGCTACGGCCGGGTGATCCTGATGGCCGACGCGGACGTCGACGGTTCGCACATCCGGACGCTGCTGATCACGCTGTTCGCCAAGTACATGCGGCCGGTGATCGAGGACGGCAGGCTCTACGCCGCGATGCCGCCGCTGCACAAACTGGTCACCAAGGGCCGCAACCCGGAAACCCACTTCACCTTCACCCAGAAGGAGATGGAGACCAAGTTCGCCGCGCTGGAGCGCGCGGGCAAGCAGATCGTCACACCGGTGCCGCGGTTCAAGGGCCTCGGCGAGATGGACGCCGACGAACTGTGGGACACCACGATGAACCCGGCCACCCGCTCGGTCCGCCGCATCACCCTCGACGACGTCGAAGCCGCGGAGAACGCGCTCGAACTGTTGATGGGCGAGAAGGTCGAACCGCGCCGCAACTGGCTGGTCGCCTCTTCCGACCGGGTCGACCGCGAAGCCATCGACGCCTGATTTCGTTGCTATTCAAGGAGCTTTGAGCAATGGCACGCCGTAAGGGCACCACCACCAAGGTCGACCCGTCAGCGTTCGACAGGCCCGGCGCGAACGTCTTCGACAACTCGCTGAAGACGGAGATCGAGGATTCGTACCTGGAGTACGCCTACTCGGTCATCCACTCGCGGGCGCTCCCGGACGCGCGGGACGGGCTGAAGCCGGTGCACCGCCGGATCATGTACTCGATGAACGAGAACGGCTACCGGCCGACACACGCGTACGTGAAGTCGTCCCGCGTGGTCGGCGACGTGATGGGCAAGTACCACCCGCACGGCGACACGGCGATCTACGACGCCATGGTCCGGCTCGCGCAGGACTTCTCGCTCAACGTCCCGCTGGTCGACGGGCACGGCAACTTCGGCTCCCCCGACGACGGCCCGGCCGCCTCGCGGTACACCGAGGCGCGGCTGTCCCCGGAGGCGATGCTGCTGGTCGGCGAACTCGGCGAGGACACCGTCGACTTCCGGCCGAACTACGACGGTTCGCTCGAAGAGCCGTCGGTGCTGCCCGCCGCGTTCCCGAACCTGCTGGTCAACGGCACGTCCGGGATCGCGGTCGGGATGGCGACCAACATGATCCCGCACAACCTGACCGAGGTCATCGGCGCGGCGCGGTGGCTGATCCACCACCCGACGGCCACCCTCGACAAGCTGATGGAGTTCGTCCCCGGCCCCGACCTGCCGACCGGCGGTTCGCTGCTGGGCCTCGACGAGGTCCGCCGCGCCTACGAGACCGGCCGCGGCGTGGTGCGCATGCGCGCCAGCGCCGAGACCGGGCCGCTGGAAGGCAGCCGCGGCCGACAGGCGATCACCGTCACCGAACTGCCGTACGGCGTCGGCCCGGAGAAGGTGATCGAGAAGATCACCGACGAGGTCAACAAGTCCAAGCGGCTGACCGGCATCGCCGACGTCAAGGACCTCACCGACCGCGAGAACGGCACGCGGCTGGTCATCGAATGCAAGGTCGGCGTGAACCCGCAGGCGCTGTTGGCGGACCTGTACCGGCTGACGCCGCTGGAGCAGTCCTTCGGCATCAACAACCTGGTGCTGGTGGACGGCCAGCCGCAGACGCTGGGGCTCAAGGCGCTGCTGGAGGTCTTCCTCAGCCACCGCTACGAGGTCGTCACCCGCCGCACGCGCTACCGCCGCCGCAAGCGCGAAGAGCGCCTGCACCTGGTCGAAGGCCTGCTGGCCGCCTTGCTCAACATCGACAAGGTGATCAAGCTGATCCGCGAGAGCGAGAACGCCGCGGCCGCGAAGGACGGCCTGATGAAGCGGTTCAAGCTCTCGGAGATCCAGGCGACGTACATCCTGGACACCCCGCTGCGTCGGCTCACGAAGTACGACCGGATCGAGCTCGAAGCCGAGCAGGACAAGCTGCGCGAGGAGATCGCGGAGCTGTCGAAGATCCTCGACGACGAGTCGGTGCTGAAGAAGGTCGTCTCTGCCGAGCTGGCCAAGGTCGCCAAGGACTCCCCCGCCGAACGCCGCACCGCGCTGATCGACGGCGACCTCAAGGAGGTCCTCGCCGCGTCGAAGCCGTCGGGTCCGCTGGAGGTCACCGACGACCCGTGCCAGGTGATCCTTTCGGCCACCGGGCTGGTCGCGCGGACCGCGGCGGAATCGGAGGAGTCGTCGGAGGTGCGGCGCCGCAACGGCCGCGTCAAACACGACTCGGTGTCCGCCGTCGTGCACTCGACCGCGCGCGGTCAGGTGCTGCTGGTGACCAACCGCGGCCGCGCGTTCAAGACCGACGTGCTCCCGCTGCCGGTGCTGCCCGAGCAGGCGGGCACCGTGTCGCTGCGCGGCGGGATGGCCGCGAAGGAACTGGTGCCGCTGGAGAAGGGCGAGCGCGTCATCGGCGTGGCCCCGCTCGGCGAGCAGGCCACCGGCTCCCCGGGTCTCGCGCTCGGCACGAAACACGGCGTCGTGAAGGTCTGCGCGCCGGAATGGCCGGTCCGCTCGGACGAGTTCGACGTGATCAGCCTGAAGGACGGCGACGAGGTCGTCGGCGCCACCTGGCTCACCGACGGCAACGAGACGCTGGCGTTCCTGTCGTCCGAAGCGTCCCTGCTGCGCTACGCCGCTTCGCTGGTGCGGCCGCAGGGTCTCAAGGGCGGCGGCATGGCCGGGATGGTCGTGCGCGGTGAGGCGGAAGTGGTCTTCTTCGGCGCGATCCGGACCGACGACGCCGAACACGGCGAACCGATGGTCGTCACCGCGACCGGCGCGAGCGTGAAGGTGACGCCGTTCAACGAGTACCCGGCCAAGGGCCGCGCGACCGGCGGTGTCCGCGCGCAGCGGTTCCTCAAGGGTGAGACGCGGCTGGTCGTCGGCTGGATCGGCCCGCGCCCGGCCGGTGCCTCCCGCACCGGTGACCCGGTGGAACTGCCCGAAGTCGACCCGCGCCGCGACGGCTCCGGCCACGCCCACCCTGGCCCCGAGGTCGTCGGCCACCTCATCGAACGCGACTGACCCCGTCACACGCGTGATTGGGGCCGGAACTCCCGAGTTCCGGCCCCAATCACGCGTGTCGCCCGTCCAGTCACGCGTGTCGCCCGTCCAGTCACGCGTGTCGTCAGCAGGCGGCGGGCAGCCCCGGACCCCAACGCGATAGCAAAGGTCCCTTGCTCTCCCGGCCCTCGCGCCCACCGCATTCAGAGGACTAAACGCGGGGACCCAGCAGGCCCTTCGCGATGTGGGTCACCTGGATCTCGTTGCTTCCCGCGTAGATCATCAGCGACTTCGCGTCCCGCGCCAGCTGCTCCACCCGGTACTCCGCCATGTACCCGTTCCCGCCGAACAGCTGCACGGCCTCCATCGCGACTTCGGTGGCCGCCTCCGACGAGTACAGCTTCATCGCCGAAGCCTCGGCGAGCGTCGGCATCTTGCCCGCGCGCAGCGTCTCGATCAGCTGGAACACCATGTTCTGCACGTTGATCCGCGCGACCTCCATCTTCGCCAGCTTCAGCTGGATCAGCTGGAACCGCCCGATCTCCTGGCCCCACAGCTTCCGGTTCTTCGCGTAATCCACGCAGAGCCGGTGGCATTCGTTGATGATCCCGAGCGCCAGCGCCGCGACCCCGATCCGCTCGACGGCGAACCCGGACTTCACCTCGGCCTTGCTGTCGCCGTCACGGCCGGTCTCGGACTCGCCGAGCAGCCTGTCCCGCCCGAGCCGGACGTCGCTGAAGAACAGCTCGCCGGTCGGCGACGACATCATGCCCATCTTCTTGAACGGCTTGCCCTGCGTGAGCCCCGGCATGCCCTTGTCCAGCACGAACGTCAGCACCTGGCGATCGCGAACGTCGGAGCCGTCGTCGAGCTTCGCGTAGACGATGATCGTGTCGGCGTACGGCCCGTTGGTGATGAACGTCTTCTGTCCGTTGAGGACGTACTCGTCACCGTCGCGCCGCACCGACGTCTTCATCCCGCCGAAAGCGTCCGAGCCGGAGTCGGGTTCGGTGATCGCCCACGCGCCGACCTTCTCGAACGTCGCGAGCTCAGGCAGCCAGCGTTCCTTCTGTGCCTGCGTGCCCTTGGTCAGGATCGTCTGCGCGGTCAGCCCGATGCTCACGCCGAGCGAAGCGACGATGCCGAGGCTGACCCCGGCCAGCTCGCTCACCGCGATGAGCGCCATCGCCTCCTGCCCGCCGAAAGCCAACCCTCCACCGCCGGAGCCACGCTCTTCGGACAACAGCTTCGTCACCGATTCCCGCGCGAGCGCGTCGATGCCGAAGGACGCGAACATCTTGCGGATGAGGTCGTACGGCGGCAGCGTCCCGCTTTCCAGCTCGTCCAGCCGCGGCCGGATCTCCTTGTCGACGAACTCGCGGATCGCGTCCCGGATCAGCAGTTCGGTCTCGGACCACTCGATCACGGCAGCCTCGCCGCGATGTCGTCGATCTCCCAGGCTTCCTCGGTCTCGATCACCTTGACGTCGTGCCAGCCCGCGAGTTCCGAGATCGCGCCGCCCTGCACCGCGAACACCTTGCCGGTGATCGGGCACTTCTCGGTCGCGAGGTAGGCCACCAGCGGCGAGATGTTGGCCGGGGAGAACGCGTCGAACTCCCCTTCCTCGACCTCCTGTGCGAAGATCGCGCCCATGCCCGGCGTCGCCAGCGTGAGCCGCGTGCGCGCGATCGGCGCGATAGCGTTGACCCGCACGCCATAGCGTTCCAGTTCCTCGGCGGCGACCAGCGTCAGCGCGGCGATCCCCGCCTTCGCCGCGCCGTAGTTCGCCTGTCCCGCGTTCGGCAGCGTGACCCCGGAGGCCGACGCGGTGTTGACCACCGAGCCCGCCACCCGCTCCCCGGCCTTGCTCGCCGTCTTCCAGTACGCGGCCGCGTGCCGCAGCACCGCCGCGTGCCCCTTGAGGTGCACCGCGATCACGGAATCCCACTGGGATTCTTCAAGTCCGGCAAGGAAAGCGTCCCGCAGGATGCCCGCGTTGTTCACGACGACGTCGAGTCTGCCGAACTCGTCCACCGCCTGCGTCACCAGTTCGGCGGCCCCCGCCCAGTCGGCCACGTCGGCCGTGTTCGCCACGGCCTTCCCGCCCGCCGCGCGGATCTCGTCGGCGACCTCCTGCGCGGGGCCGACGTCGGCCCCGCTTCCGTCGTTCGCCCCGCCGAGGTCGTTGACCACGACGCTCGCGCCTTCGGCCGCGAACAGCAGCGCGTGCTCGCGGCCGATCCCGCGTCCGGCGCCGGTGATGACGGCGACCCGTCCGTCGAGTGCTCCCATGGCTTTGCTCCTACTCCGCGAATTCCGCGAGACCGTCTTTGATCACGACGGTTTCGCCGACGGTGGTTTCGAACGCGTAGCTCCCGGCCTCCGCGCGCCAGATGTGCGTTGTCAGGTCTTGCCCGGGCAGGACCGGTTTGGCGAACCGGACGGCGAACCGCTTCAGCCTGTCCACCTCGGATCCGGCGACCTCGGTCAGCAGGGCCCACGACGTGAACGCCATGGTGCACAGGCCGTGCGCGATGATCCCCGGCAGTCCCGAGTCCTTCGCGACCTCTTCGTCGAGATGGATCGGCATCGGATCGCCGGCGGCGGGCGCGTAGCGGTACGTCTGGTCGTCGTCGACGTGCTGGTTCACCTTCGCCACCGGCGCCCGCGAGCGCAGGGCGTCGTCGAACTTGTGCTCCGGACCGAGTTCACCGCGAGTCTCGCCGGTGTCGAACCCGCGCACGAACAACGTCACGTACTGCTCGTTGACCAGGTCGCCGTCCTCGGTCCGGCATTCGAGGTGGATGGTGCCGCGTGTGCCGTTCGACAGGCCCTCGTACCCGGTCATCCGCGCCCGCGACACGAGCTTGTCGCCGGGCCGGATCGGGCGGTGGAACCGGAATTCCTGTTCCCCGTGCACGATCCGGCCGAACAACCCGACCGGCACGACCTCCAGCGCGGGTTCCATCAGCGATTCGAACACCGGCACGATCGCGAACACCGGGCTCGCGACGTCCCCGGCGAGATGCGCCGGGATCGGGTCGTTGGTGGCCTTCGCGTACTCGACCAGCCGCTCACGGGTCACCTCGAACCGGGACTCGTCGGTCCACTTGCCGAGCCCGCCGGGATCGAACCGCTCGTCGGTCACGCGACCAGCGCCTTGAAGTTCTCCAGCGAGGCGTCGAGGTTCTTCTTGCCGTCCTTCTCGACGGCCTTGCCGAGCGCGCCGATGATCATCTGACCGGCGAACTCCGCGTCGATGCTGGCCAGCGAACCATCGCCGGACGCCTCCACCGACAGCTCGAACTTGACCTTCACCCCGGCCATCCCGGTCCCGGAGATCGCCAGCTTCGACGGCGCCTCGAACTCGTCGACGGTCCAGGTGATCGTGTTCGGCATCCCGAGCATCGTGACGACCTCGGAAGCCTGCGCCCCCTTGGAGAACTCGGCCGGGACCTCGCCCTTCCACTTGGTGTGGATGGTCAGCCACTTCTCGAAGTTGTTGGGGTTGGAGAACTCCGCCCAGACCTTGTCGGGAGCGGCGGGGAGTTCGACGGAGGCACTGATCTTGCCCATGGTTGTTCCTTTCGGTGAGATCAGCGCTCGGCGCGCTGGTAGGCGGTGACGACGGCGGCGCCGCCGAGTCCGATGTTGTGCTGCAGCGCGGCTTCGACGCCGTCGACCTGGCGTTTGTCGGCGGTGCCGCGCAGCTGCCAGGTCAGCTCGGCGCACTGCGCGAGGCCGGTGGCGCCGAGCGGATGCCCCTTGGAGATCAACCCGCCGGACGGATTGACGACCCATTGGCCGCCGTAGGTGGTCGCCCCGGAGTCGACGAGCTTCCCGGCTTCGCCCTCTGCGCAGAGTCCCAGCGCTTCGTAGAGCAGGAGTTCGTTGGCGGAGAAGCAGTCGTGCAGCTCGATGACCTGGAAGTCTTCCGGCCCCAGCCCGGCCTGGTCGTAGACCTGGCGCGAGGCCTGGACGTTCATGTCGTGGCCGATGATGTTCTTCGCGGTACCGTCGAAGGTGCTGGCGAAGTCCGTGGTCATCGCCTGCCCGACGATCTCGACGGCCTGCCCGGCGAGCCCATGCGAGTCCACAAAGGACTCACTGGCGAGGATCGCCGCGCCCGAACCGTCCGAGGTCGGGGAGCACTGGAGCTTCGTGAGCGGGTCGTAGATCATCCGCGAGTCGAGGATGTCCTGCAGCGAATAGCTTTCCTGGAACTGTGCGTACGGGTTGTTCACCGAATGCCGGTGGTTCTTCTCGCCGATCTTGGCGAAGTGCTCGGCGGTGGTGCCGTAGGTCTTCATGTGCTCACGGCCGGCCGCGCCGAACATCCACGGCGCGGGAGGGAAGAGCACCTCGGAGATCTCCGCGAGCGCCTGGAGATGCCTGCCCATCGGCTGCTCGCGGTCGTCGTAGGTCGAGCCGAGCGAACCCGGCTGCATCTTCTCGAACCCGAGCGCGAGCGCGCAGTCCGCGCGGCCACCCCGGATCGCCTCCGCGGCCAGATACAGCGCGGTCGACCCGGTCGAGCAGTTGTTGTTGACGTTGACCACCGGGATCCCGGTCATGCCCAGCTCGTAGACCGCGCGCTGCCCCGAGGTCGACTCGCCGTAGACGTAGCCGACGTAAGCCTGCTTCACCTCGTCGAAGGAGATCCCGGCGTCGGAGAGCGCCTTGGTCCCGGATTCCTTGGCCATCTGCGGGTAGTCCCAGTCCTCGCGGCGTCCGGGCTTCTCGAACTTCGTCATGCCCACGCCGACGACGTACACCTTGTTGGCCACCACGACGCTCCTTGTCGTTGCCGGGTCGCTGCTGAAACTGAAGATACAGACAGGACTGTATTTATCAACCCCTTACATACATTCCTGAACGGATGTTACCCATCCCACGCTGAGTGTCAGGTGACGCAGACGAGCGGCTCGCACCCCCGTTAAACAGGGAGAACACGACTCACAGGGGGTTTCGATGAAACGGACGAGCTTGGTCCTGGCCGCGACCGTCGCCGCCGGACTGCTGTCAGCGGGCACAGCGTCGGCGACCGGATGGACGATGAGTTACCTGCCGCTCCCGCCCGGCGGCAGCGGCATCGCACGGGTGGCCGCCACGAACGGCGCCGGGGGCTACGCGGGAACCGCCGACGGGAAGCTGATCACCTGGGACGGCGGGGCCGTCGCGGACCACGGCATCCCGGCGGGCTACCTCTCGGTCGAAACGGTGGACGAGAACGCGTCCGGTTCGGTCCTCGGCAACGCCGTCTACTACCCGGAGGGGAGCCGCTACCCGGGCAAGCACGCCTTCGCCTTCGAGAACGGCGGATTCCAGTTCCTCGGGAAGGTGGCGGGCTACTACAACTCGCAAGCTCTCGGCACGAACGACCGCGGCGACGTCGTCGGCACGGTGTTCAACGACATTCGCTACGGCTCCACCGCCGCTTTCTGGCCGTCCGGCGACCACGCGCACCCGGTGCTGCTGGACGTCCCGCCGCTGCTCACCCCCGTCGACATCGACCAAGACGGCACCATCCTGCTGAACGAGCAGTTCGGTGGCACCTGGCTCTGGAAGGACGGCGTGCTGCGGCAACTCGTGCTCCCGGAGGGGCTCCGCGAATCACGCGGGATCGCGATCCGGAACGGGAAGGTGCTGGCCTCGACCCAGCTGGGCGACCGGCTCTGGACCGCGTTCGACATCTCCGAGGAGGTCCCGGACAACATGTCCACGATGGCGCTCAACGGGTCCGGGCTGGTCACGGGATGGATTTCGCCGAGAACTCCCACGGCGTGGTCCCCGGGCGGTGCGGTGACGACGCTCCCCTCCCCCGGCAACGCGTACGGCACCGTCGTGGGCGACAACGGCGAGATCGCCGGAACGCTGGAGGGCAGCGGCGGCGGCAACACCCCCGTGGTGTGGCGCCGTGGCTAAAGTCGGGGCATGGATCTGGAGGAGCGGTTCGCGCTGCTGACCACCGCGCATCTGACCGACGGCTGCGTCCGCGCCGGCGTCCCGGTCCGGTGCGCGCCCGCCGGGACGCACGCGGTCGTGCCCGGCGGGCGGGTGGCCGGGCGGGTCTCCCCCGCCCGGCACGTCGGCAGCGTCGACGTCTTCCTGGAGGCGTACGAAATCGCCGCACCCGGCGACATCCTGGTCGTCGACAACCGCGGCAGGCTCGACGAAAGCTGCGTCGGCGACCTGGCTGTGCTCGAAGCGCGGTCGGCAGGGCTGGGCGGCGTCGTCATCTGGGGCCTGCACCGCGACACCGCCGACATCGAGAAGATCGGGCTGCCGGTGTTCAGTCTCGGCTCGATCCCGACCGGCCCGCTCTCGGTCTCCGCCCGCCCGGACGGCGCGCTCGACTCGGCCGTCGTCGGGGAGTGGACGGTGACGCGGGACGACCTCGTGTTCGGCGACGAGGACGGCGTCCTGTTCGTCGCGGCCGACCGGGCGGACGAGGTCCTGGACCGTGCCGAGGCCATCCGCGACACCGAACGGCGTCAGGCCGAGCGGATCCGCTCCGGAGAGTCCCTTCGCGACCAGGTGCGCTTCACCGACTTCCTCGCGGAGCGCGCGAAGTCGCCTTCGCTGACGTTCCGGGAGCATCTGCGGGCGGTCGGCGGAGCCATCGAGGAGTAGGGGGAGCAGGGGACCTTTGCTATCGCCGCGACCCCTGAACTGCGGAAAGAGAGCAAGGGACCTTTGGTATCGCCCGGACGGCGACCGCCGCCACCGGCGTCACGGCCCACCTCGTCCGGTCGGTCAACCTGACGTTGCTCAAAGAGCAGCCGGACCGGATCCGGCGCGAAGAGCTCGCCGAGAAATGGCATCGCGCGAATCTGGCCCGGCTGGCCCGGCTCATCCTTGTGCGAGTTGCTTTCCGCCGAGCCACAGCAGTCCGTCGATGACGAACCGGTTCTGCACCTCACTGGCGAAGGTCGACGAAAGCGGCTGGTTCGTCTCGTAGTTCATCTTGTTGTGCCCGAAGTTGGCGTACAGCATCTTGTACTTGTTGTTGGTCCAGAGGATCGGGTAGTACCCGCTGTACCAGGACTGGTTCGGGTCGGTCCCCAGCGGGAAGCTCACCGGATCCACCGACGCGAGGATCCTGATGTCCGGGTTCTTGCGCAGGTCGTTGTTCCAGGCGTACCACTCGCTCACCGAAGAGGTGAACGTCGCGGGCAGCCGCGTGGTCGAGGGATGTGGCTTGTTCTCCACCTTCAGCGTCGCCGTCGTCGGGCCCCAGGTGTTGGACTCGAAGCCGCCCGTTCCGAGGAATCTGTTGTGGTACCAGTCCCAGGCGGACGGCTTGGTGTTGAAGGCCGCCACGTGGAAACCGAAGAACGCGCCGCCCGCGTTCATGTAGCGCTCGAAGCCCGAACGCTGCGCCGAGGTCTGCGGCAGGTCGTCGAGGAACAGCACGACCTGGTACTGCGAGGGCTGCAGCGAGTTCAGCTGATTCCAATTATTGGTCGCGGTGTAGCCGAAGTTGTTCTGCGACGCGGTTTTCGGGAACCACTGGTTGGCTTCCTTGACGAAACTGATGTGCGCCGCGTCGTACGTGCCGTTGTAGAAGGCCAGCACTTTGAACGCGGGTGCCGCTTGTGCCGTGACAGGCGCCAATGCCGGCGCGAGACACGAAACGAACAGCAGAGCGAGCCGGACCGCGAATTTCCTCATACCTCACCACCCGTGCCGATAGCGAAGGCCGAACCCGAACGGGAACAGCCCGGACTTTCCATCACCGACGTTGATCGGCTGCTGGTCAGCGCTGCGCATCCACGTCACCGGCAACTTGCCGGTGGGGTTGTGATCGCCGAAGAGCACGTCCGCGACACCCTGGCCTTCCGAGCCGGGCAGCCACGACGCGATCAGCCCGTCCCACTCCGGAAGCTGCTGGGCGATGTCCAGCGGCCGCCCGGAAACGAGCACGACCACGGTCGGGACTCCGCTGTCTTGAAGCCGCTTCAAGGTCGCCAGGTCTTCGGCGTCGAGTCCCATTCCCTCCGGCTTGTCACCGCGGCCTTCGGCATACGGCGTCTCGCCCACCACCGCGACAGCGACGTCGTAGGACTTGTCGATCCCGTTCGCGTTTTTGTCGAAAGTGACCGTGGACGACGGTTTCGCGGTGTGCCGGATCCCTTGCAGGATGGTCGTTCCCTCGGTGACCGGGCCGCTCTTGCCCTGCCAGCCGACCGTCCAGCCGCCGCTCTGGTTGCCGATGTCGTCGGCGCTCTTGCCCGCGACGAAGATCCGGTTGCGCGACTTGTCCAGCGGCAGCACCCGGTTCTCGTTCTTCAGCAGCACCTGCGATTCGCGGACGGCCTGCCGCGCGAGGGCGCGGTGCTCGGCGCTGCCGACGGTCTTGAGGAACCGGCGGTCGGTCAGCGGCCGTTCGAACAGGCCCAGTTCGAACTTCTTCGTCAGGATGCGCCGGTTCGCGTCGTCGATCCGCGACGGCGTGACCCGCCCGGCGACGACTTCGGCCTTCAGCGTGTCCATGAACTTCTGGTACTCGAACGGCACCATCACCATGTCGATGCCGGCGTTGACCGACGCGGTGACCTCGGCCGGGGTGAAGCCCGGCTGCCGGTCGATCTGGTCGATGCCGTTGTAATCCGAGATCACGATCCCGGAAAACTTGAGCTCGCCCTTGAGCACGTCGTTGATCAGGTAGGAACCGGCGTGCATCTTGAGGCCGTTCCAGCTGCTGTAGGAGATCATCACCGAACCGACGCCACGGCGGACGGCCTCGCGGAACGGCGGCAGGTGCACCGCGCGGAGTTCGGCCTCGCTGATGTCGGTCTCCCCCTGATCGTCGCCGCCGGTCGTGCCGCCATCGCCGATGTAGTGCTTCGCGGTCGCGAGGACCGAACCCGGCGCGGACAGCGAACGGCCCTGCATGCCGTCGATGGCCGTCGTCATCGAGGACGCGATTTCCGGTACCTCGCCGAAGGATTCGTACGTCCGGCCCCACCGGTCGTTGCGGGCGACGCACAGGCACGGCGCGAAGTTCCAGTCGATCCCGGTGCCCGACACCTCTTCGGCGGTCGCGCGGCCGATCTTCTTGACCAGCGCGGGATCGCGCGTCGCGCCGAGGCCGATGTTGTGCGGGAAGACGGTGGCGCCGTAGAGCCCGTTGTGCCCGTGGACGGCGTCGACGCCGTAGATCAGCGGAATGCCGAGCCGGGTGGCGAGCGCTTCCTTCTGGAAGCCGTCGTACATGTCGGCCCAGGTGGCCGCGTTGTTCGGAGTCGGCTGGGAACTGCCGCCGGAGAGCAGGGAGCCGAGCATTCCCTTGGTGACGTCGCCGGGCGCCTTGATGCCGAGACGTTCGGCCTGCGTCATCTGGCCGATTTTCTCGTCGAGGGTCATGCGCGACAGCAGATCGGCCACGCGGACCTTCACCGGCCGCCAGGCGTCCCGGTAAGCAGGGCCGTTTCCGGCCAGCGCCGGGGTGTGCGACCCGAGCACGAGCGCGGCGGTCAATATCCCCAGTGTGAATCTCCGCATCCGGGTCCTCCTCGACACCAGACGTAAGTTCAAGGCTTGAATTAACGCATGACAGAGGTTCTTTGGTCTAGACCTGCGAAAAAGACGGTTCCCGATGGCCGACACCGGCCCGAATCGATAACCTGGATATTATGGAACTGCGGGACATCGAGATCTTCCTGGCGCTGGCCGACGAACTGCATTTCGGCCGCACCGCGGAACGGCTGCACGTCTCGCAGGCACGGGTGAGCCAGTCGATCAAACAGGTGGAGCGCCGGATCGGCGCACCGCTGTTCGCCCGCACCAGCAGGCGGGTCCGGCTCACGCCGATCGGCAACCGGCTGCGGGACGACCTCGGCCCCGCCTACCGCGCGCTGCACGAAGGCATCGATCGCGCGATCACGGCGGGACGCGGGATCGGCGGCGTGCTGCGGCTGGGCTTCGAAGCACCCGGCGTCGCCGATCTGACCGAAGACCTGCTCGACCGCTTCCGACAGCGCTACCCGGACACGGACCTGCTCATCCGCGAAGCCGATTTCGCCGATCCGGCGTCGATGCTGCGCTCGGGCGAGATCGACGTGCTGGTGACCCTGCTCCCGGTCGACGAACCCGATCTCGTCACCGGACCGGCCATCCACACCGAACCGATGGTGCTCGCGGTGTCGTCGAAACACCCTTTCGCGCGACGGAAGTCGGTGACCCTCGACGACCTCGCCCGTGACACCGTCCTCCGCGCGGCGCATCCGCCGGAGCCGTACTGGATCGAGGAACCGCGGCAGTGGCTGACGCCGGCCGGGCATCCCGTGACCCGAAGCACCCCGTTCGCGACGTTCCAGGAACTGCTCGCCGCGATCGCGACCGGCGCCGGAATCTGCCCGCTCGCCGCACACGCGCAGGAGTACTTCAGCCACCCGCGAATCCGCTTCGTGCCCTTCACCGGCTCACCCGACGTCGAGTGGGGGCTCGTCTGGCCGCGCTCCGCCGAGACGGCCCGCGTACAGGCCTTCGCGTCCGTCGCCTCCACTTCGCTCCCCTGACTCCCCCGCATTTCGTCCTCTGAACGCGTACCTCGGGCGCCCAACGCCCGCATCTCGTCCTCTGAATGCGGCGCCCACCTGTGGGAGGAGCAAGGGACCTTTGCTATCGCCTGCCGCCGAAACCCGCCCCGAGCTGCGTGAAGGCCCCCTTCCCTCGGCTGAGCCGAGGGAAGGGGGCCTTCACGCGAGTCCCGAAAGAAGAGCTACCCCAGGGCCTTCTCCACCCAGTCCTGCTCCAGCTTCACGACCTGCCCGTTCACGGTCACGGTCGGCGTGCCGAAACCGGGGCCCTGCCCGAAGTCCTGCTGCAGCGACGGATCCGTGGAGATCTTCTTGTACGCGTCCTGGATCTGCTGCTCGTAGACGCCGGTGTTGATCGCCGTCGCGAAGGCCGGGCCGGTGATGCCGACGTCCTGGCCGAGCTTGATCAGCTGCGCCTTGTCGAATCCGCGCGCGCCCTCCTGCGGCTGGTCCTTGAACAGCGCGTCGTGGAAGGCGAGGAACTTGCCCGCGTCGGCCGCGGCGAGCGAGGCGTTGGCCGAGTCCAGCGAGTACCCCGGCGGGTCGGAACGCTGGTTGAGCATCGGCAGCATGTGGTACCGGATCGTCAGCGTCCCGTTGTTCACCTGCTCGTGGAGCTTGTCCTTGAACGTCTCTTCGAACTGCTTGCAGATCGGGCACAGGAAGTCGGCGTAGACGTCGACGGTCTTCGTGGCCTCGGGTTTGCCCGCGGTCACGACGGCTCCGTCGCGCTTCTCGACGACACCGGGCGCCCAGGTGCCCGCCTGTGGCGCGATGGCCTTGCCCTCGGTGGAGTTCTTGCTGGACGTCGTCCAGAGCACGCCACCGATCACCAGCGCGGCGAGCACGACCACCGCGACGGTGATCGCGACGACCTTCTTCCTGTCTCCGCCCGCGACGCCCCTGGCCTGCGCCACCGAGCGCGCCGCCGTCTGCTCCTGCTTGCGTTTCCGAGCGTTGCGCTCAGCTCCACCCACGATTATTCGTTCCCTTCAGCGATACCCACATAGTCGTCGTCGGCGGGGCCCCCGGAGTTCCCGAGCCAGCCGTCCACCGACAGCCAGGTCCGCGGCCGCGCGATCAGCCAGACCCCGAGCAGCGCGAACCCGAGGTCCCTGGCGATCTCCTGCGGATACTGCGTCTGATCCGCGGCGATCTGACCGCCACCGCCGAAGCAGCCGCAGTCGATGCTCAGTCCGCGCGCCCACGATTGGGCGATGGCGGCGATGAGCACCGCGAGCAGCAGCACCGACAGCACCGACGCCCAGCGGGTCACGAACCCGGCGAGCAGGAACAGGCCGAGCGCCAGTTCGACGAGCGGCATCCCGATCGCGACCGGGCGCACGAACCCGTCCGGCAGGACATCGAAAGCCTGCACCGCGATGTAGGTCTGTCCCGGATCGCTGATCTTCAGCGCTCCGGAAATCAACCACACGGCGGCCAGTCCGAGCCGGGCGAGTGTGCCCACGGCGTCGAGTACGACTTGGGGCGGTCTACGCACGGGCTTAGGCTAGCCGTCAACCCTGAGAACAATGTGAGGCGGCGGACGGAGGCACCCGATGAGGGGACGCGCGCTGCTGGTGGCGTGTTTGATGCTGGTCACAGCGGCGGCCTGCGGCAAAGAGGCCGGTCCGTCGGATTCCCTCGTCGCGCGTGCCGTCTCGTTCAACGAACTCACCATCGGGATCCGCTTCGACCAGCCGGGCCTCTCCAAGCGGACGGTCGACGGCCGGTACGTCGGTTTCGACGTCGACGTGGCGAAGTACATCGCCGGCGAATTGGGCGTGGAGGAGGATCACATCACCTGGCACGACAGCAAGCCGTCGTCGCGCGAGACGGACATCACCTCCGGGACCACGGATCTGATGGTGGCGACCTACTCCATCACCGAGAAGCGCAAGCAGATGGTCGCTTTCGCCGGACCCTATTTCGACACCGGCCAGGACCTGCTCGTCCGCCTCCGGTCGACAGACATCACCGGTCCCGAGAACCTCAACGGCCGCAAACTGTGCGCTGTGGGCGGCACCACCTCGGCCGAGCAGGTGCGCGACAAGTTCGCCCAGGCCGTCCAGCTCGTCGAGTACCCGCGCTACCAGGACTGCGTCACGGCGCTGCTCGCCGGACAGGTGGACGCGGTGACCACCGACGACGTCATCCTGGCCGGATACGTGGCGCAGAACCCGGAGTTGCTGAGGGTGGTCGGCAAGCCGTTCTCGAAGGAGAAATACGGCGTCGGCATCCGCAAGGACGACATCGAGGGGCGGGCGGCGGTGGCCAGGGCCATCCAGAAGATGATCTCGTCCGGGGAGTGGCTCGAATCGCTGAACCGCAACATCGGCCCGTCCGGCTACCGGATCCCGCCTCCGCCGCAGGTCACCGAGCAGTGACCCTTCCCGATCTGCCGGTTCGCGCCGTCCTGCCCGAACTCGAAGCCGCTCTCGACGCCCATGGCACCGCGGTGCTCGTCGCGCCCCCTGGCACCGGCAAGACCACCCTGGTGCCGCTCGCGCTGGACAACGGCGAAGGCCGGGTGATCGTCGCCGAACCGAGGCGGCTGGCCGCGCGCGCCGCGGCGGCACGGATGGCGTCCCTGCTCGGCGAGCGGGTCGGCGAGACGGTCGGCTACTCGGTCCGCGGCGACCGGAAGGTGTCTTCTTCGACGCGTATCGAAGTGGTCACTTCGGGGCTGCTGGTCCGGCGGGTGCAGGGCGATCCCGAACTGGCCGGGGTTTCGACCGTCCTGCTCGACGAATGCCACGAACGCCATCTCGACGCGGACCTGCTGCTCGCGCTGCTGCTGGACGTGCGCGCCGGGCTGCGGGACGATCTGCGCCTGCTCGCGACGTCCGCCACCGTGGCCGCCGGGCGGCTGGCGGCCCTGCTCGGGGACGCGCCGGTGATCACCGCGCAGGCGCGGACCTACCCTGTCGACGTCGCGTACTCCCCGCCCACGCGCGGTGAGCGAATCGAGGCGACCGTGGTCCGCACGATCCACAAAGCACTGTCCGAAGGGGACGGCGACGTGCTCGCTTTCCTTCCTGGCGCGGGCGAGATCGCCAGAGTGAGCGGGCAGCTCAACGGCCTGGACGCCGACGTGCTGCCGCTGCACGGGCGGCTTTCGGCGGCGGCCCAGGACGACGCGCTGCGCCCGCGTGCCCGCCGCCGGGTGGTGCTCTCGACGTCGGTCGCCGAGTCCAGCCTGACCGTGCCGGGCGTCCGCGCGGTGGTGGACTGCGGGCTGTCCCGGGTGCCCAGGGTCGATCATCGGCGCGGCCTGCCGGGGCTGGCGACGGTCCGGGTTTCGGCCGCGGTCGCGGACCAGCGCGCCGGCCGTGCCGGACGAGAAGCGCCAGGGCGCGTCTACCGGTGCTGGGCGGCGCATGAGCAGGGTTCGCTTCCCGCGTACCCCGAACCCGAGATCAGGACGGCGGAGCTGGCGCGTTTCGCGCTCGAACTCGCGTGCTGGTCCACCCCGGACGGTTCCGGCCTCGCCTGGTGGGATCCGCCGGGCGAAGGCGCGCTGGCCGCCGGTCGCGCGTTGCTGACCACACTCGGGGCGACCGACGAAGACGGGAAAGTGACCGAGCGCGGCCGGAAAATGGCCGGGCTGGGCCTGCATCCGCGACTGGCGCGGGCGTTGCTGGACGGCGCGGCGCGGACCAACGCGCGTTCGGCGGCCGAGGTCGTCGCGCTGCTGGACAGCGGCGGCTCGCTGACCGACCTCGAAGCCGAACTGCGGCGGGTGCGGGGCGACGAGCGCTGGAAGTCCGACGTGCGCAGGCTTTCCAAGCTGGTGCCCGACGGCGGCGGCGCGGCCGATCCGGCGCTGGTCGTGGCGCTGGCGCATCCCGAGCGGCTCGCGCGACGGCGGTCCGCGGGGACGCCGGTCTACCTGATGGCCGGTGGGACGGCGGCGGAACTGCCGCGCGGCAGCGGGCTGGCCGACGTGGAATGGCTGGCGGTGGCCGAAGCGACCCGGGATCCCGGCCGCGCGCAGGGCATCATCCGGCTGGCCGCGCCCGCGGACGAGGACCTCGCCGTCCGCGCGGCCCCGAATCTGGTGTCTTCGAAGGACGAGGTGCACTGGTCTTCGGGTGAGGTCGTGGCGCGTTCGGTGCGGCGGCTCGGGGCGATCGTGCTGTCGGAGAAGCCGTTGCGCTCGCCCGCGCCGGACGCGATCCGCGCCGCGCTGCTGGACGGCTTGCGCACCGAAGGGCTCGGCCTGCTGCGGTGGTCGGAAGACGGGCGGCGGCTGCGCGAGCGGCTGTCTTTCCTGCATCGAGTGCTGGGTTCGCCTTGGCCCGCGGTCTCCGACGCCGCCCTGCTGTCCACTTTGGACTCGTGGCTCGACCTCGGCACCGCCCGCCGCCGGTCGGACCTGGCTTCACTGGACGCGGGCGCCGCGCTGCGCGGGCTGATGCCCTGGCCCGAAGCGTCACGGCTGGACGAACTGGCGCCGGACCGGCTGGAGGTGCCGACGGGTTCGCGGATCCGCGTCGACTACTCGGGTGAGCAGCCGGTGCTGGCCGTGAAACTGCAGGAGACCTTCGGGTGGCTCGCGACGCCGGAGCTGGCGGGCGTGCCCGTCGTGCTGCACCTGCTCTCGCCCGCCGGACGGCCCGCCGCCGTCACCGCCGATCTGGAGTCGTTCTGGCGCACCGGTTACGCGGCCGTGCGCGCCGATCTCCGAGGGCGCTACCCGAAGCACCCCTGGCCCGAAGACCCGCTGAGTGCGGCGCCCACCCGGCGGACCACCCCGCGCCGGATGTCATGAAAGGGGCGGTCAAGACACTTTTCGTCCTGAACGACCCTTTCATGACATCCCCGCGCCCCGTCAGTCCATCATCTGGTGCTGCGGCCGGGTCGGCAGGTGCGACGCCAGCTCCTCGTCGTCCTCCTGCTCGTTCAGCCCCAGCTGCACCGCGCTCCGGATCTGCTCACGGTTCTCCCGCACCACGTGCGCGAAGAACTCGTCGATCCGCGGGTCCGTGAGTACCTCGAGGATCACGCGCATCGCGGTGTCGATCACCGAGCGCACCACCTCGTCGTGGAACGGCAGCTTCGAAAGCCGTCCCGCCTGCGGGTCGTTCTTGAGTTTCTCGGCGATGATCCCGCGCAGCAGCGACTGGTTGTCGCCGAGTGAGCGCGCGAGGTTCTGCGGGTAGTTCCCGGTTTCCAGCACCTTGACGACCTCGTCGAGCACCGCGATCGTGATCGGTTTCTTGATCGCCAGCACGATCGGCCGCGAAAGCCGTTCGACAAGGCGCTGCGTGAACCGCTCCCCGAAAGCGCGGTCGGCCGTGCGCGCGAGCCGGATGAGCACGACCAGGACCCGCAGCAGCCGGAACCCGCGCAGCGCCGGATGCGCGATGGGGATCATGCCGAGGATTTCGTACCAGTTGCGCAGCGGGAACCACTTCTCCCAGCCGTTGCGCCGCCACCGCCACAGGAATTCCAGCGCGAAGATCCCGCACACCGTCGTGTCGATGATGAAGACGGTATGCGCCGTCTCGTCCGAATGCGGGAAGAACGTCACATAGACGAGCAGCCCGACGGAGAACACGGCGAGGACGAGCATCACCAGGTCGAGCGGATTCACGCGCCGTTGTTCGCGGGTGGTCATGCCGCCGATTCTGCCTTTCCGCGGTGACTCGTGCCGAGCGGCACCTGCCGAAAGTAAGGGTCGGCCGATGACTTCGGGTCGATGTCCGCGGGGGCCTCCTCATTGAAGACTCAAGGGACCACGAAGGAGGACGCGGATGATCACGCTTCGAGGACTCACGAAGCGCTACGGCGAGAAGACGGTGGTCGACGGGCTGACCTTCGCCGTCGAATCGGGCAAGGTGACCGGATTCCTCGGTCCCAACGGTGCGGGCAAGTCGACGACCATGCGGATGACGCTCGGCCTGGACACGCCGAGCGCGGGCGAGGTCCACATCGACGGCACGAAGTACGCGGACCTGCGGCACCCGCTGCGCGAGGTCGGCGCGCTGCTGGAGGCCAAGGCACTGCACCCCGGCCGGAGCGCGGGCAAGCACCTCCTGGCGATGGCGCGCAGCAACGGGATCCCGGACAGCCGGGTGGACGAAGTGCTCGCGACGGTCGGGCTCACCGACGTCGCGGGCAAACGGGCCGGGACGTTCTCCCTCGGCATGGGGCAGCGGCTCGGCATCGCCGGCGCGCTGCTGGGCGACCCGCGCGTGCTGATGTTCGACGAGCCGGTCAACGGCCTCGACCCCGACGGCGTCCGCTGGGTGCGGCACCTGATGCGGTCGCTCGCGGCGGAGGGCCGCACGGTGTTCGTGTCGAGCCATCTGATGAGCGAAATGCAGCTGACCGCGGACAGGCTGGTCATCATCGGCAAGGGAAAGCTGCTGGCCGACGCACCGGTCGACGAATTCATCGCGGGTAATTCGCGGACTTCGGTCGCGGTGCGGGTGCCCGTTCCCGTCGAACTGCAGGCGCTCGAACAGCGTCTCCGGTCCCTCGGCGCGACCACGGAAACCGACCGGGATGAACTTCTCGTGCACGACCTCCCGGTGCACCGCGTCGGCGACACCGTGCACGAACTCGGGATCCGCGTGCACGAACTGGCGGAGCGGACCGCCTCGCTCGAACAGGCCTACATGGAACTGACCGCTTCGTCGGTCGAATACGGAACGGGAGTCGCGGCATGAAGGCACTCATGGTCTCGGTAGCGGTGATCGCGGGCCTGCTGGGAGCACCGGCGATCGCGTCGGCCACCCCGGCGGCACCGGCTTTGTCGCTGCCCGCGCCGGGTGGCCCGCTCCCGATCGGGCTGCGCACCCTGCACCTCACCGATCAGCAGCGGGCCGACCCCTGGGTGCCCGAAAAGCGGCGGGAGCTGATGGTCAACGTCTGGTATCCGGCCGTCCCGATCGGGCGCGCGCCCTTGTACATGACCGAAGCGGAGTCCGCGGCGGCGGTCGCCGGGCGGAAACTCGACCTGCCGCCGGACACGCTGAGCAAGGTGCGGGTCCACTCGCGGGAGAACGCGCCTTCCCTGCCGGGGCGACGTCCGCTGGTGGTGCTGTCGCCGGGCGCTGGCAACAACCGGATCACCCTGACCTCGGTGGCGGAACACCTTGCCTCACAAGGTTTCGTGGTCGCCGGGGTCGACCACGCCTACGAAGCCTGGGCGACCGAGTTCCCCGACGGGCTGCGCCAGTGTGTCGCTTGTGGACAGCAGCCCGACCCGTGGCCCGCCGCGATCGCGAACCGCGCGATCGACACGTCGTTCGTCGTCGACACCCTGCTGAAGGACCGGCGCTGGTCGATCGACGCCGGGAAGATCGGGATGGCCGGTCACTCCGCCGGGGGTTCGGCGACCGCCGCTTCGATGGTCTCCGACCGGCGGATCAAGGCGGGCGTGAACGTCGACGGCCCGTTCTTCGGCATCGTCTCCCTCGACCGGCCGTTCCTGCTGCTGACCAGCCCGACCGGCGAGAAGTACTACCGCGAATCCTGGAACGAGACCTGGCCGCGGCTGACCGGGCCGAAGAAGGACTTCCTGGTCAAGGACAGTGGTCACTCGTCGGTGACCGACGCGGCGATCCTGGTCGACCAACTGGGGCTGCGGCCGCACATCCCGCCTGCCGAGGTCGAGAACCAGTACGGCTCGATCGATTCGGTGAAGGCGCTGAAGTTCTTCCGCGATGAGCTGTCCGGCTTCTTCAAGCAGTGGACCGCACGATGAACGCGGCCTCTTCGGAATGGACGAAGTTCTGGTCGGTCCGGTCGACTTGGTGGTGCCTGATCGCCGGCGTCTTGTTGATGCTCGCCTACTCCGGTGCGGTGGGCCTGGCCGCGAACGCGGGCGTCGAACGCTCGATGGCCCCGCACGCCGTGGTGACCGGGGCGGCTTTCTACCTCACGCAGTTCGCCGTGGTCGCGCTGGCGACGCTGTTCATCACGAGCGAATACGCCAGCGGCAGCATCCGCTCGACCCTGCAGTGGGTCCCGGTGCGGAACCGGGTCCTCGCGGCGAAGTCCGCCGTCCTGGTGCCGGTGCTGTTCGGCTACGGCGTCCTGAACACGCTCGTCGGCGTGGCGATCTCGGCGCCGCTGATCCCGGCGCGGGATTCGTCGGTGGGCGACGTGCTCGCCACGTCGGCGGGCATGGGCGGCTACTTCGCACTGCTGGGCCTGCTGTGCCTCGGTCTGGGGACGGCGCTGCGGAGCACGGCGGGGACGATCGTGACGATGTTCGTGCTGCTGGTGATGATCCCGATGTTCGCCGGTTCACTGGGCGGCGAAGACGCCCTGAACTACTTCCCCGGCTTCGCGGGTGTCAACGCGATGCTCAACGCAGGGGAGCCGAACCCGATCTTCGGCGGCGTCGCGCCCTACGCGCCTTGGGTCGGCATCGCGCTCTGTATGGCTTGGGCTGCGGCCGGTCTCGCCGCCGGTTCCACCGTCCTGCGGCGCCGCGACGCCTGAGGGAGAGCAAGGGACCTTTGCTATCGCCGGCCCCTGCGGCTGACGTCAGGTGGCGCGGCCGGTCCGTGAAGGCCTCCTTCCCTACTCTCAAGGTAGGGAAGGAGGCCTTCACGGACTTTGGCGATACCAAAGGTCCCCCGCTACCCCGCCACCCCGAGCCCCGCCAGCACCTCCCGCGCCCCCCGCGTCAGCTCCGCGAGATCCGGCGGCCGCAGCGACCCGGTCCCGGCCAGCGCGTCGAAGATCGTCCCGTCCAGCCACGCGACGAGCACCCGCGCGTGCCGCTCCGGCTCCGCCGAGCCGCGGTCGGCCAGCACCTCGGCGCACCGCCGCCGGATGACCAGCCCCCCGCGGTCGTAGGCCTCGCGCAGCTCCGGCCGCCGCGTCGCCTCCAGCGCGAATTCGTACCGCGCGAGCATCCGCGTCCGCCCGCCCGTGATCGCCGCGTGGGCGAACCCCGCCACGTACTCGGCCAGCCCGCCGGGCGGCGGGTCGAGCGTGACGTCGTCGAGTTCGACCATCCGCGAGATCGCCAGTTCCAGCAGCGCGGCCCGGGTCCGCGCGTAGTACGAGGTCGAACCCGACGGCAGCCCGGCGAACTTGTCGACCGCGCGATGCGTCAGCCCCCGCATTCCTTCGGCCGCGATCACTTCGATGGCCGCGTCCCCGATCGTCGCCTTTCGCACTCTACAAGTGTAGTAGTACTCTACACATGTAGAGGAGGTCGACATGCGCAAAGCGATCGTGGTCGGCGGAGGAATCGGCGGACTGACAGCGGCTATCGGGCTGCACGGCATCGGCTGGGAGGTCACCGTCCTGGAGCGAGCCCCGGAACTCACCGCCGCCGGCGCCGGCATCTCCCTGTGGCCGAACGCCCTGCGCTCACTCGAAACACTGGACATCCATCTCGGCACCCTGCAGGAACAGTCGTCGGGCGGGCTCCACGACCGCGACGGCCGCCGCATCACCCGGTGGGACGCCGAGGCGTTCCGCCGTCACCACGGCCGCCCGCTCGCCGCCATCCACCGCGCCGACCTCATCGGCGCACTCCGCGACGCGCTGCCCGCCGGCCTCGTCCGCACCGGCACGGAGGTCACCGGCCTCGACGATCTCGACGCGGACGTCATCGTCGCCGCCGACGGAATCCACAGCGGCGTCCGGAAACAGCTGTGGCCGCGGCATCCCGAACCGGTTTACAGCGGCAGCACGGCCTTCCGCGCGGTGACCGCCCTCCCCCGCGCGGCCGAACTCAGCACGAGCTGGGACGACGGCGCCGAGATCGGCGTCATCCCGTTGCACGACGGCCGCGTCTACTGGTGGGCGAGCTACGTCGCCGAAGCCGGAATCCGGCACGAAGACCCGAAGTCGTTTCTGAAGGAGCGCTTCGGCGGCTGGCACGCACCCATTCCCGAGCTCATCGACGCGACAACGCCCGAGACGCTGCTCCACCACGATCTCTACCTGCTCGGCACTCCCCTGCCCTCATACGTGAAGGGCCGCGTCGCCCTTCTCGGCGACGCGGCGCACGCGATGCCGCCGTTCCTCGGCCAAGGCGGCTGCCAGGCGATCGAAGACGCGGTCGTCCTCGCCGCCGCGCTCAGTACCACCGAAGACATCGACGCGGCCTTGAAGAGCTACGACGAGCAACGCCGCCCGCGCAGCCAAGCCGTCGTCAAAGCCTCGGTCCAAGCCGGGAAGGTAGGGCCACAGCTGCGCAACCCGCTCGCCGTGGCCGTCCGCAACGGCGTGTTCCGCCTGCTCCCCGGCGCGCTCACCGCCCGTATCGGCGCCGGCGTCAGCGGCTGGACCCCTCCCGTTCCCCGCCGACCAGCCCCGCCTCGTACGCCGTGATCGCCGCCTGCACCCGGTTGCGCGCGCCGAGCCGGTTGAGGATCGTGCTCACGTAAGCCTTCACGGTGCCCTCGACGACGAACAGCTTCGCCGCGATGTCCGCATTGGACAGTCCGGAACCCAGGAGTGCCAGCACTTCCTGCTCGCGCGGCGTCAGCTTGCCGATCAGCGTCTTCGCCTCTTCGGCACGGGACACCTGGTTGCCGGAGAACCGGGCGATGACCCGCTGCGCGACCTTCGGTGAGAGGAAGGCCGCTCCACCGGCGACGGCGTGGATCCCCGCGAGCAACTCGCGGGGATCACCGGATTTCAGCAGGAATCCGCTCGCGCCGAGGCCCAGCGCGCGCTCGATGTAGGCGTCCTCGCCGAACGTGGTCAGCATGATCACGCCGATCTCGGGCAGCAGCCGCCGGATCTCCTCAGCGGCCTTGAGCCCGTCCATGACCGGCATCCGGATGTCGAGCAGCACGACATCCGGCCTGGTCGCGCGCGCCTGTTCGATAGCGGCACTGCCGTTCTCGGCCTCCGCGACCACTTCGATCCCGGCGTCCGCCGCCAGGATCGCCGACACTCCGGCGCGGATCATCGCCTCGTCATCGGCCAGCACCACCCGGATCATCCGGGTCCCCCTTTACTCGTCTTCACTGATCAAGTCCTTCGACACGAGTTTCCCGGCGGTGAAGCACAGCCGGTAGGCCTCGTAGTTCAAGTTGAACACGGTGCGCTCGGTGCCGTAGTACTCGCATGTCGCCCCGGCGGGCACCGGCGGTTCCACCTGACGCGGCCGCGCGATCCGCTGCCCGCCGGGCAGGACGCGCGCGATCTCCGCCCGCGTCTGGCCCGGCGACATGCGCTCGTAATCCGCACCGGCGAGTACGGAGCCATACCACTGGACGAGGAACACGCTCCCGCTGATAGCGACCACCACGCCGAAGAGCCCGATCGGCACGACGACAGCCTGAATCAGGCTGCGCCGGACGTCACGGCGGGCGCGTTCCAGTTCCCTGGCCGAAACCGACTGCCCCACCTCGGCGTCCATCGCCGCCTGGCTCTCCGGCGATTCCTCCGACGGCGCCGCGTCGTGCGGCAAGGTCGCGCCGACCTCGAATCCGCCGTCGTGGGGGCCCGCCCGCAAGGTCCCGCCGACCAGCCGGACACGCTCGCGAAGGCCGATCAGCCCGCGTTTGCCCGAGGTCCGTCCCGGCAGCGGCCCCGCGGGAGGCGCGGCGTTGGTGACCACGACGTCCGTCCGTCCCTCCGAACGCACGACGCGGACGGTGACGGCGGCACCGGGAGCGTGCTTCACCACGTTCGTGACCGATTCCTGGACCACGCGATACGCGGCGCGGTCGACCATCCTCGGCTCGCCGTCCACCGGGCCGTCCACGGAGGAATCGATCAGCACGCCCGACGCCCTCGTGCGGTCGAGCAGGTCGTCGATGCTCTCGTGCACCGGTTCGGTCGGCGCGTCGTCCTCGCGCAGCACCCCGATGATCTCGCGCAGCCGCTCGGTCGCCGTCGCGGCGCTCTGCCGCAGCTCGCCCGCGGCCTGCCGCTGAGGCTCGTCGAGCCCGCCCGCGACCTCCAGCGCCGCCGCACGCACCGCGATGAGACTCAACTCGTGCCCCAGCGAGTCATGCATGTCGCTCGCGATCCGGGTGCGCTCGCGCAGCCGCGCACGGTCGGCGACGAGGCGCTGACGGCTCTCCATCTCCTCGGCGCGGCGCCAGCCGTCGCGCGCCATGTCCTCGCGCTGCCGGATGTACCGGCCCATCAGCCACGGCGTCACCGACGCGAAGACCAGGACACCGAGCAGGGCACCCCAGGACGCGAAGCCGTCCTTGCTCCACACCAGCGCGACGGGAACCGCGATCATGGAAACGACGGTGAAGAGGCGCAACATCGGCTTCGCGACCGGTTGCCGGTAGCCGGCGAGGTAGCTGACCGCGACCAGGACGAACCCTTCCCAGATCGGCACCCGGCCGCCGAAGCTGCCCATGACGACGAAGCTGGCGACCATCGCGATCCCGAGTGAGACCAGCGGATACCGGCGCGAAACCGCGATCGCGGCGGTGGTCGCGGTGAGCCCGGCGACCAGTTCCCACGGCCGCGTGCTGGACCCGGCGTCGATGACCACCCAGCCGCAGAGCCCGAGCCACAAGGCGACGTCCATGACCAGCCGCCGCCCGCGCCGCACGGGTTCCTCAACGTCCATCACAGGCCTGGACGCTACAAGTCGCGCCGAACGGTCCGCCATGGACGAAAGTAAAGGTCCCCCGATCATCGGGTCTCCGCCGGATTCATGAGGCATGATGATCGACCATGGCCGAGCGCACACTCACCGGCCAGCTAGGCGGTCCTGTCCCGGCAGGCATCGAAGCGCTGGCCGACAACGAAAAACAGGACCTCTCCGACGCGTTGCGCGACGCGCGCCACCGCCAGGCCAAAGCCTTGGCCGAAGCGGGCGAAGAGGGCCTGAGGTACGTACCCGCGCTTCTGCGCGGCACCATCCGCAAGGTAGTGGGCCTGTGACCACCGAAAACTTCGCTTCGCAGGCGGAGATCCTCAAACTCGCCCGCGTCCTCGGCACCACCCCCGAACGGCTCTCCTACCTGGAGAACGTGGACGCGGCGGAGCTTCAGACGTTCCGTGAGCAGGTCACGGACACGCTGTTCGACGCCAACCTCGCCGCCCTCGAGCGGATGGCGATGGCGAGCAAGCTCGTCCCGAGCCCGATCCTCGCGAAGATCGCCGAGAAGGTCTTCGGCCCGCTTCTGTGCGCGCGGATCGCCGGGCTCGTGGACGCCTCCAGGGGCGTCGACGTCGCGAAGCGGCTGAAGCCGCAGTTCCTGTCCGACGTCGCGGCCGAACTGGACCCGCGCCGGGCGAGCGCGATCATCGCGCGCATCCCGCTCGACACCGTCGTCGCGGTCGCCGGGGAACTGGTGCGCCGCGAGGACTGGATCACCGTCGGCCGGTTCGTCGGCCACCTGCCCGATCCGACGGTGCGCCGGGCCCTCGGCGTCATCGGCGACGAGGCGCTGATCCGGATCGCGTTCGTCCTCGACGACAAGAGCCGGATCGATCACGTCCTCGGGCTGCTCTCCGAAGCCCGGTTCCGCGGCCTCCTGCAGGTCGCGGCCGCCGACGAGGAGCTGTGGGCGCCGGTGCTCGACCTGCTCACCCATCTGAGCGAGAAGCGCGTCGAGCAGTGGTCCCACCTGCTCGGCGAACTCCCGCCCACCCTGCGCGAACGCATCGAGGAAACCCTCGACCAAGCCTCCTGATCCCGGCGGGGGAGCAAGGGACCTTTGCTATCGCTTTCCGGCGAAACCGCTGGTCAGCAGCTCGCCGCGCCGCCAGACAGCGGCCGTGAGCGGCACGCCGGGCCGGTACGCGAGGTGCGTCGCCGAAGGCGCCTCCAGTACCTGAAGGTCGGCTCGCGCCCCAGGCCGCACGAAGCCGACATCGTCGCGCCGTAGCGCGCGAGCGCCGCCCGCCGTCGCCGACCACACCGCTTCGTCGATCGTCATCCGCATCTGCAGCACCGCGGTCGTGACGCAGAACGCCATCGACGTCGTGTACGAGCTGCCCGGGTTCGCGTTGCTGGCCAGCGCGACCGTCGCTCCCGCGTCCAGCAGCCGCCTCGCCGGCGCCAACGGCTGCCGAGTCGACAGGTCGCACGCGGGCAACAAGGTCGCGACGGTGTCCGAAGCGGCGAGAGCCTCGACGTCCGCTTCGCTCAGGTACGTGCAGTGGTCGACACTCGCCGCCCCCAGCTCGACGGCGAGCCGCACCCCCGGCCCCTCCCCCAGCTGATTCCCGTGCACCCGCAGCCCGAGGCCGCGTTCCCGCGCCGCCTTCAGCACCCGCCCGGACTGCGTCTCGTCGAACGCGCCGGTCTCGCAGAACACGTCCGCCCACCGCACGAGCGGCGCCACGGCGTCGAGCATGTCGCCGCACACCAGGTCCACATAGGACTCCGCGTCCGCGCCAGGCGGCACCAGATGCGCGCCGAGGAACGTGACCTCGTCGGCCACCTCGGCGGCGATCCGCGCAGACCGCACCTCGTCTTCGACGTTGAGCCCGTACCCGGTCTTCGTCTCCAGACACGTTGTGCCCTGCTTCGCCGCTTCGTCGACGTGACGCCGCAGGTTCGCCGCCAGCTGCTCGTCGGAAGCCGCCCGCGTCGCGTCGACGGTGACCGCGATCCCCCCGGCGCTGTACGCCTTCCCTGCCATCCGCGCCTCGAACTCGGCCGTCCGGTCCCCGGCGAACACCAGATGCGTGTGGCTGTCCACCCAGCCGGGCAGTACCGCACGGCCGTCGACGTCGATCCGCTCGTCCGCGTCGGGCGCGTCCGCCGCCGAGCCCGCCCACGCGATCTCATCACCCTCGATGACGACGGCCGCGTCGCGGAGTTTGCCCAGCTCGGCGTCGTTCGTGGTGAGCTCGCCGATACCCGTGATCAGGACTGCCACAATGCTTCGATCTCCTTGGCCAAGACCGTTTCCGGCCGGTCGATCAGCTGATGCGCGCCACCGCGAACGATCTCACGCCCGGCGACGACGACATCCCGGACGTCCGCGCCGGAGGCGGCGAAGACCACCCCGGACGGCTCGATCCCGGCGGTCCGCACCGAGCCCAAGCCGACCGTGACCAGGTCCGCGCCCGCTCCTGGAGCCAGCTCTCCGACCTCGTCCCAGCCGACGGCGCCGTGATCCGTCGCCGCCGCGAGCAGTTCCTCCGCGGTGAACCGGCCGCGCCGCTCACTGGCGAGCCGCTCGTTCAGCTCCAGTGCCCTGGTCTCCTCGAACGCGTCGACGACCGCGTTGCTGTCACTGCCGAGCGACAGCCGCACCCCCGCGTCCAGCAACGTCCGAGCCGGGCCGATCCCGTCGCCGAGATCCCGCTCGGTCGTCGGGCAGAAGCATGCACGGCTTCGCGCCTCACCGAGCCATTTGACGTCGCCCGCTGTCAGGTGCGTCGCGTGCACAGCGGTGAGCCGATCGGTGAGTACGCCGTTGTCCCAGAGCAGCCCCGTCGGAGTCCAGTGATAGGCCGCCATGCACTGCTCGTTCTCGGCCCGCTGCTCGGAAAGGTGGATGTGCAGCGGCCGATCCTCGGGCGTCCCCTTGTCCACTTCGGACAGTTGATCTTCGGGGACGGCACGCACCGAATGGATCGCGCCGCCCACCCGGAACGTCTCCCCTTCACGCAGTTCGCCGACTCGTTGCGCCCAGTTCGTGGCGGAACCGTCGGAGAACCGCCGCTGGACCTCGTCAGGCTCCACACCTATGCCGCCCGCCAGGTAGCACGTGTCGAGGAGAGTGAGCCGGATCCCGGCGTCCGCGGCGGCCTGCCGCAGCGCCTCGCCCATCGCGTTCGGCTCGGCGTAAGGCTTTCCGCCCGGCGCGTGGTGCAGGTAGTGGAACTCGCCGACACTCGTGTACCCGGCCAGCACCATCTCGGCGTAGACCCCGCGCGCCAGGCGGTAATACGAGTCCGGCTCCAGCCGCGACGCGAGCGAGTACATCCGCTCGCGCCACGTCCAGAAGGTCCCGCGGTCATGATGCGTCCGGCCGCGCAGCGCGCGATGGAACGCGTGCGAGTGACCGTTGGCGAAGCCCGGCAAGGTCAGTCCACTCAGGACGGTGCCCGTGCGAGGCGCGTTCGCGGCCACGGAAGTGATCTTCCCGCCGTCGACCTCGATCCGGACGGCATCGGCGATCCCGTCCGGCAGCCAGGCCCGCTCACACCAATATGTCGTCATGTCGACAGTTTTTCCAGGACGTCCGCGAGCGCACGGGCGCCATGGTCGACGTCGTCGGCCTCGGAGAACTCCTCCGGGGAATGACTGATCCCGGTCGGATTGCGCACGTAGAGCATCCCGGACGGGACGAATCCGGCGAGGATCGCCGCGTCGTGCCCGGCCCCGGTCGGCAGCTCCGGCGGCCCGCCCAGCCAAGTGCCCAAGTCGCGGCGCAGCGCGTCGTCGAAAATGACGTCGTCCGAGTAAGACTCCCTGGTCACCTCGACCCGGCAACCTTCCTGACCAGCGGCTTCTTCGGCCAGCTTCGCGATCTCCGCGACCAGTTCGGGCGTATCCGTGCCCGGCACCCGCGCGTCCAGCCACAGGTCCACAGTGGACGCGATGACGTTGGTCCCGCCCGGAACAGGCACGAGCCTGCCGACAGTGGCCCTGGCGTCGGCTGTCGCCTTCGCCAGCTTCCGCACGGCAAGGACGGTTTCGGCCGCCGGGATCATCGGGTCGCGACGGTCGCCGATCAGCGTCGCACCGGCATGATTTCCCTGCCCCTGGAAGGAGAATCGCCATCGACCATGCGCGATCACCGTGTTGCCGACGGCGACCGGCGAGCCGAGGTCGATCAGCCCGCGCCCCTGCTCGACGTGCAGTTCCAGGAACCGCCCGATCAGGCCGAGGCGTTCGGAGTCGCGGCCGAGGAGTTCGGGATCGAGACCGGATTTCGCCGCCGCTTCGGCGAACGTGACGCCTTCCGGATCACGCAGCCCGCGCGCCTTGTCCGCGTCGATCGTCCCGGTCAGCAGCCGCGAGCCGAGGCACGGCACGCCGAAGCGCCCGCCCTCTTCTTCCGCGAAGACCACGACGGCGAACGGCTTGGCGGGGCGGAATCCCTTGGCCTGCAGGATCTCCACCGCGTCGAGCGCACTCGCGACGCCGAGCGGACCGTCGAAGGCGCCACCTCCGGGAACCGAGTCGAGGTGGCTCCCGGTGACGACGGCGTCCGCGCCGGGCGTACCCCACCAGGCCCAGATGTTGCCGTTGCGGTCGGTCTCGACGCCCAGTCCCAGCCGTCCGGCGCGTTCGACGAACCACGCGCGCAGCTCGGTTTCGGCCGCGTCGAAGGCGTGACGGGAGTAGCCGCCGCGCTTCGGGTCGCGGCCGACGTCCGAGATCTCCGCCAGCAGCGAGGACGCGGTCACTCGGCGTCCCGCATGGGCACGCGCACGCCGCGCTCGTCGGCGACCTCGGCGGCGCTGTCGTAACCGGCGTCGACGTGCCGGATGACGCCCATGCCCGGGTCGTTGGTGAGCACGCGCTCGAGTTTCTGCGCGGCCAGCAGGGTTCCGTCGGCCACGCTGACCTGGCCCGCGTGGATGGAACGGCCCATGCCGACGCCGCCGCCGTGATGGATCGACACCCAGCTGGCGCCCGAGGAGGTGTTGACCAGCGCGTTCAGCAATGGCCAGTCGGCGATCGCGTCGGAGCCGTCGGCCATGCCTTCGGTCTCGCGGTACGGCGAGGCGACGCTTCCCGAGTCGAGGTGGTCGCGGCCGATGACGACCGGCGCCTTCAGTTCGCCACTGGCGACCATTTCGTTGAACCGCAGGCCCGCGAGATGCCGCTCGCCGTAGCCGAGCCAGCAGATCCGCGACGGAAGCCCTTGGAAGGCGACGCGCTCGCCGGCCAGTTTGATCCAGCGCGCGAGGGATTCGTTCTCCGGGAACAGTTCCAGCATCGCGCGGTCGGTGGCCGCGATGTCCTCGGGATCACCCGACAGCGCCGCCCAGCGGAACGGGCCGTTGCCCTCGCAGAACAGCGGGCGGATGTAGGCGGGCACGAAGCCCGGGAAGTCGAACGCGCGCTCGCAGCCGCCCAGTTTCGCCTCACCGCGCAGCGAGTTGCCGTAGTCGAAGACCTCGGCGCCCTTGTCGAGGAAGCCGAGCATCGCTTCGACGTGCTCCGCCATCGATTCGCGGGCGCGTTCGGTGAACTCGTCGGGCTTCTTGTCCGCGTAGTCCTGCCACTCGTCGACACCGATGCCCTTGGGCAGATAGGAAAGCGGGTCGTGCGCGGAGGTCTGGTCGGTGACGATGTCGACCTCGACGCCGCGGCGCAGCAGTTCGGGCAGCACCTCGGCGGCGTTGCCGACGACGCCGACGGACAGCGCGCGCTTCTCCTTCTTGGCGGCTTCCACGCGGCGGATCGCGTCGTCGAGGTCGTCGGCGACCTCGTCGAGGTAGCGGGTCTCGACGCGGCGGTGAGCGCGCTGCGGGTCGCATTCGATGACGAGCGCGACACCGTCGTTCATCGTGACGGCCAGCGGCTGCGCGCCGCCCATGCCGCCGAGTCCGGCGGTGACGGTGAGCGTGCCCTTGAGAGTCCCGCCGAAGCGCTTCTTCGCGACGGCGGCGAACGTTTCATAGGTCCCCTGCAGGATTCCCTGCGTGCCGATGTAGATCCAGGACCCGGCGGTCATCTGGCCGTACATGGTCAGGCCCTGTGCTTCCAGGCGGCGGAATTCCGGCCACGTCGCCCAGTCGCCGACGAGGTTGGAGTTCGCGATGAGCACCCGCGGCGCCCATTCGTGCGTGCGGAACACGCCGACCGGCTTGCCGGACTGGACGAGCAGCGTCTCGTCACTGTCCAAAGTGGTCAGTTCGCGGGTGATCGCGTCGAAGCTGGCCCAGTTGCGGGCGGCCTTGCCGGTGCCGCCGTAGACGACCAGGTCTTCCGGGCGCTCGGCGACCTCGGGGTCGAGGTTGTTGTGGAACATCCGCAACGCGGCTTCGGTCTGCCAGTTCTTCGCGGTGAGCGTGGTGCCTCGGGCGGCACGGACCGTGCGGGTCATGGGCTCAGACCTCCAGTTGGGCCGCGGCGAGGACGGCACCCGACGCGACGAGTTCTTCGGCGGCGGCGATCTCCGGCGCCAGATGACGGTCGGGGCCGGGGCCCTCGACCTTGGTGCGGACGAGATCCCGGACCCGGCCGGTGACCGGCGACGGGACCAGGGGCGAGCGCATGTCGAGTGCCCGCGCGGCGGTGAGCAGTTCGATGGCGAGGACGGTGTTGAGCCCCTCGACGGCCTTGCGCAGCTTGCGCGCGGCGGACCAGCCCATGGAGACGTGGTCCTCCTGCATGGCGCTGCTCGGGATCGAGTCGACCGACGCCGGCACCGCGAGGCGCTTGAGCTCGCTGACCACGGCGGCCTGCGTGTACTGGGCGATCATGTGGCCGGAATCGACGCCGGGGTCGAACGCGAGGAACGGCGGCAGGCCGTGCGAGCGGGCCTTGTCGAGCATGCGGTCGGTGCGCCGCTCGGCGATGCTCGCGACGTCCGCGAGCGGGATGGCGAGGAAGTCGAGCACGTACGCGACCGGGGCGCCGTGGAAGTTGCCGTTGGACTCGACGCGGCCGTCGGACAGCACGACCGGGTTGTCGACGGCGGAATGGAGCTCACGCTCGGCGACGAGTTCCGCGTGCGTGAGGCTGTCCCGTGCGCCGCCGTGCACCTGGGGCGAGCAGCGGAGCGAGTAGGCGTCCTGGACCCGGTTGCAGTCCGGCCCGCGGTGGCTCTCGACGATCTTCGAATCCTGCAGCGCCGTCCACATGCGGTGGGCGCTTCGGGCCTGCCCGGGATGCGGGCGCAGGGCCTGGAGGTCGGCGGCGAAGGCACGATCGGTGCCGAGGAGCGCTTCGACGCTCATCGCGGCGGTGATGTCGGCGGTGTCGAAAAGCCTGCGCAGGTCGGCGGCGGCCAGCAGGAGCATGCCGAGCATGCCGTCGGTCCCGTTCGTGAGGGCGAGGCCCTCCTTCTCCGCGAGAACGACAGGCTCGATCCCAGCATGCTTCAGCGCTACGGCGGCCTGGACGACTTCGCCGTTGTACTCGACTTCGCCCTCCCCCATCAGCGCGAGCGCGACGGCGGCCAGCGGCGCGAGGTCGCCGGAGCAGCCGAGGGAGCCGTACTCGTGGACGAGCGGGGTGATTCCGGCGTTGAGCAGGGCCGCAAGCGCTTGCGCGGTCTGCGGGCGGACGCCGGTGTACCCGCTGGTGAGGGTGCGGAGACGCAGCAGCATCAGCGCACGCACGACCTCGGTCTCCACGACCGGACCCGCGCCCGCCGCGTGCGACCGGATCAGCGACCGCTGCAGGGCGGTGCGGCGCTCGAGCGGGATGTGCCTGGTGGCGAGCGCACCGAAGCCCGTCGAAACGCCGTACGTGGGCGTCTCGGCGTGGGCGAGGTTGTCGATGTGCTGACGCGTCGCGGCGAGGGTCTTCTCGGCCGCTTCGCTGACCGCGACGGGCGAGTGGTCACGGGCGACCGCGACGACCTGTTCGGGCCGAAGCGGTTCGGACCCCAGAAGTACGGTTTCCGGCATGGCCCCATTGGACAACGCCATGCCCGCTGGTGGGCGGCCCCAACCGGTGGTTGTGTCTGGTATCCAAGACCTAGCGGCGGGAGCAGGGGACCTTTGCTCTCGCTTCTCTCAACGTTGAGAGAAGCGAGAGCAAAGGTCCCCTGCTCCCCCTGGGGTCGGGCGAACAGGAGGTCTGCATGGGTGAGAGCAGCGAAGTACCGGCTCTGCGACGCGGCCTCGGCATCCTTCGCGCCCTCGCCGCCCGGCCGGGCCCGGTGTCGGCGGCCGCGATCGCGCGCGAACTCGGCCTCCCGCGTTCGACGACGTATCACCTGCTCGCCGAGCTGGAGGCCGCCGGTTTCGTGGCGCATCTGCCCGCCGAGCGCCGGTACGGCCTCGGGATCGCCGCGTTCGAGCTCGGCTCGGCCTATCTGCGGCACGATCCGCTGGAACGGCTCGCGGTCCCGCTGCTGCGCAAACTCGCCGACCGCGTCGGCCACACCGCGCATCTCGGCGTGCTGCACGGCAACGAGTCGCTCTACCTGGTCAAAGAGCGCCCCACGCGCCCGGAAACCCTGGTCACCGAGGTCGGTGTCCGGCTGCCGGGTCAGCTGACGGCATCAGGCAGGGCGATGCTGCGGCACCTGCCGTCGCCGCACGTGCGCGCGCTCTTCCCGGCGGCGTCGGCGTTCGTCTTGCGCACCGGCCGCGGCCCGCGCACCCTCGCCGAACTGCGCCGCACACTGAACGCGGAGGGAAGGCTCGGCTGGGCGGTCGAAGACGGCCATGTCACCGAAGGATTCGCCTCGGTGGCCTGCCCGGTCTTCGACCACGGCGGCCGGCCGATGGCCGCGATCAGCGTGACCCTCCGCCACCTCTGCCCGGGGGCCGAGGGCTGCGAGGAAACTTGGCCTGAACTGGCCGAAGAGGTCCGCCTGACCGCGGCCGAACTGACCACGAGGATCGGGGGTCAGGTGCGCTGAACGTGCTTCTTCTGGACTCCCTCGAGCCCGAGCATGGCCAGCAGTTCCGCACAGTCGATGGCGTCCGAGGCGTGCCCGGCGACGGTCCTTGCGGCTCTGCCGTTCTGCAGGGTGAGGCGAACTTCTTCCTCCGCACGCACACCGGCCATCCGGCTCTGGTCTTCAGCGGGGTCGGGACGACTGGAATGCCTAGCCCAGGTCATCTGCCACCTTCTTCCGGCCCTCCGTCGACTCGGGGTCGTTTCGATAGAGGGCCATGGTCGGACACTCAGCATGACATCCCACCCTGCGACAGTTCCCGGCGCGGGTGAATTGAGACGAAAATGATCTAGATTCTGCTACTCTCCGTGATTCAAGAAGGACTCGATTCAGGTAGTGAACGGCGCACTCGTGTCTGGCACCGAATGCTCCATCCCCACGACGATGCCGCAGGCGGCATCGGTCCTCCTCCGTGATCGCGGCGGCGATGTCCTCGTGGTCCGGCGATGATCGCGAGCATCAGAAATCCGCCGCGGCCAGCACATCGAGCGGCGATTTCGCGTCTCCCGGCGATCGAATCCCGATCAGGGCGTGGACGCCGTGCCGCGACGTTTCCGGCACCGGATCCGGATGGGCAGCGGCACACCCGCGAGCGGGAAGAACGCTTCGAAAACCTCGCGAGGGTCCTCCGACGAGCTGAAGAGGAGCTGCCGCAGCTCGGCGTCACGCGTTGACGACCCCGAAGTCCTACACACCGCCCGGGCCACGTCACGCCACGCAGCCACAGAGCAGCACACCGTGCACGAGAACGACCCGCTCGACGGAGACGTCAACGCACCCCAAGCCGGACCGCCAGCTCATAAACGGGCTCGGACGCCTCGACCGTGGTGGGATCGACCAGGAAGATCTGACGCGGCTTCCAATCGGTTTCCTCGTCGTGTTCGACGAGCCACCGGTGCAGCGATTCGAATCCGAGCGCGGTCATCATGTTCGCTTTGGGAATGCTGACGTAGATCTCGCGGCCCGCTTTTTCGTCGCTCCGGGTCATCTCGGGAAAACGGGCGCCGATGGCCTCGATCTCACCCGGATCCACCGGACAGCAGAACTCCACCACCGCGTCGCTGTCTTTGCTGACTTCCCCGTGATAGCGCAGAAACGGCCGCCCGGCGTTCCCCTCGGGCCGCGGGATCGAAGGGCCGCCGAACAAGCCGAAAAGCGGGGTCGCGAACTCGCCGATCCTGTCGGCGGTGAGGTGCTCGCTGAGACAGAGCAGGGCGCGAGCCGGGATTTCACGGACGGACACTTCGTACATGACGGTTTCCTTCCCCAACAAATGAGCGACGAGGAAAGCGGCTAGTTCGCTTTTGGCCTTCCACCCCCGTTCCTGCTCGCCCCGGAAGGCACCTATCTCGACGGCCGCCTCACCGGACGGCAGGTCGAGGACCGCCCTGATCCGGGAAAGCGGCATGTCGAGGCGGCGCAACTGCGCGATCCGGCGTGCTCGCCCGAGCTGTTCCGGCGAGTACCAGCGGTATCCCGTGCCGGGGTCGACCCGAACCGGCGACAGCAGGCTCAGCTCGTCATAGAGCCGCAAGGCCTTGGGCGACAGGCTGGCCAGCCGCGCGAACGCGCCGATGGTCACCAGGTCCATGATCACCTCCCTCGTCCCGGGCGATCGCCCGGTTCCACCACCCTGAGCCCGGCCCCAGGGTGAAGGTCAAGAAACGAGAAACGGCGAGTGCTCAGTACGAGCACTCGCCGTTCGACCAGTGGAGGTGCCGGGAATTGAACCCGGGTCCTCTGGCGTATCACCAGGACTTCTCCGTGCGCAGTCCGCTATGTCTCTACTTGGCCCCTTCAGTCACGCGAACAAGCTGAAGTGACGAGCCCAGCCACTGTTTGATTCCCAACCACACTCCGTAGCCGAGTGTGACGGTAAGCCTCCTAGCTGATGCCGGTGACCGGGTCGGAGGCGACCCCGGACCGACAGAGTTGCTCTACTGCTTAGGCAGCAAGGGCGAACTCGCGCTGGCTCTTAGGCTCGGCGCTTATTGGTTTGCGATGACGCTTACGGTGGTCTCTCGCCTGCACCGGCACGCTTCTCCTGATTCAACGTCCAAAGTCGAAACCGTTCACCCCCTTGGTGGGACACAACCTCCACAGCATAACGCGTTCGGCAACCGGGTTAATCCCGCAGGTGGGGCTAGCCCCACCTGCGGGATGCCCGCGGGCACCATGTCGCCGCCCCCTCCCGAGGACGATGCTTGTCCCATCGACCTCGGAGAGGAGCACGACCATGAGTTCGCTAGCGGCCGAGCGGGAGCTGAGCAGGTCCGATCCGTCGTTCGGCGGCTCGCTGGTCTACCTGCTGATGAACCTGCCGATGGGCGTGTGCGCGTTCGCGCTCATGATGGCGTTCATCTGGGCGGGGATCGGCACGGCGATCGTCTGGATCGGGCTGCCGATCCTCGCGCTGGTGATCCTGTCGGTCCGCGGGGCGGCCAGGATGGAGCGCGCCAGGGTGTACGCGCTGCTCGACCGCTACATCGACCTGCCGTACCTCCCGTTGCCCGTCGGCGGCCAGTCCGTGCGCTGGAAGGCACGGCTGCGGGACGGCTCCACCTGGCGCGACCTCAGCTACTTCTTGGTGCTCTTCCCGCTCGGAATCGTCGAGTTCGTCCTGGTCACGGTGTTCTGGTCGACCAGTCTCGGCCTCGCCGGCCTGCCGATCTACTACCGCTTCCTGCCGAATGGCGAGTACCGCTTCCCGACCTGGGAAAACGCGTGGTTCACCGTCGACTCGACGGTCTCGGCGCTGCCTTGGGCGGCTCTCGGCGTGTTGTGCGTCGCGCTCTCGGTAGCGTTGACGAAGGCGCTGGCGGGGCTGCATGCCCGGCTGGCGACGGCGTTGCTCGGGCCGACCCATGCCCAGCGCCGCCGTCTGGAGGATTCATGGGGCGAGGTTCCGACGATGAGCACGGTGCGCGGATGACGATCGACCAGCAGGTACAGCAAGTGCAGATTCCGCGGCCGCGGCCGTTGCGGACCATCGTCTACATGTTCGTCAGCTTCTTGTTCCGGCTGCTCCAGTTCGTTTTGATCATCGTGGGCCTGTCGGTCGGTATCGCGACGGCGGTGGTGTGGATCGGCTTCCCGATCCTCATGGCCACGACCAACTTCATCCGCTGGTCCGCCGACCGCGAGCGGGGCTGGGCACGGAAGATGCTCGAAACTCCGCTGGAGCCTGTCGAACGTCTCTCCCTCGAAGGGCTCTCGCTGGTCAAGCGCTGGCTGACCCGGCTGACCGACCCGACGACCTGGCGCGACCTCGCCTACCTGATGCTGGCGTTCCCGCTGGCCTGCGTGGAGCTCCCGATCGCGATCGCGTCGATCGTGCTGCTGCCGATGGCGATCTGGGTGACCCCGTGGGTCGGCTGGCTGCACGGCAACCTGGCGTTCTCGCTGCTCGGCCCGAACCGCACCCAGAAGCTGGAGCAGAAGGCCGAGCGGCTGCAGGCGTCGCGGGCTCGCGGTGTCGACGCCGCCGAAGCCGAACGCCGCCGCATCGAACGCGACCTGCACGACGGCGCCCAACAGCGCCTGGTCGCCGTCGCGATGAGCCTGGGCCGCGCGAAGTCGAAGTTCGACCAGGACCCCGACGCCGTGCGCGAACTGATCGACGAAGCGCACCTCGACGCCAAGCTCGCGGTGTCGGAACTGCGCGATCTCGCCCGCGGCATCTACCCGGCCGTGCTCGGCGACCGCGGCCTCGACGCGGCACTGTCCGCTCAGGCCGCGAAGTCGCCGATCCACGTCGACGTCGAGGTGGACGTCGAACCGCGACCGCCCGCCGCGGTCGAAACGACGGCGTACTTCATCGTCGGCGAGACGCTGACGAACATCGCGAAGCATTCGGGCGCGACCGAAGCGGGCGTGAAGGTGTGGCGCACCGACGCGATGGTGATCGTCGAGATCACCGACAACGGGCACGGCGGCGCCGAAGTCCGGCCAGGTGGCGGCCTCGCCGGGCTCGCCGACCGGGCGGCCACGATCGACGGCGTGATCACCGTCGTCAGCCCGCCCGGCGGCCCGACGGTGATTCGCGCGGACCTGCCGTGCCAATGGTGACCCGTTCGTGAGTGAATAGGCCCTGCCGTTCACTCACGAACCTGGGGGCAGGATGCGGGTCGTCATCGCCGAAGACGCTGTGCTGTTGCGCGCGGGGGTGATCCGACTGCTCGCCGACGAGAACATCGAGACCGTCGCCGCCGTGGACAACGGCGACGACCTGCTCGGCGCGGTCAAGGAGCACCGGCCCGATCTCGCGATCGTCGACGTGCGGATGCCTCCCACCTTCACCGACGAAGGCCTGCGCGCGGCGCTGGGCGCCCGCGAGGCCGTTCCCGGCCTTCCCGTTCTCGTGCTTTCCCAGTACGTCGAAGAGAGCTACGCCGTCGAGCTGCTGTCCGGCGGCGCGGGCGGAGTCGGTTACCTGCTCAAGGAACGCGTCGCCGACGTCAGCGACTTCCTCGACGCGGTCAAACGGGTCGCCGGCGGCGGCACGGCCATCGATCCGGACGTCATCGCGCAGCTGATGGCCCGTGGCCGCAAGAACCCTCTCGACGCGCTCACCGCCCGCGAGTCCGAGGTGCTGGGGCTGATGGCGCAGGGCTTGTCGAACACCGCGATCGCGAACTCTCTCGTCGTCTCGCACGGCGCGGTCGAGAAGCACATCGGCAACATCTTCTCGAAGCTCGGCCTCGAAGCGAGTTCCGTGGAACACCGCCGGGTCCGCGCGGTCCTCACTTACTTAGGACGCTGAAGTAGCTCTTGGTGGCAAAGCCGTCACTCACCTAACATGGGCAGACTGTTGGTGAGTGACGAGCCGAACCGAGGAGGCCTCATGACCGACCGGACCTCCCACAGCGTCCGCTTCTTCGGTGGGCCCCTCGACGGACGCGTCCAGGAACTCGGTGATACCGAGCCGGTCGCAGGAACCGTCCTCAAGCACGTCCATCTCCACGACGGGCCGAAGATCGAAACCCGGTACGAACTCGGCCTCGCCGAGGACGACTGCTGGGAGTTCCGGCTGTGCCAGGCCCAGGTTCCGGAGCCGGCGCCGCGGCCGGAGCCCGAACCCGACGGTGTGGGGTAGGGAAAACTCCACCTTCGGCGGGCGAAAACCGGAAGACCGATACGGCGGCCCGCACTGCTGTTTCCGAGCATGGAAAGCACCAGGCTTCTTTCCATGCACACGAGCCAGAAACAGGGCCGGGACAGGTTCCTGGACATCGTCCGAGCGGTCGCGATCCTCGCGGTCGTCGTCCAGCACTGGGGCATGCCCGTGCTCTCCTACGCCGACGGCCACCTCGCCACGGGGAACGCCCTCGCGACGCCCGGCTGGTGGGTCGTCACCTGGCTCAGTCAAGTAATGCCCCTCGTCTTCTTCGCGGGCGGCGCGGCGAACCTGATCTCCTTGGGCCGCGCGGAAAGTTCCCGTTCCTGGCTCGCGGCCCGCCTCAAGCGGCTGATGATCCCGGTGCTGCCGCTGGTGGCCGTCTGGCTGTTCGTCCCGGACATCCTGCGCGGGATGGGCATCCCGGAGCAGCCGCTGCAGGTCGGCGGCGCGATCGCCGCCCAGCTGCTGTGGTTCCTGGCCGTGTACGTGCTCACCGTGCTGCTCACCCCGATGCTGGCCGCCGCGCATCGCCGCTGGGGCCTCAAAGTCCCGCTCGTGATGCTCGCCGCCGCCGTCCTCGTCGACGTCGCCCGCTTCAACGACCTCGGCCTGATCGGTTTCGCGAACGCGATCTTCGTCTGGATGGCCGTGCACCAGCTCGGTTTCCACTACACGCAAGGCCGTCTCGGCTCGATGGGCCGCAACGCCGCGCTGGGCATGGCGGGCGCCGGTTTCGGCATCACCGCGCTGATGGTCGTCTTCGGCCCGTACCCGGCCAGCATGATCGGCATGCCGGGTGCCCCGGTGTCGAACATGAGCCCGCCCACCGTGCTGCTGGCCTTCCTCGCGATCGGCCAGATCGGGCTCCTGCTGGCCTTCAAACCGCAGCTGAACGCCCTGGCCGCCCGTCCGAACCTCGACGCCGCCCTGAAGTGGATCGGCCCGCGGTTCATGAGCGTCTACCTGTGGCACATGCCGGCGCTGATCGTCGTCTCCGGTGTCACGGTCTATGGCCTGGGTTACGAGACCCCCGAACCGGGTTCCGTGCTGTGGCTGACGATGGTTCCGGTCTGGCTCGGCGCCTGCGGGCTCGTGCTCCTCGGTCTCCTGCGGCTCTTCGCCCGCTTCGAAACGCAAGCCTCCGGCCCGGCCTCGACCGCGCAGACGCCTCAGCTCGTCCTGGCCGGACTGGCGATCGCCGGTGGCCTGCTCGGACTGGCCGCGCACGGTTTCGCGCCGCTGAGCGACGGTCTCACGCAGGGTCCCGTGCCGTGGGTGGCGCTGGCGACCGGCGGATTCCTCCTGGCGGGCAAGCAGATCCCGGTCTCGGAGCTGGGGACGCGGCTGCTCGGCCGCGCGCTCTCGGTCACCGAGACGGCGCAGCTCAAACGCTGAGCAGCTTCGCGGGGGTGTCGTGCAGCACCGCCCGCAGGAAGGGCTCACCCAGGCGATCGTCGGCCGCCCAGCCGGCGATCGCCTGCAGCTGTGTGGCGTAGGAGTACGGGATGTTGGGGAAGTCGGTGCCGAGCACCACGCGATCGGGGAACTCCGCCAGCAGATCCGCCCAGTCCGGCGGGAGCGGGTTGCCGCGCTGGGTGAACTCGACCCCGACCATCGTGGTGTCGAGGTACACCCGCGGATACTTCCGGGCCAGCTCGAACGCGAAGTCGATCTCCGGCATACCCGCGTGCGCGAGCACCAGCGTCAGGCCGGGATGCCGGACCAGGATCTCTTCGAACAGTCGTAGCCCGGTGTAGGCGCCCTTCAACGGACCGTGTCCACAGTGGACGACCACCGGGACGCCCGCGTCCGCCAGCGCGCCCCAGACGCCGTCCAGCAGCGCGTCACGCGGGTCGTAGGCGCCGACCTGGACGTGCGCCTTGAAACAGCGGGCACCCGCCCGCAGCGCTCCGTCCACAACGGACAGTGCGGAGGGTTCGGGGTAGAACGTTCCCGTCGGGACGGCGTCCGGCACACGTTCGGCGAACTCCAGCGCCCAGGAGGTCAGCCATTCGGCCATCCCCGGTTTGTGCGGATAGACCAGCGGAGCGAACTTGCGCACGCCTAACGAGCGCAGGGTTTCGATCCGCTCTTCCTCCGACGTGCGGTAGTGCACCGGCCAGGCCATGCCGTAGTGCTCCTCGGCCTGGTCGAAATAGGCCCACACCTTGTCCATGACCGGCTTCGGCAGAAAGTGCAGATGAAGGTCCACGAGCCCGTCGATACCCAGCGCCGAGATCCACTCGGGGATCTCGGCGTCCGAAGCAGGTCCGTGGATCAATCGTTGTACCGGCCTTTCAGCGCCCGGCCCAGGGCCCGGCTGATGGTGCGGTCCGCGTCGCGTTTGGAGATGTCCTGACGTTTGTCGTAGGACTTCTTGCCCTTGGCGAGCGCGATCTCGACCTTGACCTTGCCGTCCTTGAAGTACATCGACAGCGGGACCAGGGAAAGCCCGCTCTCCTTGGTCTTGCCGATGAGCCGCTCGATCTCCTGGCGGTGCAGCAGCAGCTTCCGGGTGCGGCGCGGCGTGTGGTTCGTCCACGTGCCCTGCACGTACTCCGGGATGTGCACGTTGCGCAGCCAGACCTCGCCGTCGTCCACCGTGGCGAACGCGTCGGCCAGTGATGCCCGTCCTTCACGCAGGCTCTTCACCTCGGTACCGACGAGCACGAGACCGGCTTCGTAGGTGTCGAGGATGGAGTAATCGTGGCGAGCCTTGCGGTTCGACACGATCACCTTGTGTCCACGTTCCTTGGGCATAGCGGCGACTCTACGTGATTTCCTGTGTTCGAGCAGGTGGTTATCGGGGCGGCTAGTGGCGCACGTACAGGCGCAGCGTCACGTAGCCGGTGATCGCCGAAATGACGACCGAGACGGCGAGCAGGATCGGTGCCACCGGGAACAGCAGTTCGAGCATGCCGACCGCGGGGAACACGTCACCGGTGAGCACCAAGTCGAGCAACAGCACCTTGGTGAGCACGAGGAAGACGATCCCGATGATCGCACCGACAAGGCCGGCGACCACCGCCTCCAGGAGGAACGGCAGCTGCGTGTACCACCGGGTCGCGCCGACCAGGCGCATGATGCCGACCTCGGTGCGCCGGGTGAACGCCGACACCTGGATCGTGTTGGCGATCAGCATCAGCGCGGCGATGGCCATGATCAGCGCGGCCCCGAACGCCAGGTTCCGCACACCGTTGAGCGCGTTGAACACGCGGTCCAGTGCCTTCTGCTGATCGTCGACCTTGCTGACGCCGGGTTTGCCGGTGTACTCCTGGATGATCGCCTGGCTGCGCTCGGGGTTCTTCAGCTTGACGTGGAGCGACGCGGGCAGCGCCTCCGGCCCGGTCAGTGCGAGCAGTTCCGGCTGGCTCTCGAACATCTTCTTGAACCGCTCGTAGGACTGCTCGCGGTTCTCGAACACGACCGACTCGACGCCGTCGTTGCCCTGCAGGTCCTGGCGCAGCGACTGGCAGGCGGACTGCGAGCAGTTCGGGTCACCCGAGCTGATGTCGTTGACCAGATAGACCGAAACCTCGACGTCGGCGAGGAAGTTGGCCTTCATCTTGTCGATCGTGCCGACGGCCAGCAGACCGAAGCCGAGCATGGCGAGGGAGACCGCGGTGGTGAGGATCATCGCGATGGTCATCGTGACGTTCCGGCGCAAGCCGGTGACTACCTCGCTGAAGACGAAACTGGCGCGCATCGGGGTTGATGTCCCTTGGAAGTCGTGGGTAACGGAGGAGGGCGGGGCCGGTCAGCGGCCGATGCCGTAGACGCCTCGGGCGTCGTCACGGATGACCTTGCCGAGCTGAAGCTCGACGACCCTTCGCCGCATCGAGTCCACGATCGAATGGTCGTGGGTGGCCATCAGCACCGTCGTGCCGGTGCGGTTGATCCGCTCCAGCAGCAACATGATGTCCTGGCTGGTGTCGGGGTCCAGGTTCCCGGTCGGTTCGTCGGCGAGCAGCACGAGCGGGCGGTTCACGAACGCTCGGGCGATCGCGACACGCTGCTGCTCACCACCGGAGAGTTCGTTGGGGAGACGGTCGGCCTTGCCGTCGAGGCCGACGAGTTCGAGCACCTCGGGCACGACCTTGCGGATCGTGGGGCGCGGCTTGCCGATGACTTCGAGCGCGAAGGCGACGTTCTCGGCGACGGTCTTGTTCGACAGCAGGCGGAAGTCCTGGAAGACGCAGCCGATGGTCTGCCGCAGGCGCGGCACCCGGCGACGGGCGAGCTTGGCGACGTCGAAGTTGGAGACCATGACGCGACCCTTGCTCGGCACCTCTTCGCGCAGCAGGAGACGCAGGAAGGTCGACTTCCCGGACCCCGAGGGACCGATCAGGAAGACGAACTCACCTTTGTCGATCTCGACCGACACCCTTTCGAGGGCGGGACGGGTCGAGGTCTTGTAGACCTTGGAAACCTCTTCGAGCCGGATCACGGTTCGGCATACTACCCATGCCTGTCGTTAAGCCCGGGTAGCCCGGTCCCGGCGGCCAAGCGAGCAAGGGACCTTTGGTGTCACTCTCTTCCGGAGAGTGACACCAAAGGTCCCTTGCTCTTCTCACGCAGGGTTGTTACGCGGCTCCGGACTGCTTACGCCAGCGGATGCCCGCCTCCAGGAAACCGTCGATCTCACCGTCGAGAACGGACGACGGGTTGCCGACCTCGAACTCGGTCCGCAGGTCCTTGACCATCTGGTACGGGTGCAGAACGTAGGAGCGCATCTGGTTGCCCCAGCTGGAGCCGCCGTCCTTGAGCGCGTCCATCTCGGCGCGCTCCTCCTCCTTCTTCCGCAGCAGCAGCCGCGCCTGGAGGACCTTCATCGCGGCCGCCTTGTTCTGCAGCTGCGACTTTTCGTTCTGACACGAAACGACCACGCCGGTCGGGATGTGCGTGATCCGCACCGCCGAGTCCGTCGTGTTGACGCTCTGGCCGCCGGGGCCGGACGAGCGGTACACGTCGACGCGGATGTCCTTCTCGGGGATGTCGACGTGGTCGACCTCCTCGACCTCGGGCATCACCTCGACGTGCGCGAAGGAGGTCTGGCGGCGGCTCTGGTTGTCGAACGGCGAGATGCGCACCAGCCGGTGCGTGCCCTGCTCGACCGAGAGCGTGCCGTAGACGTAGGGCGCGGTCACCTTGAAGGTGGCGGACTTGATGCCCGCTTCTTCGGCGTAGGAGATGTCGTAGACGTCCGTCGGGTAGTTGTGCCGCTCCGCCCACCGCAGGTACATCCGGAGCAGCATCTCGGCCCAGTCGGCCGCGTCGACGCCGCCCGCTTCGGACCGGATGGTGACCACGGCGTTGCGCGGGTCGTATTCACCCGACAGCAGGGTCCGGACCTCGAGCCCGTCGATGTCCTTGGTGAGGGCCGTGAGCTCGGACTCGGACTCGGCCACACTGGCGGAGTCACCCTCGGCCTCGGCCAGTTCGTAGAGGACACCCAGATCGTCGAGCCGCTGCCGCAGCTCGGAAATGCGTCGCAGCTCACTCTGCCGGTGGGACAGCTGGCTGGTGACCTTCTGCGCCGCTTCGGGGTCGTCCCAGAGGTTCGGGCTGGACGCCTGTTCCTCCAGCTCGGCCACCTGGGCGCGCAGCGCGTCCAGGTCCATCACCGACTCGATCTGCGTCAGCTTGCCGGTCAGGTCCTTCAGGGCCGCATCGAACTCATCACTCACGTCGAACAAGGTTACGGCAAAACCCACGACCGGTTGCGAGTAACCGGTCGTGGGCACCCGTCCAGGTCAGGACTGAGGGATGGAATCCAGCAGTTTCAGGGCCGCTTTGGCCTGGGCCTGCGCGAATTCGGCGACCGCCTTGGCGTACGGGCCGTCGGCCCCCTTGGTGGCGGCCTTGGCCTCGTCGAGCTGCTGGGTGTAGCTGGCGCGCGCGGACTCGAGCAGAGTCGAGCGCTGCTTCACCGTCAGCGAGCCGGCGTGCACGAGACGCAGGATCAGCGGACTGCGGAGGTGGTCAGGACCGGCTTCTGAGGACAGCCACGTCTTGAACGCCTTCTTGCCCGCCGCGGTGATGAGGTACTGCTGGCTCGACCGCGGGCCCTGCTTGCCGAGGCGGACGAGGCCCTCCTTCGACAAGGCGGGGAGCTCCCGGTACACCTGGCTGCGGGTCACGCTGAAGAAGGCGCCGAAACGCTCACCCGCCCCCGCGACCAGTTGCCCGCCCGTGGCGGGACCGTCGTGGAGAAGACCGAGCAGTGCGGCGGCTGTTGCATTCAATTCGGACACGTACTCTACGGTCCCACTTTTCCGAACCTGTGTCCACTGTGGTCAGCGCATCTGTCCATTGTGGCTAGTGATATGCGCTCATTCGGCCCAACGCACTACGCCTGTCCACAATGGACCGACCACGCTGCGCAACCGGCCTTCGCCACGGACAGCGGTACGCGTCCCCCGCCCCGACCAACGACGGTGGGTGATCGCCCCGGAGGGCACACGGGCAACGGAAGCGGAAAAGAAAGAAGCGCGGATCTGCGATTTCCGCAGATCCGCGCTTCGTTTTCTCTGTAGCGGGGACAGGATTTGAACCTGCGACCTCTGGGTTATGAGCCCAGCGAGCTACCGAGCTGCTCCACCCCGCGTCGTTGTGTTAATAGATTACACGGGGCCGAACCCGGGTTTCAGGGGGGTACCCTTAACTTCTCGAAGGGCCCTTGACCTGCCTTTATGGCGAGACTTTGTCATCCAGCCAAGCGAAGACGCCGTTGAGCACCATGGTCAGCCCGTCGCCGAACCTGCCCTCGACGTCCTCGTCGAAGACCCACGCGGTGTTCAAAATGTCGTACCGCGGGTCCCGCTCACCAGGAACCGGATAAACCGCCTGTTCTTCGATCGTGAAGCCGACGACGTAGCTGTAGACGGTGAACAGCGCTCGTCCAGCCAGGTACTGTTCGAGCCCGGCGTCGACGCGCCCCTGAAGCGGATTGTCACCGAGCAGGCTGTCATCGGTCATGAAGGTCCCGGAGAAGACCTTTGCCCCGTCACGGTAAGCGAGCATCATCCGGCGCAAGCCCCGTGACGCCACCTCAAGAGAATCCCGCTCCCCCAGGCCTTCCGGCACCCGGCCCGGCATCGCGTCGGCGTACATCCGTGTCGCCATCTCGTCGAGCAGCTCTTGTTTGTTCTTCACGTGCCAGTACAGCGCCGGCGCCTTGACGCCGAGCTCCTGCGCGATCAGGCGGAGCGTAAGCCCGTTGAGCCCGACGTCGTTCAGCAGCCGCAGCCCGGCACGGACGATGTCCTGCCTGGTCAGACTCACTTTCCACCTTCTTTCCCGCGGTAACGCCTTGACAATTTAACGATGTTAAGGGCACGCTGGGCGCAGGTCAATTTAACGTCGTTAAGGAGTGGTATGGACAACCTGGGGACGGACGTGGTCGTGGCCGGAGCGGGGCCGACGGGGCTGATGCTGGCCCACGAACTCGCGCTCGCCGGCGTCGATGTCGTGGTACTGGAACGGCTTCCAGAACGCACAGGACTGTCGAAAGCGCTGAACCTGCAGCCTCGCACCGCGGAAATGCTGGAGCTGCGAGGACTTCTGGACGGCGCCGAAGAGCGTTCGTTCACGACGGTGCAGGACGGACATTTCGCGATGATCCCCGTCGACTACCACGGTTGGGACACTCGATTCCCTTTCCAGCTGGGTATTCCGCAGGCCCAGGTCGAGGCGTACCTGGAAGAACGGCTTGCCACGCAAGGAACGAAGGTGGTGCGCGGAGCCGAAGTAATCGATTTCGTTCAGGACAAAGACTCCATCTCTGTCCGGTACCGAACAGACGGTGGCGAAACCCGGCTGCGCGCGAAGTACCTCGTCGGCTGCGACGGTTCTCGAAGTGTTGTACGAAAAGGACTGAACGTGGACTTTCCCGGTGTGGACGGTGAAGGCTTCGGCGTCGTCACGGACGTCCTGTTCGACAAAATCCCTGACGGTGTGCAAAAACAGTGGCGAACGATGCGGAACGTCGGCGAGCCGACCGGTGCGACCACGTTCAAAGGCCTGATTCCGCTGGGAGAACCGGGTCTCTACCGCTTCGTGTACGGCGACAGGGCCTCCAGGCCTGCGGACATCCGGTCCGCCGTCTCCCACGACGAAGTCCGGCAGGCACTGTCGGACTCGTACGGTGACTCCGCGACCGTGTCGGAAATCCGGTGGGCGTCACAGTTCTCCGATGCCGCGCGGCAGGCCGAGCGCTACCGCGTCGGGCGGGTACTGCTGGCGGGCGATGCCGCGCACATTCATTTCCCGGCCGGTGGCCAGGGGTTGAACCTGGGCGTGCAGGACGCCATGAACCTGGGCTGGAAGCTCGCCGCGACGGTGCGTGGCTGGGCCGGTGACGACCTGCTGGACACCTACGAGGCCGAACGGCACCCTGTCGGCGCTCAGGTGCTGCACAACGTCGCGGCTCAGCTGGGGCTGACTCCGCGGTCACACGAGTCTCGCGCTCTTCGCGACTTTTTCGCCGACCTGGTCGAGCTGCCCGAGGTGAACCGGCACCTGGCGGGGATGGTCTCCGGTCTCGGGATCCGCTACACGACCTACGGGACTTCGCACCCGGCGCTCGGCTCGCGGATGAACGACCAGGACGTCGCCACCGAAGCGGGCCCGCTTCGCCCCAGCACGCTCTTTCACAAGGGCGACTTCGTGCTCCTCACGACCACTCCGGCCCACGTCGACGCCGCGCGGGCTCACGCCCGCTCGCCACGCCTGACGACCCAGCTCGTCACGGCTCTACCGTGGCCGTCCACGGACGCTGTCCTCTACCGCCCCGACGGCTACGCCTGCTGGGTCGCCCCCACCCTCACCCCCACGCGATAGCAAAGGTCCCCCGCTACCGCCGCCGCCCCCCCAGACGACACCAAAGGTCCCTTGCTTCTCCCGGCGATACCAAAGGTCCCTTGCTCCCCTGCGCCTCGGGCACCTACGCAACCGACCACTTGGGGGGTCCAGGGGGGCGAAGCCCTCCCTGGCGGGGGTCCGGGGGTTCGACCCCCGGGGACAAAACGAAGGAGGCCCGGTCTGCGTAATCCGCAGACACGGGCCTCCCACCTCTGTAGCGGGGACAGGATTTGAACCTGCGACCTCTGGGTTATGAGCCCAGCGAGCTACCGAGCTGCTCCACCCCGCGTTGTGTCCCCTACCTTACGCCTGCGTTCCAAGCAGGCGCAAAGCAGGGGGCCTTTAGGTAAGCGAGGTCACCCTCCGGGCTTGCTGGTGGGCGGTGTGCTGGCCGGCGGGCTTGCCTTGGCTGCTTCGTAGGCCCTGTACGCGGCGTCGAGTGCGGCGAGGGCGGCACCCTGATCCGCGTAGTTGCCCGTCTGCTGAGCTGCCTTGTATTTGGTCCAGGCGTCGTGCATTTCGCCCGCGGCCTTGTCGAGCGCCGGGTTTCCGCTGGCAGGCGGCGGAGTCGTCGTACCCGGCGGCGGTGTCGTGGGCCCTGGAGTGCCGCCGGTCTGCGGCGGTGTGACCCCGGATCCGGTGCCCGCGCCGAAGACCTGATCGAGCGCTTCGTTCAGCGTCGGCGCGAAGCCGATCTTGGTGCCGTAGGAGACCAGGACCCGGGCCAGCTGCGGATAGCTCAGCTGGTTCCGTTGCCGGATGTAGACCGGTTCCACGTAGAGGAAGCCGTTGGCGACGGGCAGGGTGATCAGGTTTCCGTAGGTGACCGTGACATTCGGGTTGTTGAAGAGTGTCCGGTCCTGCGCGACCCGTGGATCACTTTGGAACCTGTTCTGGACCTGGACGGGTCCGTCCACCTGGGTCGCACCACTCGCTCCTGTGGGCAGTCTCAGGACCCGCATTCGTCCGTAGTCTTCCGGATCGGACGACACCGACATCCAGGCCGCCAGGTACTGCCGTTGGAGACCGGTCAGTGAGCTGGTGAGCTGGAATCGCGATTTGGCGTCGCCCGGCGCGGTGGCCAGGACGTAGTAGCCGGGCTGGTTGGCGATGCCGGAGGCGGAGGCGTTCACGCCGCCTTCCTGCGTCGGGTCCTGCGGGACGCTCCAGAAGGCCTGCTGAGCGTAGAACTCGGCGGGGTTGTTCACGTGGTACTTCGAGAGGAGTTCCCGCTGCACCTTGAAGAGATCCTCGGGATAGCGGAAGTGCGACCGCAGGTCCGGCGAGATCTCGCTGCTCGGCTTGACCAGGCCAGGGAAGACCTTCTTCCACGCGTTGAGCACCGGCTCGTTGTCCTCGACCCCGTACAGGGTCACGGTGCCGTCGAACGCGTCGACCGTGGCCTTGACCGAGTTGCGGATGTAGTTGATCGAGGAGTTCGCCTGGCGGGTGGTGCCGCTGAGCGAGTCGTTGGTCGCCTGGCCGAGCTGCGTCTGCTGGGCGTACGGGAAGTTGTTCATCGTCGTGTAGCCGTCGACGATCCAGATGATCTTGCCGTTGACGACCGCCGGGTACGGGTCGCCGTCGAGGGTCAGCCACGGGGCGGCCTTCGCGACACGTTCCCGCGGTTCGCGGTTGAACATGATCTTGGATCCGTCGCCGATGGCGTCGGAGAAGAGGATGTTCCGCTCTCCGTACTCGGCGGCGAAGACGAGCCGGTTGAACCAGTTGTCGATCGGCACGCCGCCGGAGCCCTTGTAGATGTAACCGCGGTCGACAGCGGTGTCGTACTCGCCGGGCGCCTGTCCCGCCGTGCCGCCGACGATCGCGTACGCGGCGTCGGTCGCGAGCTCGCCGTAGTAGATACGGGGCTCGTCCACCTTGATGCCCGGCTTGTTCGGGTCGGACGATCCGGCACCCGCCGGGTTCTGGGTGTCGCTGGTGGTGGCGATCGGGTAGCCGCCGTCGGAGTTGGCATCCTTCAGCGCGCGGTCGATCGTGTTGGCCGGCGCGGCGACGAAGCCGTTTCCGTGCGTGTAGACGAGGTGCTTGTTGATCCAGTTCGTCTGGTTGCCGGTGAGGCCTTCGGTCTTGATCTCCTTGGCCGCGACGATGTAGTCCTGCGTGACACCGTTGAGGGTGTAGCGGTCGATGTCCAGCTTGGACGGGAAGCCGTAGAAGTTCTCACGGCCGACGCGCTGCGTGAAGGTGTCGCTGAGGATGTTCGGGTCGAGGAGCCGGATGTTCGGAACGGTCCCCTTGTCCGCCTTGATCTCCGCGGAGGTCGCCTCGGACTTGCCGGTGTAGTCCTTGTACTCGACGTTGGTCAGGCCGAACGCCTGACGTGTCGCGTCCATGTTGCGCTGGATCGACGCCGATTCCTTCTCGTTGGCGTTGGGCTTCACGGAGAACTGGTCGAGCACCGCGGGCCACGCGACGCCGACGAGCACGTTCGACAGGATCAGCAGCACCAGCGCGATCGCGGGCAGCTGCAGATTGCGCAGGAACGCACCGGCGAAGAACGCGACGGCACAGATCACCGAGATGCACAGAAGGATCAGCTTCGCGGGCAGGACCGCGTTCAGGTCGGTGTAGGTCGCACCGATGAACAGCGGCGCCCCCCGATCGGAGAGCAACAGGTTGTAGCGGTCGAAGAAGTATTCGACCGCCTTCAGCAGCACGAAGATGCCGATGGTGATGGCGAGCTGGGCGCGGGTCGGACCGGCGAGCTGGCCGCCCTTGCCCGCGAGCCGGATGCCGCCGAAGACGTAGTGCGAGATCAGCGCGCCGAAGAACGCGATGACGACCGCGATGAAAAGCCAGCCCAGGAGCCAGTTGTAGAACGGGAGGTCGAAGGCGTAGAAGCCGACGTCGTTGCCGAACTCGGGATCGGTCTGGCCGAACGGGGTGCCGTTCAAGAACAGCTGCACGACCTGCCAGTCGCTCTGCGCGGACGCGCCGGCGATGAGCCCGGTCAGCACCGGGATGCCGATGCCGAACAGGCGGATCCGGCCGACGATCGCGGACCGATAGCGCGCGAGCGGGTCGTCGTTGCCGGAAACCGGCACGAAGACGGGCCTGGACCGGTACGCGATCATCAAACTGATCGCGAGCGCGCCTCCCACCAAGAGCCCTACGGCGAAGAACAAGACGACGCGGGTGATCAGCACCGTGCTGAACACCGTCCGGGCGCCTACCTCGCCGAACCACAGCCAGTCGACGTAGGTGTCCAGCAGTCTCGCGCCCAGTAGCAGGGCCAGAATGACTACGGCGGCGATGATGAGCAGTATCCGGCTGCGCCGGGACAGCTTCGGCAGGCTCACGGGGGGCCGAGTGGCCACTGCACACGCTCCTGGTTTGGTGAACTTTTCGCGGGGGCGCGCGTACCGCGTGCGGCCCCTGATGCTCTAACTCTACGGATGCCGTCGGAAGTTCCCGGAACCCGCCCAAACCGGACTCGGAAGGCCGCTGCCCCGACCGCCTGGAACGATGTGCCAATGGCACCGAGTGAGCAGCAGGGCGTGGCCGGCCTGGCCCGCGAAGTCGAGGAGTTCGTCGCCTCCGGAGGATGGGATCAGCCGCCGCAGTTGTTCGCGCTGGTCCCGACCGCGGCGCTGCTGGACGAGCAGCCCGAACTGGCCGGGCAACTCGACCCGTCGGCCCCGCTGACACCGGTCGCCCAGGAGTCGCTGCCGGACGGCGATCTGGGTGAAGCGCTGGCGCAGATCGCGTGGCCCGATCTGGTGCTGGGATGCGCGCTCGCGCAGGAGATCATCGTGTTGCCGCCGGACGCCGAAGCCGAGCTTCCGGTAGTGCCCGAGACCGATTCCGAACGCCTGCGTCAAGCGGCCGCCGACCACCCGCGCCGGACCGAGGCCCGGCTCGTGGCCGCGGTGCTGCGGGACGGTGCCGGAGCGTGCGTCATGCGGCTTCGCGGTGCCGGGCAGCCCGAAGAACCCGGTGACGTCCCTGTCGACGAGATCATCGAGAACCCGGAGCTGGCCCCGAACCTGCTCGAAGCCCTGAAAGCGACCATGCTGCCCTGACCTGCCAAAAGAGAGCAAGGGACCTTTGCTATCGCCGGCTCCCGACATCTGCCGGGCGATACCAAAGGTCCCTTGCTCTCGTCAGTCAGACCCGCGGGGCGATAGCAAAGGTCCCTTGCTCCCCCGGTGGTCAGCAGGAGGCGGTCGGCCGTCCCGCCTTGAGGTTCTCGAGCTGCGCGATCGCCTCGTCCAGCGTGGCCACCTTGATCAGGTTCAGGCCGTCGGGCGCGGCGGTCTTCGCCTCGGCGCAGTTGTGCGCGGGCACGAGGAAGTCGGTGGCACCGGCCTCGCGGGCACCGACCACCTTGAACGAGATGCCGCCGATCGCGCCGACGACGCCCTTCTCCGAGATCTCACCCGTTCCGGCGATATGCCTGCCGCCGGCGAGGTCGCCGGGCTCCATCTTGTCGACGATCGCGAGCGCGAACATCAGGCCCGCCGACGGGCCGCCGACGTCCTGCAGCGAGATCTTCACGTCGAAGGGGACATCGGCGCGGTCCACCGCGGTCAGGCCCATGAAGCCTTCCGGGCCATCGGGCCGCTGCGCGAGCGTGAGCGGCACCGTGCGTTCTTCCTGCCCGTCGGACTTGAAAGTGATCTGGACGGTCTGCCCGGGCTTCGTCCCGTTCAGCGCGGCCCGCACATCGGTCGCTTCCTTGACCGACTGCCCGTTGACCACCAGAAGCCGGTCACCCGGGGCGAGCACCTTGTCCGCCGGGCTGCCGGAGACGATCGTCTTCGCGAGCACCTTCACCGGGAACTTGCGGCGCAGCGCGGCGACCTGAGCGGCGGTCTGCGAGTCCTGCAGCTGCTGGATGTTCTCCTGGCGGACCTGCTCGTTGGTCTCGCCCGGCTTGAAGTACTCCTCGCGCGGAGCCAGCGCGTACCGGCCACTCGCCCAGAGCCCTAGCGCGTTGAACAGCGTGATGCCACCATCGCGCAGGGAGACCGTCGTCATCCGCAGCTCGCCGGAGGTCTGGAAGATCTCGTGCCCGTTGACCTGGATCACCGACTGCCCGGCGGCGTCCTTGCCGAGGGTGTCGTAGGTCGGGCCGGGGCTGATCGCCACATACGGCACCGGGATGAAGAACCCGACCAGTGCGAAGGCGACGAACAACGCGCCACTGACCAGCAGTGTCCAGCCGCGCCGGGTCAGCCGCCGTTCGGAGCGGTCCTGGTCACTCGCGGAGCCCGCACGGCTCCGCGCTGCTGTGGTCTCCTCCGGGGGCTCTGTCACGCGTGACAGCGTACGGTGACGGCGTTCGCTTCGCGGTGAAGGCCACGCTCATCACTCCACTTGACGGGCTCCGGGTCCCAGGACCCGCGTACGGTGGTGCCATGAGCAAACCCCCGTTCGGCTTCGGACCGCCCGATCCCGACAAACGAGGCGAGAACGAGCCGTCGGATTCCGGCGGCCAGCCCTCCGGCGCCGAAGCCTTCAATCAGCTCGGTCAGATGCTCAGCCAGCTGGGCCAGATGCTCAGCCAGGCCGGCAGCTCGACCGGGCCGGTCAACTACGACCTGGCGAAACAGATCGCGTTGCAGAACCTCGGCAGCGAAAGCGGCGACTCCAAGCTCGGCTTTTCGTCCTCCAGCGGCGGCGACTCGAGCACAGCCGTCCGTGACGCCGCCCACCTGGCAGAGCTGTGGCTCGACGCCGCGACGATCCTGCCCGCCGGAGCGACGACGACCGTCGCGTGGTCCGCGCGTAACTGGGTCGAGAAGACCCTGCCCACCTGGCAACGCCTCTGTGACCCCGTCGCCCAGCAGGTCTCGGGTGCGTGGGTCCAGGCCCTGCCCGAAGAGGCCAAGCAGGCCGCCGGTCCGCTGCTGTCGATGATGGGGCAAATGGGCGGGATGGCCTTCGGCTCCCAGCTCGGTAACGCCCTGGCTCAGTTGGCTTCCGAAGTGCTCACCTCCTCCGAGGTCGGACTTCCGCTCGGCCCCGCGGCCACCTCCGCGCTCCTGCCGGCGAACATCGAGAAGTTCACCGAGGGCCTGGAGCTGCCGACCAGCGAGGTGCTGGTCTTCATCGCCGCGCGCGAGGCCGCCCACCAGCGGCTGTTCGCCCACGTTCCCTGGCTGCGGCAGCGGCTGCTGGCCACCGTCGAAGAGTTCGCGAGCGGTATCTCCGTCGACACCTCGGCGCTGGAACAGCTCGCGGGCCAGATCGACCCGTCGAACCCGGCCAGCATCGAAGAGGCCATGTCCTCCGGCCTGCTCGAGCCGCAGACCTCGCCCGAGCAGAAGGCGGCGCTGAACCGGCTGGAGACCCTGCTCGCACTGGTCGAAGGCTGGGTCGACGTCGTGGTCGCCGAGGCCATCGGCGATCGGCTCCCGGGCGCGGACGCGCTCCGGGAGACGCTGCGCCGCCGCAGGGCCACCGGTGGTCCCGCCGAGCAGACCTTCGCCACCTTGGTCGGGCTCGAACTCCGGCCCAGGCGGATGCGGGCGGCCTCCGCGCTGTGGAAGCTGGTCGGCGACCAGCACGGCATCGAGAAGCGGGACGGCCTCTGGTCCCACCCCGACCTGATGCCGACCGCCGAGGACCTCGACGAACCGCTCGACTTCGCCGAACGTCTCGGCGATGGCGAGTCGACCCTCGAAGGCGTCGACCCGATCGCCGAGATCGAACGCGCCGAGCGCGAGAAGAACAAGCCCAAGGGCGACGAAGACAAGAGCTGAGGCACGTCAGTCCTCCGCCGCGATGCCCCAACCGGCGGCGGAGGACAGGCCCTCCAGATAGCCGATGGCGCGCTCGGTCTTGGGATAACGGCGAACGAGCTCCCAGAACGCCGCGTTGTGCCCTGGTTCCTTCAAATGCGCCAGTTCGTGCACGAGGACGTAGTCCAGCACCCAGGCCGGCACCCGGCGCAGGCGATCACTGACCCTGATCGTCGCGTCGACCGGCGTGCAGGACGCCCACCTCGTCCGCATCGGCGGCACCCAGCGAACGCTCGCGGGTATCGCCTTTCCGTCCAGATACTTCGCCGAGAGCACGGCGCAGCGCGCCAGCAGCGCCTCGTCCGAGGCCTTCGGCGGTGCTGCCTGCCGCGGCCCCTTGCGCAGCAGCTTGCGCTGCATCTCGGCTACCCAGTGCTTCTCCTCGGCCCGGGTCATCCGGGCAGGGATCAGCACGACGAGGGTGTCCTCGTCCCAGTACGCGGTGACGGTCCGGTGGCGGCGTTGGCTGCGCCGTACCTCGACCTTGTGTTCGGGAGTGTCCGACGGATTCGTCGTGTCCCGGCTCCTCAATGAGGGCGTCCGTGCTTCGACCACTCGACCACGGTAAGGCCAGTCACCGACAACTCCGAGGGCCGAAAGGTCACAGCCTCGAGTTGTCCACAACGGGGTCAGCCTGTGGATAACTCACGTTTTCTCGGCGCTCGGCCGACGAACCGGTGCGATCCTGTGATCATGAACCTGCGCGAACCGGATCTCCGATCGATCATCCTGCCCGCCTTCCCGGTCCTGCTTCCCGGCCTGGATGTGCTGGAACGGGGGAACGGCGAGATCCAGGTCGGCCTCGACCCCGCACACGCCGTGGTGATCGCCGGAGTCGCCACCGAGGTGGCCGAAGCGCTCCGGGGACTGGACGGGAAACGGGCCGCCGACGACATCGTGCTCGCGCAGAGCGAACACGACGAACAGCTGCGGGACCTGATGACCGACCTGACCGCCCGGGGACTCGTGACCGACGCGGGGGAACCTCAGCGGCATCCGAGACAGAGACCGGAGACAGGGCTCTGGTCGCTCCGCGCCCGCCACCATCAGGCGGCCATGACCGCGTGCCGCGAACGCACCGCGGTGGCGATCCACGGCGACGGCAGGCTGGCCGTGGCCATCGCCGTCCTGCTCGCCAACGGCGGAATCGGGCACATCGACATCCGGGCGTCGGGCACGGTGCGCGAACGCGATCTGGGCTCGGGCTTCACCGAGGCCGAAATCGGCATGCCGCGCCGGGAGGCGATGGCTCAGGTGGTGCACCGGGCCGGGGCGGACACGTCGACCACCCGGCTCTACTCGGACCGGCGGCCGGAGCTCGCGCTGCTCACCGACACCGTGGTGCCGGCTCCCGAAGTGATCGAGGAACTCGTCCGGGACGGGATAAGCCACCTGCCGGTGCGCGTCCGGGACGGGGTCGGCATCGTCGGACCGCTGGTGGTGCCCGGCCGCAGCAGCTGTCTGCGCTGCGCGGACCTGCACCGCGCCGGCCTCGACGAGGCCTGGCCGAGGGTGGCGAGTCAGCTCGCGGGACGGGTGCAACGGCCGGACCTCGGCGCCGTGCAGGCGTGCGCCGCGCTGGCAGCCGCGCAGGCGCTCCGGCTGCTCTCGCCCAGCGACCAGGCGCCGCCCGCGTGGAACGCCACCCTGGAGATCGACTTCTTCGACGGCGCGATCCGCCATCGCGACTGGCCGCCGCACAGCGGCTGCGGATGCGGCGCCCGGTGATACAGCGAGCGACGTAGCCCACACACACGTCCTCGACAGGCTGCGCAAGCGGAGTGAATCAAGGCAGAATCGCGAGGGTGACCGACTCCCGCAACGCCGAGGACCGAGAAGCCGCCATCCCCCGCAACGGGGCAGCGCGAACGGCGAAGCTGGCCAGTATTCCGCTCGGCATAGCGGGCCGGGCTGTCGGCGGCTGGGGCAGGCGGCTGACCGGGCAGAGCGCCGAAGAGGTCAACGCGACACTGTCCGCCAAGGCCGCCGAGCAGCTCTTCGAGGTCCTGGGGACGCTCAAAGGCGGCGCGATGAAGTTCGGCCAGGCCTTGAGCGTCTTCGAGGCGGCGGTGCCGGACGAGATGGCGAAGCCCTATCGCGAGGCCCTGACGAAGCTCCAGGCCGCGGCGCCGCCCATGCCCACCCGCCAGACCCACCGGGTCCTCGCCGAGCAGCTGGGACGCACCTGGCAGCAGCGGTTCTCCGCGTTCGACGACGAACCCGCCGCGTCCGCGAGCATCGGCCAGGTCCACCGCGCGACCTGGCACGACGGCCGCGAAGTCGCAGTCAAGGTGCAGTACCCCGGAGCGGACGACGCGTTGCGGAGCGACCTTCGGCAGCTCCAGCGTTTCAGCAGGTTGTTCCAGGCCTTCGTGCCGGGGACCGAGGTGAAGCCGCTGCTGGCCGAACTCGCCGAGCGGATGAACGAAGAGCTCGACTACCAGGCGGAAGCCCAGAACCAGCGCGCCTTCGTGAAGGCGTTCGAAGACGTCCCCGGCTTCTTGATCCCCCGTGTGGTCGCCAGCGCGCCGAAGGTCGTCGTCACGGAGTGGGCCACCGGCACCCCGCTGTCGAAGATCATCGCCGGCGGCGACAAGGAGGCCCGGGACCGCGCGGGCCGCCTGCTCACGGAGTTCCACTACTCGTCACCGGAACGGGCCCGGCTCCTGCATTCGGACCCACACCCCGGCAACTTCATGCTGACCGCCGACGGCAGGCTGTGCGTGATCGACTTCGGCGGGGTTTCCCGGCTGCCCGAGGGGATTCCGCAGCACCTCGGCGAGATGACCAGGCTGGCACTCGACGGCGAGTCCTCGAAGCTCATGCGGCTGCTCAGGGAGTCCGGTTTCATCCGGCCCGACGCGGAACTGCAGGCCGATGACGTGCTCGCTTACCTGGCGCCGTTCACCGAGCCGCTGGCGGGCGACACGTTCCACTTCACCCGCCGCTGGATGCAACGGCAGGCGGGCCGGGTCGGCGACACCCGCGGCCGGGACTTCCGGATCGGCCGCTCGCTCAACCTGCCGCCCGAGTACCTGATGATCCACCGGGTGACCGCCGGATCGACCGGCATCCTCTGCCAGCTCGACGCGGAGATCCCTGCTCGCGCGATCGTCGAACGGTGGCAGCCGGGCTTCGCGGCCTGAGAAGTTATCCACAGGGAACGGTGCGGCTGAGCCGAAATCGGGGTCGTTCGGGCGAGTTGTCCACAACTTCGCGGAAGCGGTTCCACCCGGACGGCCCAACGGCCATCCTCGATTCATGGCCACCACACGAAGCGCCCGCCTCATGGCGCTCAGTAACACCAGCGAGTCCGGGATCATCACCAGCCGCGAGCTGCGCAAGGCGGGCGTCACCGCGAGTTACGCCGCGAAGCTCTGCGGCCCGGGCGGTCCTTGGCGAAGGCTGATGCCGGGTGTGATCCTGTTGCGCGACGCCGCGCCCACCCGGCTTCAGCTCCTGCAGGCCGCTGTCGCGCGGTTCGGGCCGGAGGTGGCGGTGACGGGTGCCGACGCGCTTCGAGCGCGGGGTGTCGACTGCCCGGTGACACGGGAGGTCCATCTCCTCGTCCCCGACTATCGACGCGTTCCGGCGGAGCCCGGCATGCTGCCCCGAAGAACCACCCGGATGCCGCCGCCGACCTTGATCGACGGCGTCCCGTTCGCCCCCGCGGCCCGGGCGGCGCTCGATCTGGCCAGGCTGGAGCTCGATCCCGCGCGGATCGACGAGCTGGTCTCGCTACCGCTGTACTGGGGTCTGTGCACACTCCAAGAGCTCGGCGACGAGCTCGATTCCGGTAACCGGCGAGGCTCGGCCGCGGTTCGTGCGGCTCTGCGACGCGTCGATCCCGAAGAGACCTACGCTCATGGGCTGGCGAAGAAGGTCCTCAGCGGCTGCCCGCTGCCCTCGCCGTCGTGGAACACGACGATCTGCGATCGCCGAGGGCGTCCCATCGGTGCTGCTGACGCCTGGTGGGACGACATCGGCCTGGCATGGCAATTCCGTGCCCCGAAACAGGGCGCCGCGGATTTTCACCCGTTGGCGCTGACCGCGACCGGCACGGTACTGGTCCGCTGCACCATCGACCAGCTGAAGAAGGTCCCGCTGGAGGTCGCGGCCGAACTGGTCAGGGCGTTCGCCGAAGCGGCACGGACGCCGCGGCCGAAAGTCCTCACGCTCGGCCGGATCGACGCCGCCTGAGGCGCTCACCAGTACTCGTCCGGCAGCTTTCCCTCGATGTCGCGGGTGTGGCGGCGTGCGCAGACAGGGCACATCCAGCGCACGACGTTCTTCTCGCGAGTGGAAACCCAGGCGAGCGTCTGCGCGGGCTCCTCGTCGGCGCCGCGGATCCGTCCGCACAACGAACAGCCGATGGGTTCGCTCACGACCGACGTCCACAATGGATCGTCTTCGCCCCCTGGAGGAACAGATCCTGGCGTGCGCCGAGGAAGGCCTGGTTCGCCGGATTCACCAAGGCGGCCACGGTCTCCTGGTCAGTGCTGCCCAGGAGGTCGCCGGCCGCCTCTGCCAGCCAGGTCACTCGCTCGATGACGAACTCGCGCAACAGTTCCGGCCCGGGCGCCGGGTGGTGGATAAGCGCCCCGAAGGAGTCGACGTCGGACAGGCCTGCCCGCTGGAGCGCGATGTTCCAGCCGTAGGGCATGGAGACGGAGCCGGGGATACCCGCCCGCATCTCGGCGAACCACTCGCCTCGGGCGGCGAGCAGTCTCTCTTCGAGCCCGGGGCGGCCGATGCCGAGGTCCCAGGGGAGGCAGTTGAAGTCCAGGCCGCCCTCGGAAATGGCGACCAGCCCGCCGGGGCGGGCGAGCCGGGCGAGGGTGTCGATCGCCGCCTGCTGATCGGGCAGGTGGTGAACCACGCGTGACGCCCAGACCAGGTCGGCGGGCGGGAGTTTGGCGGGCAACCCGTCGTCGGCCACGTCGGCGTGGACCGTCTCGACGGCGGCCTTGTCCCCCGCGGCCGCGGTGACGACCCGGTGCGCTTCGGCCAGCAGGTGCTCGGTCGCGTCGACCAGCACGATCCTGGCGCCGGCGGAGGCGAGCTCCTCCGCGAAGAGGACGCTCATCCCGCCCGCACCGCAGCCGACGTCGAGAATGGTCGGCCTGTCCGGCAGGCCGTCCAGCAGCCGGCGGGCCACGACCCGCATCGGCTCGGCGTCGAGGGCTTCGGCCAGGCGAAGCGATCGAAGCCGATCGGCCCAGTCGATGTCGTCGTGCGTGTGTACGGCCATTCCCCCAGTGAACACCACGCCGAGCCACGTCACGCCCAAAAGGGAGCGGGGGACCTTTGCTATCGCGCGGCGATAGCAAAGGTCCCCCGCTCCCCGAGTGGTCAGTCCTGAAAGCGCTCGGCTCGCCGGGTCGCCCAGCGGGCGACCTTGGTCCACCTGCGTGCGGCGCGTGGGCCGCTCCGAGCCCGCTGTGCGCGGACTCCCTCCTCGAGGTCTCGTATTCGGGCCCTGGACAGTTCTTCATAAAGCAACATTTCGCTGGTCTCCTCGACCTTGATCTCGTTCAATTTGGTCGGCGCGAGAGTTCGGTGACCCGCACGCGCCTCGTAATCCCTGGTGGTGATGAGTTCGACGGTCATGCCGCAGCGCTCCGCTCGACCTTGCGCACGATGGGACGCGCCTCGGCGACGGGCTCGACGACCGGGTTCTTCCGGGGGCGGCCGCGGGGCCGCTTCCGCGCGACGACAACGCCACGCTCGAAGATTTCGCCACCCCAGACACCCCACGGCTCACGCCGCGAAAGGGCACCCGCGAGGCAGGCGGAACGGACCGGGCAGTCCGCGCAGAACGCCTTCGCGCGCTCGAGCTCTGCCGGAGACTCGGCGAACCAAAGGTCCGCGTCGCCCGAACGGCAGGGAAGCATCGACTCAGGCGAGTCGATGGCGTCGAGCAGGTCGATGACGCCGGCGTCGGCGAAAGGCAGGGCCTCCCCCGGCGCGAAAGCTATGGCCGATGACATAAGTGCACTCCTCTGTCCCGTGACGGATTTCGTACTGACGGTGGAACTGGACAACGCTGAACCCCAATTAGGTTGTGCAGCCAACTTGTTTGTGCAGCAAAAACACGAAGGCCGCGGATCCGGTAACCCGGTTCCGCGGCCTTCGTGAGCCTCTGGTCCTGACTAGGTCAGGAACTTCGCTCCCGTATGGACAACGGAACACGGAACTGCTTGATGACCGGCAGATCGACGCCACCATTCACGTACGCCCCACCGAAGGCGGCGGCGTGCGTGAAGGTCTCGTCGGCGGCGATCCGGCTCAGGTCGAGACGCCGGGTGCCGCGGGCGGCGAGGATGCTCACGGGCATGAAGGTGCCCTGGCGCTGAGCCTGCGGGACTTCCGCGACGCAGGACAGACGGGTGCCAGGTTTCGTGAGCATCTTGTTGATCGTCATTTCACCGGCACCACCTTTCTCTGTCGCGCGCGAGCCGCCCTGCGGTCTACGCTGTGTTGTAGAATTTCTTCCCCAGACCGAGCGGCTTCCCGCCCGGTACCTGCAGGTTATTGCCCCCGGCCGCGCCGGGGCAACTTATTTTCCAGAAAATCCGCCGAAGCGGCGAAGATCGGCTCTGAGCAGCGGGTTCGCCGCGTGGATCAAGCCCGGAACGCGGTCAAGACTCCACCGAGGCCCGCACGACGTTCAGAACCTCCGCGCCGAAGCGTTCGAGCTTCGTCGCACCGATCCCGGAGATGGCACACAACGCTGTGTCATCAGTCGGCCGCTGTTCGGCGATGGCGACCAGGGTCGCGTCCGTGAAGACGACGAAGGCCGGCACCTTGAGCTCGCGGGAACGTTCCCCTCGCCAGGACCTCAGCTTTTCGAGCAGCTGCTCATCCACATTGGACGGGCAACGGGAGCAGCGTCCCAACTTGATGTCCAGGGTCTCCAGCAGCGGGCCGCCGCACACCCGGCATCGTGCCTTGTTGGCGGACTGCTTCGGTTGCTGCGCTCGGGCAACCCTCGCGGCCGGATGGTCTTCGGGGATCAGGCCGTAGAGGAATCGGCTGCGTCGCCGATTGCGGCGATTTCCCGATGTCCTGGCCAAGGCCCACGACAGCGAGAGGTGCTCTCGCGCTCGAGTGACTCCGACATAGAAGAGACGGCGCTCTTCTTCGATGGCCGCGTCATCACCGTCAGCGTGGAGGATCGGCATGGTCCCCTCGGCAAGCCCCACGAGGAACACGGCGTCCCATTCGAGGCCCTTCGCCGCGTGCAGCGAGGCCAGCGTGATGCCCTCGACCGTCGGCGGATGTTGCGCGTTCGCCCGCTGTTCGAGCTCCGCCACGAAACGAGGCAGATCCGCGTCCTCGATGGTGGAAGCCAGCTCCTCCGCCAACTCGACGATCGACAGAAGCGCGTCCCATCGCTCTTTCGCCGCACCTCCGGCCGGAGGCTGATCGGTGAGCCCGACCTTCGCCAGCACGGAGCGAACCCGAGTCACAAGCTCACCGGTGTCGGCGTCGGTCGACGCCATCCGCAGAGCGGACATCGCCTGCCGGACCTCAGCCCTGGCGAAGAACCGCTCGCCGCCGCGGACCAAGTACGGGATGCCCAGCTCCGCCAGCGCCTGCTCATAGGCTTCCGACTGGGCGTTGACGCGGTAGAGCACCGCGATCTCGCTGGCCGCAACTCCTCCGTCGAGCAGATCACGGATCCTGCGTGCGACGGCCGCGGCCTCGGCGGTCTCGTCGTCGTACTCGGCGAAACGCGGGACCGGCCCTGGCGGACGCTGGCCGACGAGTTTCAGCCTCGACCCCGCAGGACGGCCACGGGCGGCACCGATCACCTGGTTGGCGAGGGCCACGACCTCCGGAGTGGACCGGTAGTCCCGCTCGAGCCTCACGACCGTCGCCTCGGGGAACCTCCGCGTGAACTCCAGAAGCGGCCGGGGAGAAGCTCCACCGAACGAATAGATGGTCTGGTTGGCGTCGCCGACTACGGTCAAGTCGTCGCGGCCGCCGAGCCACGCGTCGAGCAGCCGCTGCTGCAGCGGGGTGACGTCCTGGTACTCGTCGACGACGAAGCAGCGGTAGCGCTCGCGGAACTCTTGGGCCACGACCGTGTGCTCCTCGAGAACGGCTGTGGTGTGCAGGAGCAGGTCGTCGAAATCGAGGACCTGCGCGGCGTTCTTGACCTTCTCGTAGTTGCGGTAGACCTCCGCGACCTGCGACGAGGGCGCGGGCGTGTCCCGCTGTGTGCGCGCGGCGACTGCCGGGTAGTCGTCCGGCGATACCAAAGAGGCCTTGCTCCACTCGATCTCGCTCGCGAGGTCGCGCAGGAGTTCAGTCTCGGCGCTGAGACCGGCCTTGTTCGCGGCTTGGCTGATGTAGCGGAACTTGTTCTCGAGCAGCTCCCAAGGCCGGTCACCGACGACCTGGGGCCAGAAGTACCGAAGCTGGCGGCGAGCGGCGGCGTGGAAGGTGAGCGCCTGGGCGGCGTCGACACCCAGCCCTCGAAGGCGCGCGCGCATCTCGCCCGCCGCACGGGTCGTGAAGGTGACAGCGAGGACCTGACCAGCGGCGACATGTCCGGAACGGACCAGGTGGGCGATGCGATGCGTGATCGTCCGCGTCTTGCCGGTCCCAGCTCCCGCGAGGACACAGACCGGCCCCCTCGGCGCGCAGGCGGCGGCTCGTTGCTCGGGATCGAGCCCATCGAGCAGGCCTGGACGACTCTTCGGGGACGATGCGCTAACCACGCCCCGATCCTCGCAGAGGGCCCGACGGGATCGGCGCAGGGCACGCGGCCGTATCCTGGACACATGGCGGGAAAGCAGGACAAGGAAGCAGCGAAGCTGGCCAAGAAGGAGAAGCGTGCCGCGAGCAAGGCTCGCCGCGGGCAGATCTTCGAGGCCTTCAAGATGCAGCGCAAGGAAGACAAGGCGCTCATCCCCTGGATGGCCGGATCGCTCCTGGTCATCACCGGTGTCGTGTTCGGCATCGGGTTCATCTTCGACGTCCACTGGGTCTTGCTGCCGCTGGGCATTCTGCTCGGCGCGCTCGCCGCTGTGATCATCTTCGGCAGGCGGGTCCAGAAGACCGTGTACTCGAAGGCCGACGGACAGCCGGGCGCTGCGGCCTGGGCACTCGAGAACATGCGGGGCCGCTGGAAGGTGACGCCGACCGTGGCGGCCACGACCCAGCTCGACGCCGTGCACCGGGTGCTCGGTGGCCCGGGTGTCGTGCTCGTCGCCGAGGGCGCGCCGCACCGCGTGAAGACCCTGCTCGCGCAGGAGAAGAAGCGTGTGTCCCGCCTGATCGGTGAGACCCCGATCTACAACGTCATCATCGGGAACGAAGAGCAGCAGGTGCCGCTGAAGAAGCTTCAGGGCTATCTCATGAAGCTCCCGCGTAACCTCAAGCCCGCCCAGGTCGACGCGCTGGAAGCGAAGCTGGCCGCGCTCGGCAGCCGCGGCGCCGCGATGCCCAAGGGCCCGATGCCCGCCGGCGCGAAGATGCGCAACGTCCAGCGCACCATCCGCCGCCGCTGACCGAACGAGAATCAGGGGTCCTTTGCTACCGCCGCGTGCGGTAGCAAAGGACCCCTGATCCGTCTCCGGAGAAAAACTGTCGGTGGGTGGTCGCATGATCACTGTGTGGACGGAACCTCAGGCGCCTGGCAGACGGCGCTGGCAGCGATGTTCCCGGACGGCGTGGCCGCCCGGGCGAAACTTGTCGCCCTGGGGCACTCCCATTCCTGGATCTCTCGCCGTTGCCGCGAAGGCGGCCCGTGGCGCCGTCCGATTCCCGGCGTCATCCTCCTGACCAACGCCACGCCGTCCAGGCGTCAGCTGATGAAAGTCGCACTGACCCACGCCGGTCCCGAGGCGATGCTCACCGGAGTCCAGGCAGCCAAGTTGCACGGGGTCCGAAGACTTCCGCCGGAAGGACGGGCCCACACCTTGATCCCGCACCGGAGCAAGGTCGCCACCTGGGGATTCGCCGTTGTCGAACGCACGATCCACCTGCCGGAACCAGTAGAGATCGACGGACTGCCGGTAGCTCCGCTCGCCCGGGCCCTGATCGACGCGGCCAGGCGAATGGACGAACTCCAGTCCGTGCGGGCGATGATCCACGACGCGGTCCATCGAGGGCTCTGCACTCCAGAGGAACTTCGAGATGAGCTGGCGCAGGCCAGCACGATCGGTTCCGCACTACCCCGGATCGTCGTCGGAGCCCTCCAAGACGGTGTCGACTCCGCGGTCGACCAGTGGCTGGAGACCGTGCTCGAGCGCAGCGGCTTGCCCAGGCCGATACGGAGGGCCGAGCTACGGACTTCCGACGGAGAGACCGTCGGTATCGCCGAGGTCTGGTGGCCGAAAGTCGGCGTCGCCATGCAAATCCGCTACGACGAAGTCGCACTAGAACCGGGCAAGGTGCCTGAGGTGCCCGCACTGGTCGCCGCCGGCCTCATAGTCGTCCAGGTAAGTCCGGCACGGCTACGAGACGAGCCGCTGGTAGTGATCCAGGAACTGCGAGCGGCTCATCGCCGCGCCCGGCAACGACCGCCTCCGGAACTCGGCAGCGCTCCTGCAGCACCGGCCGCCTGACCACGGCCGCTGCTCTCGGCGGAAGCAAAGGTCCCTTGCTCCCCCTCCGAGGTCATCGCATACGGATCACGACTGTTCCGGTCAGCCGGTCGAGCCAGCTTCGGCCGTCGATGTTGCGGATCGCGGCCGGAATGATCACGGAGGTCAGCGCCGTCCGCACGACGGCACGCCACACTCCGACCATTTGCGCGCCGTCGAACCTGGCCACGCGGACACCGACCACTGCCATACCGGGAGTGAAGCCGAAGAAGGCCGCAGGAATGACCGTGATCACCGCCCAGACACCGACCGACCAGAGGTTGAACTTCTGCATGACGGCGGGATCCTGAAGGCTGGGCGTCACGAGGAGAGTGGTGACCAGCGAGGCGAGGACCAGGTCGATGATCAGCCCGAGGAGACGGGCCCCACCGCCCGCCACCGAGCCGACACCCGTTTGGGGCAAGCCGAGTCGCTCGCCACGCCACCGCTGCGTACCCTCGCCACCGGCCGTCGTTCCGTCCCCGGCTCCGGGTAGCCATTCTCCGGTCCATCTCGCCACCCATCCAGGGTATGCCGGTGGCGCAGGACACATTCGCCCTGGTCGACTACCCGATATCGCCGCCCCGTTAACACCGGCGAAACATACGGGTGACGGTCGGGCAACACCACGCTCTTAGCGTGAGCCGAAGAGAGTACTGCCGCCGGCAACGAACGAGAAGGAGTCACCGAGGGTGCCCACTACTCCAGACGACATTCAGCGCCTTATCGCCGACGAGAACGTAGAGGTCGTCGACGTCAGGTTCTGCGACCTGCCCGGCGTTATGCAGCACTTCACCGTTCCGGCGAAGGCGTTCAACGAAGAAGCCTACGAAGAAGGCCTGGCCTTCGACGGCTCCTCGGTGCGTGGTTTCCAGTCGATCCACGAATCCGACATGCTGCTCCTCCCGGACCCCGAGACTGCGCGCATCGACCCGTTCCGCAAGGCGAAGACGCTCTCGCTGAACTTCTTCGTGCACGACCCGTTCACCCGTGAGGCGTACAGCCGCGACCCGCGCAACATCGCGCGCAAGGCCGAGCAGTACATCTCCGAGTACGGCGTCGCGGACAACGTGTTCTTCGGCCCCGAAGCCGAGTTCTACATCTTCGACTCGATCCGGTTCGACTCCGCGGAGCACGCCTCGTTCCACGAGATCGACTCCGTCGAGGGCTGGTGGAACACCGGTGCCGACGTGCCGGGTGGCAACCAGGGTTACAAGACGAAGTTCAAGGGTGGCTACTTCCCGGTTCCCCCCGTCGACCACTTCGCCGACCTGCGCGACGAGATCGTCCAGAAACTGCAGGGCTCCGGCTTCGAGATCGAGCGTGCGCACCACGAGGTGGGCACCGCGGGGCAGACCGAGATCAACTACAAGTACAACACGCTGCTGCACGCTGCGGATGATCTACAGCTGTTCAAGTACATCGTGAAGAACACCGTGTTCGCCGCCGGTAAGACCGCGACCTTCATGCCGAAGCCGCTCGCCGGTGACAACGGCTCGGGTATGCACTGCCACCAGTCGCTGTGGAAGGACGGCACGCCGCTGTTCCACGACGAGTCGGGTTACGCGGGCTTGTCCGACACCGCCCGGCACTACATCGGCGGTCTGCTCAAGCACGCGCCGAGCCTGCTGGCCTTCACCAACCCGACCGTGAACTCGTACCACCGGCTCGTGCCGGGCTTCGAGGCCCCGGTCAGCCTGGTGTACTCGCAGCGGAACCGGTCGGCTTGTGTCCGTATCCCCATCACGGGCAACAACCCGAAGGCCAAGCGTGCCGAGTTCCGGTGCCCGGACTCGTCCGGCAACCCGTACCTGGCGTTCTCGGCGATGATGATGGCGGGCCTCGACGGCATCAAGAACAAGATCGAGCCGCCGGAGCCCATCGACAAGGACCTCTACGAGCTCCCGCCGGAGGAGGCCCAGAACGTCAAGCTCGTTCCTGGCGACCTCGGCGCGGTTCTGGACACGCTGGAGGCCGACCACGACTACCTGCTCGAAGGTGGCGTGTTCACCCCCGACGTGATCGACACGTGGATCTCCTACAAGCGTGAGAACGAGATCGACCCGCTGCGGCTGCGCCCGCACCCGTACGAGTTCTCGCTGTACTACGACGTGTGATCGTGCGGTAGGAACGCCAAGAGCACGCCGGTGGTGAGGTGCGGAATCGCCCTCACCACCGGCGTTTCTTTGTCGGTGGGGCCTCTACTCCGAAGTGGAGAGAACCTTCAGGTCGACACCCGCCCGCTCGATGCGGCCGCGCGGGTCATCCACCAGCTTGCGTCGCTCGAGATCCATCAGCCCCAGGGTGCAGGTGATCTCCGCGGAGAGGGTGCCGTCGACTTTGTAGATGTTCGAGTCCATGTGGAACGTCTTCCCGGTACCGAACTTGGCGTCGCAGGTCACGTCGACGACGTCACCGGCCCGGAGCTCGCGACGGAACACGATGTGGGACTCAAGCAGGACAAAGGCGAGATTCGCGTCTCGCATACCCGAGTTGAGGCCACCGGCGAGCTCCATCAGCTCGAGTCTGGAGACCTCGCCGTACGAGTGGTAGACGGCGTGGTTGAGATGGCCGAGAGTGTCCAGCTCGTAGTGGCGCACCTTGATCCGGGTGCGAAATGGCTCGCGCACAGTCACCGGTTCACTGTAAGCGCCGCCTCCCGTCCTCGACGCCGAGTGTGAGCAAGGGACCTTTGCTATCGCCCGCCTCCGGCAAGCGATAGCAAAGGTCCCTTGCTCACTTCCCGCAGGTCAGAGGGTCAGCCCTGGTAGAAGAGGGTCTCCACGACCGCGTGAGCGCGTCGCGTCGTCCGCCTGTAGGCATCAAGGAACTCACCTGGATCGTCATCGGCCGAGTAGCCGAGCACCCGGGCGACCGCGGCGAGATCTCGCCCGGAGCTGGGGATCTCGTCGACAGCCTTACCTCTGACCAGCATCCCGGCGTTCCGGACACGCGTCGCCAGCAGCCAGGCCTCGGTCAGGGATTCGATCTCGGCGGGCTCGGCGAGCCCCGCTTCCACCGCGGCCTTCAAGGCCTCGATCGTCGAGGTGGTCCGGAGCCCCGCGACTTCATGGCCGTGGCGCAGTTGCATGAGCTGCACGGTCCACTCCACGTCGGCGAGCCCGCCCCGCCCGAGCTTCGTGTGCCGGGTCGGGTCGGCGCCCTTCGGCATCCGCTCCGTCTCCACGCGCGCCTTGATCCGCCTGATCTCCCGCACCCGAACCGCGTCAAGGCCTGCTTGCGGGTAGCGAATGGGGTCGATCATCTCGATGAACCGTGCTCCGAGGTCGTCATCACCGGCGATGAACCGGGCCCGGAGCAGCGCCTGCGATTCCCAGACCTCTGCCCACCGCCCGTAGTAGCTGCGGTAGGACTCGAGGGTCCGCACCAGCGGGCCGCTTCGCCCCTCCGGACGAAGATCGGCGTCGACGACCAACGCCGGATCGGGGCTGGGCGCACCGAGAATCTTGCGCACTGTCTCGGCAACAGAGGAAGCGAACTTCGCTGCTTCGGAGTCCGACACGCCTTCGGCCGGCTCGCAGACGAAAAGAACGTCCGCATCGGACCCATAGCCGAGTTCGGCTCCGCCCAGGCGTCCCATGCCGATGACAGCGATCCTCGCCGGCGTCTGCCCGAGCTCCGCCTGACGCTGGCGGAAAGCAGCGGCCAAGGCACCCTGCAACACGGCGGCCCACACGCTCGACAACGCCTCGCAGACCGCTGGGACGTCAAGCAAACCCAGTAAGTCCGCTGACGCGATCCGCAGCATCTCGTGCCGACGGAGCGATCTCGCGGCCGCGACCGCCGCGTTCAAACCCGGCTGACGCCGCACCGTGGCTCGCAGTGAACCGGCCACTTCTGCCGGAGTGCGACCGGCCAAGCGCGCGGGATCGCCGAGCAACTGCAGGACTTCCGGCGCTCTCGCCAACAGATCGGGCACCAGCCGCGACGTGCCCAGCAGGAAGGCGAGCCGCTCGACAACAGCACCCTCGTCTCGGAGAACCCTGAGGTACCAAGGTGTTTGCTCGAGGGCCTCCGAGACCTTCCGGTAGGACAGAAGTCCACGGTCTGGATCCGGGGTGTCGGCGAGAAGGTCCAGCAAGACCGGCAGCAGAGCCTGCTGGATGGCTGCCCGACGTGACATTCCCGAGGTCAGCGCCTTGATGTGCTGCAGGGCCCCGTCCGGCGCCGCGTAGCCGAGCGCGGCGAGGCGGCTCTCTGCCTGTTTCGTCGTCAGCCGCAGTGCTTCGGTCGGCACGTTCGCGACCGATTGCAGCAGGGGCCGATAGAAGAGCTTCTCGTGAAGACGCCGGATGCTCTGCAGATGGCGGCGGAACTCCGCCAGCAGCGCGTCCCCTTCGCTTTTGCCCCGGGCGGGCCGCACCCCGCTCGCCCTCGCGATCGTTCGCAGCTCGCTGGCGTCGGAGGAGGCTGGGAACAAGTGTGTACGCCGGAGTCGGCGCAGCTGAAGCCGATGCTCGATGGTACGAAGGAACTCGTACGACGATCCGAGCTCCGCGGCGTCCTTTCGGCCGACGTACCCGCCTTCTCCCAGAGCTGCGAGTGCGTCCATCGTGGACGGAGAACGTAGCTCCGCGTCGATCCGACCGTGGACCAGTTGCAGCAACTGCACGGCGAACTCGACGTCGCGAAGGCCACCGCGTCCCAGCTTCAGTTCCCGCTCGGCGTACGCGGACGGCACATGGCCTTCGACGCGCCGTCGCATCTTCTGCACTTCGGGGACGAAGTTCTCCCGGTCGGCCGCTGCCCACACCTTCGGTGCGACCATCTCCGCGTATTGCCGCCCGAGCTCAGCGTCGCCTGCGACCGGCCGCGCTTTGAGCAAGGCCTGGAATTCCCAGGTCTTGGCCCATTTCTGGTAATAAGCAGCGTGTCCGTCGAGGGTCCGGACCAAAGCGCCCGCTTTGCCCTCCGGACGCAACGCCGCATCGACCTCGAAGCAGGCCTTGCCGACCACGCGCATCATCGTGCTGGACAGCCGCGTCGAGACCGAAAGGTCTCCGTCACCGACGAAGATGACGTCCACATCGCTCACATAATTCAGCTCTCGACCACCGCATTTGCCCATCGCGATCACGGCCAGCCGACCTTCGACACCGGCGCCCACTTCGGACTCCGCTACGAGGAGCCCCACCGTCAGCGCGGCCTCTGCCAGCGTGGTGAGCTGAGACCCGATCTCGGCATAGGGCGGCTGACGGAGGCCTGGTTCGACCAGATGACCGAGGTCGGCCGCCGCGATTCCGAGGAGCAGCTCGCGGTACCCGGCGCGAAGTGCCTGCTCGGACTCGAGCCCGGTAAGCAGCTCTCCTCCCTGCCGCAAATGGTCGAGGAGACGGCTCACATACTGATCCGGATCGGTGCCCTTCTCGCCTTGGAGGGTCTTCCAGCTGTCGGTGTGCGCGACAAGGAAGTCCGCGAGCGCACTCGACGTGCCCAAGACGCCGAGCATCCGGCCCCGGAACGTGCGGTTGGTACGAAGTGCCTGGTCGAGCTCATCCCAGGCAGCTTGGTCGACTTCCCTGATTCGATCGAGCCCACTCAACGCGAGGTCGGGGTCCGCCGCACGGGAAAGTGCCGACAACACGTCGGCGGCGGAGCCGTCCGGGCCGGATTCGGTCCACCAACCGGCAGCACGCAGCTGCCCGTCGGCACGGGGGTCGGTGAAGCCGTATCTCGCCACGGAAGCGGTCGGCCTGGCGCGCTCAACCATCGGCTTCCACCGTAGTCGCCCTTCCGCCCGTGACCAGACGGACGCGCAAGGGAGCAAGGGACCTTTGGTATCGCCTCCACACGGCGATACCAAAGGTCCCTTGCTCCGCTAAGCGGCGATCCTGCCGACTTCCTGTTCGGGAACGGTCGGAGTGGGACCGGCGAAGCTGCCGGCATTGACTGGGCTCCGCCGGGAGAGCAGGTAGATCCCGACGCCGACCGCCAGGCCCGTGACGCCGACACCGATGGTGCCCACGGTGCCCGTCGAGGTCACGAGACCGGCCGCGGCACCGACGACGGCAGCTGCCGGAAGCGTGAACAGCCAGGCGATCACCATGCGGCCGGCAGTGCGCCACCGGACCGGTGACTCATTCCTGCCCACGCCGGAACCGACGATGCCGCCGGAGCAGACGTGGGTCGTCGAGAGGGGAAAGCCGAAGTTCGTCGAAGCGAGGATGACCGCCGCCGAGCTGGTCTGTGCGGCGAAGCCCTGCGGACCATCGATGTCTGTCAGGCCCTTACCCAGCGTGTAGGTGATTCGCCAGCCGCCCAGGTACGTGCCCAGTGCCAAAGCCAGCGCCGCGCTGACGATCACCCAGAGCGGCGGCCCGGCCCCGGCGGGCAGGGTTCCGGCGGTGATCATCGTCAGCGTGATGACGCCCATGGTCTTCTGCGCGTCGTTCGTACCGTGGGCAAGCGAAACCAGCGAAGCCGAGATGATCTGTCCAACACGGAAGCCTGCGGTGCGGCCGCGGCGGACGAAGATCCGGTAGACGAAGTACGTCACGATCATCGCGGCGAGGCCCGCCAGCACCGGCGACAGGGCCGCTGGAACCAGCACCTTCTCGACGATCTTTCCGAAATGGACGGAGTCCGTTCCGGCCGACACCCAGGTGGCTCCGATCAGGCCGCCGAACAACGCGTGGGACGAGCTGGACGGAAGTCCGACGAACCAGGTGACCAGGTTCCACACGATCGCCCCGACCAGGCCGCCGAACACGATCGCCGGCCCGATCTTGGTGTCGTCGACCAGTCCATTCGAGATGGTCTTGGCCACTTCGACCGACAGGAAGGCTCCGACCAGGTTCAGGACCGCGGAGATCGTCACCGCGACCTTGGGACGCAGCGCTCCGGTGGCGATCGACGTGGCCATCGAGTTGGCCGTGTCATGGAAACCGTTGGTGAAATCGAAAATTAGGGCCGTGACGACGACGAGCACGACCAACGCTGAGGGCTCCACCCCGACCTCCGAACCCTTCGAAACTCCCTTCGCAAGGTACCTGACAGCCTCACCGGAGTGTTAATAACCCATACACATTTGAGACATAAGTTGTTAAGCCATCGGCAATGTACGTTGACGTTCCGCAGCCGGAGCGAGGTCGCCTGACACCAGTCGGACGAAGCGGTGCGCGAACGGTCGCCAGGTTTCGGTGATATCGGCGTGCACCCGGGCGAGGTTCTCCGGGGTCAGTACCTCCGGCCGGGTGAGTTCCGCCATTTCCGGCGACTGCCGTGCCCAGTCGAGGACCACCTCCGGTGTCGTCTCGATATGGAACTGGACACCGTAGGCACAACGGTCGAATCGGAAAGCCTGATAGGCATACCGCGGCGAGGAAGCGAGAAGCTCGGCGCCCGCGGGCAACCGAGTGATCGCGTCGTTGTGGAACTGCAAGACGTCCTGCATGAGCGGCAGGTCCGCGAAGAGCGGATCGATCCAGGCAGCGTCCTTCTTGGACACGAGCCCTGGGCCGACCTCAGGCCCTTGATCACCTGTGACGACGCTACCGCCCAGTGCCACCGCCAGGAGCTGGCCGCCGAGGCAGATCGCGAGCGTCGGGATACGCGCACTCGCGGCCTTCGAAAGAAGCTTCCGCACATCCGCGAGCCACGGATGAGCGGCGTCGTCGGTGGCGCCCATCCCGCCGCCAAGACATACGACGCCCACGTACCCGTCGAGGTCAGCGGGAAGACTCTGATCGGGCAGCAACCGGATGTCGAGGTCGGCTCCCGCCTCGGTGAGCCAGTCGCCGAGGGGGCCGATCGGATCTGATTCATCTGGCTGGATGACGAGCAGCTTGGGAGCGGTCACCACCCCAGCCTACGACCGCCGGGAGAGCAGGGGACCTTTGCTATCGCTCGGGCGGCGATAGCAAAGGTCCCCTGCTCCGTTGGTCAGCAGGCGCAGCGTGGGGTGGCCGCGGAGGTGAGGGTGGGTGCGAGGAAGTCCCTGTCGACGGGATAGCCGGCTGCTTGCCAGGCGGTGATGCCGCCGGACAGGCGTTTGACCTGGAAGCCGAGTTCCGCGAGTTTCAGGGCCCCTTTGGTCGCGGCGTTGCAGTGGATGCTCTCGCAGTAGCAGACATAGACGAGATCCCGGTCGAGTCCGCTGACCGATTCGGGTGTCATGTCCCGGTACGGGAGATTGATCGCACCGGGGATACGAGCCGACGCGAAAGCCTCGGGTGCCCGGGTCTCGACGATCACGTACCCCTGCTGAGTGCCACAGGTGAGGTCGCGGACCAGGTCGTCGGGATCCACGTCGAGGGCGAGTTCGGCGCGCAGGAGCGCGGCCGCGGTCGTGCTGTCCAGAGCAGGGAACGTCAGTACGCGGGATGCGGTCGTCATGCCTCAATCTTGCTGACCGGTGATCATCCACAACATCGGAGAATCCAGGTCTTGGTGACGGCTAGCCTGGAGATTCCTGGAAGGCATGACGATCGACCTGGAGTTCCGTGGACCTCGATGATCTCGACTGGCAGCTGCTCGAGCTGCTCCAGTCCGACGGCCGGCTGACCTTCTCAGAGCTCGGCCGGCGGGTATCGCTGTCGGCGCCCGCAGTGACCGAGCGGGTTCGGCGGCTCGAGGAGAAGGGGATCATCACTGGGTACTCGGCCGGCGTCGACCTGACGAAGCTCGGACTCCCGATCGAGGCGATGGTCCGGGCGAAGGTGCGGAGTCTCGACACGCCTCGCTTCCGCGAAACGATCCTCGCGCTGCCTCAGGTGCTCGACGCCGATCACGTCACGGGTGACGAGTGCTGGCTGGTGCGGGTCGCCTGTCGGAACACCATGGAGCTGGAAGAGCTCGTAGAGCGGATGCAGCGTTATGGGGAGACGACGACTTCACTGGTCTTCTCGTCGCCTGTCCGACGGCGCGCGGTGGATCGGCGAAGTTGCTGAACGACGCCGCGGGGAGAGCAAGGGACCTTTGCTATCGCCGGAGGCGGGTGGGCATGGGGTCGGCCTGGGTGAGTGGGCCGGCGCTCCCGCTTGCGACGGAAGGTGGGCATGAAAAAAGGGCTCGGGCCCCGGGAGAACTCATGGTTCTCAACCGGGGCTCGAGCCCTCTTCTTCTTTAAATTTAGTCCGGCGGTGTCCTACTCTCCCACAACCCTTCGGTTGCAGTACCATCGGCGCTGTCAGGCTTAGCTTCCGGGTTCGGAATGGGACCGGGCGTTTCCCTGA